>JBKDYW010000066.1:0-3960 GCA_046308575.1 Verrucomicrobiota bacterium
AAGTCGGGCAGACTCGTGTTGTTCGGATCGATGTAGCGCTCGATGAGCGTCGAGCCGCGATACTCGCTGGAAACACTGTCCCGACCCTCGACCCATTCGTTGGCTTGCGTGGTAGGATTTTTCTTCAGCACCTGCACCCGGAAGTGGACGGTGAAGCTGTTGGATTTGGTGGTGAGGCGGCCAAGCAGGTTCGCGTAGGGACGCTCGCGCATGTTATCGCCCGCGATATTATTACTGCTGTTCCAAAATGCTGTGTCCCCTGTTGTCATTACAGCATCCGCATTGGTTGTGTTACCACTCTGAGTGATGGTGGTTCCCGTAGGAATGAGATGGATATCGCAGATTTGTGACGCGGACTTGTAGATTTCTCCTCCTGCGAAGAGAGCATCAAATTGCTTCAAGGTTTGATTTTCATCAATCTCCCGCCGTGCGTCTCCAGTCCATGGGGGAGCGGACGGGCCGTAAGTCTTACAATCGTTAAGCGCAGCCGCATTGTTGGGGATGGCAAACAATTTCTCAGCTCGGAGAACTGCGGCCATGCCGGTCTTGCGGCTGATGTAATCGAAGGGTGCGATGGCATAGTTCATGTTGATCTTGCCAGCGGTGGAGAAGGGCTCGCTGATCGCGTAGGGCTCGACCACGGGCATCCAGAAGAGGTCGAGGAGCAAGTGATCGGCAATCGTGCTGCTATGGCTTGGGTGGCTTGGCTGTGGGCGGAAGAGCAGCGTCCTCCATGGGACCCCGGCTTTCACTCCGGTGGGCAGCGAGCCGAACATTCCCGCCGAACGCATGATCCGGTTTGGTGTGAAAAAAGTCGGCCCGGGAGCGGCTCTGTAGGCATCCGAAACGAAGTAGGGAATTTCTCCCGCCACAAGAGGAGCCATGCCCTCGTCGGGTTTGTTGATGTAGGGACCGTCAGTATAAGTTGAAAACCCCGTGTCGAAATCACCAGTTGCTTCCGGTCGGTCTGCCGCAGCCGCGCCTGAGGGTATATCCGCAGCATTATTCCACACACCACTTGTCACGGTGGAAAGGTAGCGGCCGTTATTATTTCTGCCCGGCCACTGAGAACCACCGCGACTCCCAGGTAGTGTGTGTGCAAGGAAAGTCGTGTCAACTCCGTACGAAGGATGCGCTACAAATGTACCACTAGAGGTGAAATTGGAAGAGGCCGCAATAAGCCTGAAATCCCCATGACGCGGCATAACGCTGCGAACGACATCAAAGGGGCCTGTGGTGCTGTTTCCCGTGCGAAAAAAATCGCCCGAGACCTCGCGTGAGGCATTATTTCTCGCACAGTCCTTGATGAAGTTAAGTCTGCCATTCTTACCCGAAACCGTGCCGTTGCTCGAAAAAGCCCACCAGTTTTCTTTCGTGGTTACTTGCTGGTATGACGGCGTATAGCCCGCAGCCCCTGTATTTTCAATGGTAGTTCCGGTTGAAACCAAGTTCGGCACAGGAAATGTACCATTGGGGATCTGGATCTCAATTTTTTGCATGAGGCGGGCATCACGATCCGGCCCTGGCGCAGGCAATGCGGTGTTGTTGGCGTAAAGCTCAATCGTGATGTTGCCACCCGTGAAAGCCATCGTTCCTCCGGTAACAGGCGCAGTGATTTTGATGGGCGTGCCGATGTAGGGATAGACGGCGTCTGCGGTTGTATAATCGGCAGGCAGCGATCCGCGCGCAGGGGAGCCTTTACCAACGGCGAAGTAAGCAGGCCCGGGCGATCCTGTAGTTCTTTTACCCCAGAAAATGGTCTCCTTGTTTATCGTATCAGTCGCAGTGGCTGAAACCGAGGCTGGAAAAAGATTCTGTGTCGCCCCGCCTACCGTGACAGTGAGATTCTCTAGGCCTGTGACCCTCATGCGAAACTTTCCATCACTCAGCTCGCTCCATCCAAACATTGGCGAGAAGAACTCCGGCACAAAGATGGCCTGGATGTATTTTTCGCCGGCGGCAAGCGGGGTGCCTCCAAGGACCTTGTTTCCGAGAGTGGCATTTGATGAGACCGTGATATTGCTGCCACTCGATTCATCAGTGCCTGTTGTGGCCGGATCATCGGCGACCGCATTGCAAATAAACCCAAGCGCGGCCTCTGTGACCGTGTAGAAGCGCCCGAAGCCCATGGTATCCGTGCCGCCGGCGGTAGTGTAACGAGTCGGCGCGACAAAACCAGTGGTCGAAAATCGGTTGGCAGCAAGGGTGATGTTGTCGTCCTTGAGGTTGGCGCTGCGGATGTAGTCGAAGATCTGGGTAAGAATCTGATCTCGATCTGCGGAGTATTTGCTAAGGAAATTGCCTCCAAAGCCCGGAACTGCCTTGCCGGTCAAGGTGCGGAGATAGTTGTAGAGTTCGATGTTACGGGCAATGTTGATGTCGTTGGTCGTGCTTAAAGGCTTTTCCCTTTGGAAGTAGTAGGGGCTTCCATTGATAGTCGAGCAAAAGGCAATGAGCTTGTCATAGGCGGTCGTGTTGTTGGCAGACAAACCTCTATAGATTGGCCAAATGGCGATGCGTGGTGTGTTGAACATGGTCACCTCGGGAGCGCGACTGCTGGCGGTGAGAAAGAAAGAGCGCTGGCGAACCTTTTCGGCGGTGATGGAGGCGTTTGCGTCTTGAGATGTACGATTTGCCGTGAACATCAATTCATCCACGCTGGCATAAAGGCGGTCGGAGTCGGGCGTGAGGGTTGAGTTGGCAAAGCTCGAGCCGGAATTGGAGCCTCCGCCAACGATTCTTGGTGCTACGGAATAGAGGGCATTGCGCTGGTCTTGCGTGAGATTGCCGGTAGTGGTGTTGCTTGTCGCAAAAAACACCGGTGCGAGAGAAGTCATGGCAGGATGCCCCGGGTAACGCTGAAATTCCTTCTGCGCGGGCTGAGAGGAGGCAAAACCTCTTTCGGTAGTCGAATTCACATGAGGAACATCCCAAAAAGTCCCCTCGCTTGAGGTATTGATATTCACCTTGCTGGTTTCGTCGTCAGTCCAAAACGCGACGCGGCCGACGATGGGGTTGGAGGCGCTAGCTCCAGAGACTGTCGCGGTGCTCGTATTGGCAGTGGCAGTGGCGGCTGCCAGCGTGCCATCCTTGAGCATGTAGAGCCAACGGGCAGGCATAAGGAGTCGAGGTTGCGTGCTGTTTCCGGTAACAGTGCCCAAGGAGGAATTATTCGAAACCGTGAAACCCTCCACCGAACCAAGCGCAGCGGGATCGGCAATTGGAAAGACAGTTTGGTTGCCTCCATCCACCACCGGGGCATTCAGGTCGGTGAAAATGGAGTGATTTCCTGATCTGATCGCCACTTGGTCGGCGCTCGTTGGCAGATCAGCTGTAAAATTCGAACTTGTAGCATTCCCAACCATGGTAGCTGAGGAGTAGAGCTTGAAGACTTGAAAAGCGTTTCCACTCGCATCGTAAGTGCGAATCGCACCCGGCTGCGAAGCCCAAGCGAGTCGGTTGGCGTCGGTATTGCCACCTGTTTTGAATCCCTTGGTCGCCTCAATGATCTGGCCCATGACGAGATTGGTGACGGTCTCGGAAAGCTGTTTGGCGCGGGCATCCTCGGAGAACACGGAGGAGCTTCTCGCGTCGTTGGTCACCGAACTAAGGAAGGACAGCACGATCGCGCCGATCATCAGCAAGGCCGCCAACACAAGAATCAGCGCAATGCCTCGGCGGCGCTTGGGCTGTGAAGATGAATTTGGGAGGCTCATGGGCGGGGACTTCTTCTGGAGCCAGGCTCAAGGCGCGAACTTGCGGGTCTGAATGACGCGGAAACGATAAAAGTCGTCGATGTTCGCACTCGTGTTGGTGGCAAAGTCGGGCAGACTCGTGTTGTTCGGATCGATGTAGCGCTCGATGAGCGTCGAGCCGCGATACTCGCTGGAAACACTGTCCCGACCCTCGACCCATTCGTTGGCTTGCGTGGTAGGATTTTTCTTCAGCACCTGCACCCGG
>JBKDYW010000067.1:0-5214 GCA_046308575.1 Verrucomicrobiota bacterium
TTCTGGAGCCTTGTCTGCCGACGGCGCGGGCTTCGGCGTTGGCTGGATCCGCAAAGGCACACCGCGCATCGTCACCAACACGCGGATCTTGTTGCTGCGCGGCATCGTCAAGCCATCGCGATCACGCGCCCTCTGCCACCATCCGCGGCGGTCAAACTCCGCACGCAAGGGCCCAGCGATCTTGGCATCGTAGTCCGCCCGCGAAATGTCGGGCACCTGCGGCATGTCCAGGCCGATGAGGTTTTCCTCAGGGATCCCACGCGCGCGACGGTAAATTTCCGCGAGCTTGGCCGAGTCGGGAATCGCGGAGTTGTAGAGCACCGCCACGCCATCGACCGCCGGTGTCGCCACCGCCATGAGACTCATCGCTGCAAACGCGCCGGCCAGCATTCCCATGCATCTCATGCCACGCACCATGAGCCCTCGATCCCATCGATGCAAGCACCCGCAACTCATAGCCCGATTCGCAAACCATCCCACGCCACACGCACGCCATCGGGCAGCGAGCCATCCAGCGCAGCATGCTCGTTTTCATGACCCAAATGCGTGAGCCATGCCTCACCCACCCCACTGCGCTCCACCGCATCCAAGGCCTCGGCCAACGAAAAATGTGTCGGATGATCTCCCGGCCTCAAGGCATCAACCACCAAGACATCCGCGCCACGAATCAAATCATAGGTATCGCTCGGGATCCGTTTCACATCGGGCAAATACGCAAGACTCCGCGCACCGGGATATTCAAACAGATACCCCACGGTTTCGAGCGCCGCATGCTCGACCGGCAAGGGCGTGATCCGCAAATCATCGATCACAAATGGCCCGTCGATCACTCTCGCATCGGGCCTCACATAGCCGCGGTAATGGTTGTCTTCAGAAAATGCCCAGCCGTACATCTGCTTGAGCGTGCCCAAACATTCTTCGGTGGCATGCAAGGGCAATGGCTCATCACGCCGCCAACAAAAGGCCCGCAGCTCATCAAAGCCCGCGACATGATCGAGATGCGCGTGAGTGTAAACGACCGCATCGATTTCCCGAATGCCCTCGCGCAAGGCCTGCATGCGAAGGTCAGGCCCGGAATCCACCAGCACCGTCGTGCCGCCCGCACGCACCAAGACCGATGACCTCAGCCGGCGGTTGCGCGGATCTTCCGAGGTGCAAACCGCGCAGCCACAACCGATCACCGGTACCCCCACGGATGTCCCCGTGCCAAGAAATGTGAATGAAACACCCGCCACAGCCGTCATTCTACACGCCACTCCATGGCAAGCAACCACCGGAAGATCAAAGCCTCCAACGGATGAAATTCACCACCATGCGATTTTTCCACTTGCGACACGCAATTTCCACCCCGACTCTCATAGTGTTCAAATGATTACCAAAATGTTTTCAGCCACACTCCGCGGCATCGATGCCGTGGAGGTCGAAGTCGAGGTCAACGCCCGCGGCGCCGACAAACCGCAAGTCATCATCGTCGGCCTGCCCGATGCTGCCGTCCGCGAGTCATCCCAACGCGTGACCTCCGCGATCGGCGCCTCGGCGCTGTTTCTCGACGATGGCGTGAAAACCGTGAACCTCGCGCCCGCCGATTTGAAAAAGGAAGGACCCTCTTTCGATCTGCCCATCGCGCTCGCAATGATCGCCGCCAGCCGCACCAAGCCCTTCAATGCCGACGATTGCTGCGTGGTTGGCGAACTCGGCCTCGATGGCGCGGTCCGCCCGGTGAAGGGCGTGCTCTCGATCGCACTCGAAGCAAAACGCCGCGGCCGCCACCGCTTGCTCGTGCCCGAAGCCAACGCACCCGAAGCCGCAGTGATCGATGGTATCGAGGTCTACCCGATCCGCTCACTCCGCGATGCATGGGAATTTCTCGAAGACAACATCGTCATACCACCCTTCAAGCTCGACCGACGCGCGTTCTTCAGTTCGCAAAAATCCTACGACCTCGATTTCGAAGAAGTGAAAGGCCAGCACCATGTGAAACGCGCCCTCGAGGTCGCCGCAGCCGGCGGACACAACCTCTTGATGATCGGTCCACCGGGCACCGGCAAGTCGATGCTCGCCAAACGCATCCCCACGATCATGCCAGGCATGACCGAACACGAAGCAATCGAAACCACCCGCATCCACTCAATCGCCGGCACGCTCGATCCGATGAAGTCGTTTCTCACGATCCGCCCCTTTCGTTCGCCGCATCACACAATCTCCGATGCCGGGTTGCTCGGCGGCGGCACCAACCCCGGCCCCGGCGAAGTCTCGCTCGCTCACCACGGATTGCTCTTTCTCGACGAACTCCCCGAATTTCGCCGCCAAACCCTCGAAGTGCTGCGCCAACCGCTCGAAGACGGTGATGTCACGATCTCCCGCGCCGCCGGATCCCTCACCTTCCCCGCACGCTTCATGCTCGTCGCCGCGATGAACCCCTGCCCCTGCGGATTTTACGGCGACCCGAAACGCGAATGCCGTTGCTCGTCGCGCCAAATCGAAAACTACCGTCAACGCATCTCCGGCCCGCTCCTCGATCGCATCGACCTGCATGTCGAAGTCCCGCTCGTCGATTTCAAAGACCTCTCATCATCCGAAGCCGGCGGCGAAAACTCCGCCACCATCCGCGAACGGGTCACCCAGGCACGCCTCATCCAAGCCGAGCGCTTCCGCAAAGACCGCAGCACCACCAACGCCGCCATGAACCCGCGCCAAATGAAAATCCACTGCAAAACCAACGCCGAAGCCAACGCCTACCTCGAACACGCCATGCAGGAAATGAACTTCTCCGCCCGCGCCCACGACCGCATCCTCAAAGTCGCCCGCACCCTCTCCGACCTCGCCGGATCCCCCGACATCCGCCCCAACGACATCCTCGAAGCCATCCAATACCGCTCGCTCGATCGGAAACTTTTCAACTGATCGAAAGAGCCCGCAAAAACCTAAACATCACATCATCCCAAAGATCGTACAAAGTACGACATTGACCCCGATGCATTTCTTCGTATGTTTCAGCCACTGACCTTTGAGGAAGATCCAGTTTTCACCGAAAAAGCACTGCGTCTGATCGGGGATGACGGAATCTTCGCAATCCAGATGTTTTTGTATGATCGACCGGACGCAGGGGACATCATTCCCGGTTCAGGTGGTTGCCGAAAACTTCGCTGGGCGGCAAAAGGCCACGGTAAACGAGGAGGATCTCGCGTCATCTATTATTGGATCACTGAGGACAACCGAATTCTATTGCTTGATATTTATGCCAAAAACGAATGCGAAAATCCCAGCCCCGATCGCATCAGGGAATTAAAACGCAAGTTACCATGAAAACCAAAATTTCCACCAAAGTTACAGTTCGCCGCCTCACCAAACAGCCGATTCAGGCCGAATCCTTAAAGCAGAGAAAAAATGCGCTGGAGCGTGGCGAGCGAGCACCATCGAGGGCCTTTCGAATTTTCAAAAGAGCCGATGGCAGTCTTTCCCGCGTCGCGCTCAATCCGGAATCCCAGCGCCGCAAGTCAGCTACCGCATGGAAGTCCATGCCAGAGGTCACCAAGGCGCGTCACACTCTCGGCCTCACTCAGGAAGCCTTTGCCGAATTATTGGGAATCGGCATCAACACGCTTCGGAGTTGGGAACAAAACAAGCGCCAACCCTCGGGCGCCGCACGAACGCTGATCCATATCGCTCTCAAGCACCCCGAAGTCCTGCAAGAAGCCGTCGCATGAGCTTATCAGTTCCGTCTTCCCCTCGGTAGGGCGATGCGGCCCGCGGCGCCGACTCTTTCAGAAAGAAAGATTAACTGCAAAGCCGCAAAGGTCGCCAAGGGACGCAGAGAGGGAAGAGTTATTGGTGATTGGTTATTGGGGAAGAATAAGAACAAACCACCTCTTCATGTGGCTGGGATTTGCAGTCCCAGTCCGTCCTTGGAACATTCCGTTCCAAGTTTTGCTCCGGTAGGGCGATGCGGCCTCGCAGCGCCGACTCTTCCCGTTGCTGGAGCATCTTGCTCCAGGCCGTCCATGGAGCGTCCCGCTCCATGTTTCGAGCAGTGCATGACTACGCCACTTCTTTTCTTCTGTCTCCCATCAGTTCATCAGCGAAATCAATGGTCAAATATCCGGAATGAATGATGCGAAAGAAAGGTATGGCACTTGGAAAGCGCCGCCACGATTGAAGAGCCGTCCCGCAAGAGGCGTGTCACAGCCAGCGAAACGCTGTCGCCCCCTATGAAGAAGCTGCTTCTTCAATAACCAAGCATTCAATAAAGGACCTTTGGGACAAAGGTCCCTGCCTTAAGATGCGACTTCTTCCTCACCCCAATATCCAATCTCCAATATCTATTCCCATTCGTGTTCATTAGCGTTCACTCGCGGTTAAAAACTTTAAAAGCGTCGGCGCCGCGGGCCGCGTCGCCCTACCGGGATAAGAGGCCAAAGCAGAAGCCACTTCTTCATTCTCTTCCACTTCGATGTTCGATGTTGGGCGTTCGATGTTCGATGTTCCCCCCTCCTCTTCCCCAACAACCTCTAACCAATAACTCTTAACTCTTCACCCCTCCCTCCCCTCTTCCCTCACTCGAATGTACTTGCGGAAGATGAGCAACGCCATCGGCGCAACGAGCACCATCAGGCCGATAATGAGCCACATCATGCCGGGATCGCGCGGACCTTGTTCTGGGCAATATTTGGCGAGCAAGCCGCCGAATGCAGCACCAGTGATGAGCTTGCCGATGAGCAAGGGCACATACGAAAGCGAGGCGTAGGATGCCTCCTGACCCTTCGGCGCGATCGATGCGGCATACTCATAAACGCGCGGCGAATAAAACGCTTCGCCCACCGAGAACAAAACCTGCCACAGCACGATCATCACATAATACGGATGCACCACACCCTTGAGCTCCATGTAGCCGTTGCCAATGACCTTGCCCAGCCAGCCATCAGCCATGCCTTGGAAAGCGGTTGTAGGCAGCGCCATGAAGACAAATGAAAACGCGGTGATGAATCCTCCAAGGATTACCATCGAATAAGCGGAATACTTGCGGGTCAAAATACCCACCACCGGTGCCAACATCAAAATGAGGATGCCGTTGATGGCATTGAAGCGCCCAATCCGCGCGTCCGGCCCAAGCTCCTGCAACGCAAAGGGCGGCAACACATAGTCCATGACATTGAAGACCACCTTCAGGAGACCGATCATGCCAAGAAACATCAACAAGCGGTAAAAGCCCGCCTG
>JBKDYW010000068.1:0-11620 GCA_046308575.1 Verrucomicrobiota bacterium
CCCTGCCTTGAAACCGAATTCTTGAATCTCTGCTATTTGAAAAACAGGAAGTAAAAAGCCAGCACGAAGAAGCCGGTCCAGACGGCGATCACATGGGCGACGCCGAAGGAGCGGGCGCCGGCGGACTCTGCAGGGTCATCGGGATGCGGGCCAAAGAGTGCGGCGTATTTGAAAATCAACCACGCGCCAAATCCCAGCCATGCGATGAGGAAAAGGACCAGCAGGGTCTTGATCAAATAAACCATGTCGGCGCTCTGGTGTTGCGAATGGCGTTGATGTCGCGCAGCAAACTCTCACCTCAATCCGCGCAGCAGCAGCTCGGCGTTGGTTTTGGTCGCGCGGAGGTTGGTGAGCAGGCTTTCGATCGCATCGCCGATCGGTTGTTGGGCGAGTTGGCGGCGGATGTCGACGACCTTGAGAAACTCGTCGGGATGGTAGAGGCGGTCGTCGTTGCGGGTGCCGGATTGCGGGATGTGAATGGCGGGGAAAACACGGCGTTCGGCGAGTTCGCGATCGAGGCGCACTTCCATGTTGCCGGTGCCTTTGAATTCTTCGAAGACGACATCATCGAGGCGGCTCTCGGTTTCGACGAGTGCGGTGGCGAGAATGGTGAGGGATCCGCCTTCTTCGACATTGCGTGCGGTGCCGAAAAACTTGCGGGATTTTTGCAATGCCACCGGGCTTACGCCGCCCGATCCGATCGGGCCGCCTTGCATCGCCGAGTTGTGGCCGCGCGCGAGGCGGGTGAGGCTATCGAGCAGAAGGATCACATCCTTGCCGAGTTCGACGCGGCGTTTCGCACGCTCAAGCACGAGGTCGGCGACCTGCGCGTGGCGGCGTGGCGATTCATCGAAGGTCGAGGCAAAAACTTGCGCGCCGACAGTTTCCTCGAAGTCGGTGACTTCCTCGGGGCGTTCGTCGAGCAGCAGGATGATGAGTTCCGCTTCCGGATGGTTGTGGCGAATCGCGCGGGCGATTTGCTTGAGCAAAATCGTTTTGCCACCGCGCGGCGGTGCGACGATGAGACCGCGCTGACCCTTGCCAAGTGGAGCGATCAGATCGATCACGCGCACGCCGAGGAAATCATTTCCTTCGCCTTCGAGGTGGATGCGTTGATCGGGAAACAACGGTGTGAGGCGATCGAAATCTTTCGGCACTTGATAGTCGGCGATCGGGATGCCTTCGACTTCGATCACTTCGAAGGCCGAGAGGTACTTGTCGCGTTCGCGCGGCGGCCGCACGCGAACCTTTACCATTTGGCCGACCCGCAGGCCGTGGTCGCGCACGAGGTGGTTGCCGAGGTGGATGTCATCCGGCCCAGGGCGGAAGCTGCGGCTTGGATCGCGCAGCATGGCGAAGTTGTCCTTCGTTTGCTCGAGTACGCCTTCGCAGACGAGGCCCGCGCCTTCGCGGCCGTAGAAACTCAACAGCTCATAGATCAGCTGGCTTTTCGGAATGCCGCCTTGGATGCGGGCAGGCACCGCCTCTGCCATCGACTGGAGTTCGGACAGCGGCTTGTGGCGAAATTGGTTGATGTCGATCGAAGCCGGCGCGTCGAGCACAGCGCTTTGCGGGGCCGCATCGGTGGCGGCTTCGGGATCGTGGGAGGGATTCATGAGAATGGATTGGCAGAAACGGCGGATTTGGGAACGCAGCACGGCGGGCGGGCCTTCGTTCCAGAAAACGACATCCGCGCGGGACATTTTTTCCTGAACCGGAAGCTGGGCGGCGAGGATGGCATCCATGAGCGCGTCATCGAAACCACCGCGAGCCCTGAGGCGTTGGATTTGCGTGGAGCGGGAGGATGCGACCACCAGCACTTGATTTTGGCCGAAGTCGAAGCCCTTTTCAAAGAACAAGGGCACATCCGCGACAAAGCACTCCGCCCCATCCATAGCGGCTTTTTCGAGGGAATCAAGACATTCCTGCCGTACCCGCGGATGGAGGATCGCCTCGAGCCTGGCCCGCGCCGCCTCGTCGGCAAAGACCCGCCCACGCAGGAAATGGCGGTCAATGCGGCCGGATTCGTCGAGCGCGCCATCGCCAAAAGCCTCGGCAATGAGCGCAGCCACCTCGGGCACCGACTCGAGCAGGCGATGAACCGCCGCGTCGCAATCGAAGATCACCAGCGAGGGCAAGTACTCGCGCAGCAGCCGGCACACGGTCGATTTCCCGGAGGCAATTCCTCCCGTCAAGGCCATCACTCGCATCGGATGAAGCATCACGCCGATATTGGCGCGGAATCAAGCATGGAAAAGAGGGGATGAGTTAGAGGTTATTTGTTAAGGGTTATTGGGGGGGTGAACATCGAAGTGGAAGAAAATGAAGAAGCAGCTTCTGATCTGGCTTCTTCTGTCTCGATGTCTTCTGTCTTTTAGACGACGCGACCTCAATGCCCGCCACGGAAATTGGCGACGGCAGCGGTCTCCGAGCCGCTCAGGCGTTTCCACAACATTCCGTAAATCGCAACGCCGATGAAACAAACGGCTGGCACGATGAAACCGGCAGACATGCCGTGGAGGTCGCCGATGTGGCCCATCAGTTTGGGCATGAGTGCGCCACCCATGATGGCCATGACGATGAACGACGATGCGAGTTTCGCTTTCTTGCCAAGGCCGTGAATGCCGAGAGCGAAGATCGTCGGAAACATGATCGACATGAAAAAGAAGCTGAGAAACAGCGCCGCGAGCGAGATCCAGCCGAGCTTGAGAACGATCAGCACCATCAGCACCGAGTTCACGATCGCATAAGTCGCGAGCGCCTTGTGGGCGGCGACCTTGCGCACGAGTCCCGCGCCAGTGAAGCGGCCGAGCAGGAACAACACAAAGCCAAGGTAGGCCAGCAACTTGGTGGCACCTTGTTCGCTGATGAAGCGTTGGCCGTCGCGGATCACCGAACCGCTTTCGCCGCCGAGCAACCAGCTGGACTTCATGCTTTCCGGAATCGCCTGCACATCTTCGATGAGGTAAAAAATGAAAAACCCGAAGATGCCGGCCTGGCATGCGACATAAAGAAACTGCGCGATCACCGCGCCAACGAAATGGCCGTGCGACCAGATCGATTTTGAAACATTCGCAGTTTCATCATCGAGGTGATAGTTGTCCTGAGTTTCGATGTTGGGCATTTTCGCTTTGGCGAAAACCAGCGAGAGCAAGAGCACCGCGCCGGCGATCCACGCGTAGGGGATCCACAAGGTTTCCTGTGCCGCTTCGGCGCCATCCTTCGAGTAAAAGAACAGCCCGCCGATGATCGGCCCAAAGATCCAACCCACGCCATTGCAGGCGGCAGCGATGTTGATGCGCACGGCGGCGTGTTGCGGTGCGCCGAGCACGGTGGTGTAGGGGTTGGCGACCGTTTCCAAAAAGGTCAGCCCCATCGAGATCACGCAAATGCCCGCAAGGAAGGCCCAAAACTCCTTGATGCCGGTAGCCGGGATGAACCAAAGGCAACCGAGCGCCACCAGCAGGAGCCCCGAAATGATGCCGCCCTTGTAGCCCAGTTGCCGCGCAAGCCACCCGGCCGGCAAGGCCATCAGGAAATATCCAAGGTAATGCGCGAACTGCACCCATGCGGACTGACGCTTGTTGAGATGGAGCAGCTCTTGGAAGTGCTTGTCCATCACATCAATCATCCCATTGCACAGAGCCCACAGGAAAAACAGCGAGCTGATCAGTGCGAAAGTGACAAAATGATTTTTGCCGTCGTCGGTGCGGAAGAGTCCGTTTTGCATAGGATGGGTTGGTAGGGGTTTTGGGTTTGGGTTTTTTATGAAAGCATTGCCGATCAGGCTTTGCCGTAGAGCGGGCCGTAGTTCGCACAAGCGCGGAAGTCGGCACCTTCAAGGTCGGCGGTGCCAAAGGCATTCCATGCGCTGGGGCGGAAGATGCGGTCCTCACTCACATTGTGCATGTAAACCGGAATGCGCAGCATCGAGGCAAGCGTAATGTACAGGTGGCCGACATGACCACAGGTCATCACGCAGTGGTTGGCGCCCCAGTGGTTCATCACTTCATAGGTGCTGCGGAAGGCACCGCTGCCGGTGAGGATCGGCGCAAACCATGTCGTCGGCCAAGTCGGGTTGGTGCGTTGGTCGAGCGCGTCGTGCACTTTGTCCGGCAGGTCGATGGTGTAACCTTCGGCAATCTGCAGCGCGGGGCCGAGCCCGCCGGCGAGGTTGAGGCGGATCATCGTGGCGGGCATGCCACCGCGGGTGCGGTAGCGCGTGCTCCATCCACCGCCGGGGAAATACTCCGTGATCGACGGATGCCAGGTGGTGGCCTTGAGGCATTTTTCGACTTCGGCATCGGAGATGTCCCAGAACGGTTTCATCGTCGGCTTGCCATCCGCATCGGTCTGTTCGCCGGTGCCATCGAGCGCGGCCGGGCCGGAATTGATCAGGTGCAGGATGCCATCGGCAACGAGCGGGTGACTGAGTTTTTCGCCGCTGGCAGTTTGGATCGCATCGAGGCTCCAGTAGGTGCGGAGGTCGGCGAAAATCTGCGCGCTATGCGTGAGCAAGTTGCCGAAGAGCATGCCTGCGCCATTGAGCGCGTCGTTCTCGGTGGCGACGATGTAAGGCGCGCGTTTGCCGTTCCAGTCAAAGGTCGAGTTGAGAATCGCTTCGGGGAAATCGCCGTTGGGGAAATGGTCGGTCCACTGGCGCTGACCTTGGAAGCCGGCGGCGATGGCATTGTGGCCTTGCGCTTGTTCGCCGAGACCCATTTCCGCGAGCTTCGGATTGCCGACCATCAAGTCGCGCATGATCAGCGCCATCTTCACGCTGTCCTGCCATTCGGCATCGAGCTGCTTGCGGTCGCGGGTTTTTTCCGCCGAGTTGTAGTCCTTGCCTTCGGGGCAATTCGTCTTCACCCACGCGAGCGCCTTTTCATATTCGGCGGCATCGTATTGGCCCTTGCTCATGCGGCCGGCGACTTCGGTCATGTCGATCGCCTCAACGCGCATGCCGAGCCATTTTTCCCACAGTGGGAGGTCGACGATCGATCCGGCGATGCCCATCGAAGTGCCGCCGATCGAAAGGTAGCTCTTGCCGCGCATCAACGCGACGGCCAATCCGCAACGGGCGAAGCCGAGCAGTTTCTCGCGCACATCGGCGGGGATCTTGGTGTCATCGGCCGATTGCACATCGCGACCATAAATGCCGAAGGCCGGGATGCCTTTCTGCGTGTGGCCCGCAAGCACCGCGGCGAGATACACCGCGCCGGGACGCTCGGTGCCGTTGAAGCCCCACACGGCTTTCGGCGTGTGCGGATCCATGTCCATCGTTTCCGAGCCGTAGCACCAGCAGGGCGTGACGGTCAGCGAGACGCCAACATTCGAGAGCTTGAACTTGTCGGCGCAATCGGCCGCTTCGCGCACGCCGCCGATGCAGGTGTCGGCAATCACGCACTCGACCGGCGAGCCGTCGGGATAACGCAGCTCGGCCGCAAACAAGGCCGCGACCGCGCGGGCCTGTTGCATGGTGCGCTCTTCAAGCGATTCGCGAACGCCGCCAAGGCGTCCATCAATGGCGGGACGGATGCCGATTTTTGGATAAGATGATTTCTTCATGTGAATAATTTGTTGGAAACGAAGTGCTCCAATCATCATGCGCCGACCGAATTTGTCAGCAAAATTCCATGAAATCCGACGAAAACCGCCACCGGGTATCGGCATGATGATTTCTAGAATCATGCATATTTTTGGATTGCTCTGGCAGGGCCAGGTCATCAGTTTTCGAGTGTGAGCGCGCGTCGCAAGCCGAGTTCGTATCTTTCGAGGCAGGTCGAGTCCTCGCGTTTGTTTTTCCTAGAGGAGGAACCGCGTGAGGAATTCGGAGTGGTTTTTGGCGGCTTCGAGCGTTGCCGGCGCGATTATCGCATCGATCGGCGGAACTTCCCGTGGCATTGCCTTGAGTTCGTGCATCGCGGCCATGGCACGCTGCATCTCGATGGCGGTGACTACGAGCTGAGCCCGGGCAGCTTCTATCTTTACGGGCCGGGGATCGGCCAGCGCATCGAAAGCTCGGCAACCAGTCCGCTGCGCAAGTACTTCGTCGGGTTCACCGGGAGGGGAGTGGGTGCTTTTCTCGACGCATGCGGCATCCAGCCGGGCATGGTCGTGCGATGTTTGAAAAGCGAGCCGATCCGCCGCAGCTTCGACCAATTGATCGATCGCGGCGTGCGCAAGTCGGAGCTGGCATCGCCGCTGTGCTCATTGATCACGCGCCAGTTGCTGATGATGTTCCGCGACGATGCGGCAGATCCGGTGAACACCGCATCGCCGGCATTTACGAAATTCACCAACGCGCGCGCATTCATCGAAGCGAATTTCCTCGAGCTCGATTCGTTGGAAGCGATCGCCGAAAAGTGCGGCATCGACGCCCCGTACCTGTGCCGTTTGTTTTCGCGCTATCACGATGAAAGCCCTTATCAATTTCTCACCCGCCTGCGGATGGATCACGCCTCACGCCTACTGCTCGATGGCAATGTGAAGGTCAAAACCGTCGCGGCCATGATGGGCTTTCGCGATGCCTTTCATTTTTCGCGCGTCTTCAAGTCCGTGCACCAGGTGCCACCCTCAAGGTTCCGTCAATCAACCCACCCGCAATGGCCGAGGATGTGAGGGCGAAGACAGAAGACTTCGAGATAGAAGAATCTAGATAAGAAGCTGCTTCTTCATCCTCTTTCCCAATGGCCAATGACTATTGACCAATGACCTCCTCTTCCTTCTCTGCGCCCCTTTGCGACCTCTGCGGCTTTGCGGTAAATCTTATTTGAAAGTATCGGCGCCGCGAGGCCGCGTCGCCCTACCTTCTCAGCGTTTTTTGCGCAGGCGTTTGCCGCTGAGCCTTGCGGCGATGAGATTCGGGCAGCGGCCGGTGCGGCGGAGTTGTTCGCAGGAGCCTTCGATCTTGAGGGTTTGGCGCAACGGCTTGAAACCTAGTCGGCGGGTGACGCAGTCGTTGAGCAAATCGATGTGCGCGTCCTCAAACTCCACGACGCGTCCGCAGTCGATGCAAAGCAAGTGGTTGTGCGAGGGCTTGTCGTGAAAGTTCGGATCGTAGGTCGTCTGGTTTTCTCCAAGGTCGATGGCGCGCAGGAGGTCGGCCTCGACCAGCAGAAGCAGCGTGCGATAGACCGTCGCGCGCGAGACATCGGGATGTTTTTTGCGCACCCGCTCATAGAGTTCCTCGGCGGTGAAGTGCTCGTCCTTGGAAAATGCCGACCTGATCACCGCATCGCGCTGAGTCGTCCGCCGCAGGCCTTTGCGGCGGATGAATTCGTCGAGTCGCTCGCGAATGCCGGTATCCATGGTGCGACTCTAAATGAAAATCGATCGGCGTGAAGCCGAAATGGCGTACGGGCACCCCCATCATGGCGGGTCTGCGGATTTCCCCTTTGCAGCCGCGCGCATGCTGATTAGGGTCTGCCGCGATGAGCGCCAACCAACTCGAGCAACTGAAAAAATTCACCACCGTCGTCGCCGACACGGGAGATTTCGAATCCATGAAGACCTTCAAGCCGCAGGACGCGACGACCAATCCGTCGCTGATTCTGCAGGCGGCGGCCAAGCCCGAGTACCGCCATCTCGTCGAAAAAGCAGTGGAGGAAAAACGCTCGAGCGGCCTCACCGGCGAGGCCTTGATGTCGGCCATTCTTGACCGCATCCTGATTTTGTTTGGCTTGGAAATTCTCAAGATCGTGCCCGGCCGCGTTTCGACCGAAGTCGACGCCCGTTTGTCGTTCGACACCCAAGGCACGATTGAAAAAGCCCGACAGCTAATCGCCGCCTACGAAGCCGAAGGACACTCGCGCGACCGGATCCTCATCAAGATCGCCTCGACATGGGAGGGCATCAAGGCCGCCGAAGTGCTGGAAAAAGAGGGCATTCATTGCAACCTCACCCTGTTGTTTTCATTCGCCCAAGCCGTCGCCTGCGCTGAGGCGGGCGTGCAGCTGATCTCGCCCTTCGTCGGGCGCATCCTCGATTGGCACAAGGCCGCGACCGGCAAGGATTTCACCGCGGAGGAAGACCCCGGCGTGCTTTCGGTGCGCAGCATTTACGATTACTACAAAAAATTCGGCTACAAAACCGAGGTCATGGGCGCGTCGTTCCGCAACAAGGGCGAGATCCTCGCGCTGGCGGGCTGCGACCTTTTGACGATCAGCCCCGGCCTGCTCAACGAGCTTCAATCCAGCACCGAGCCGGTCGCCGAGCGGCTCAACGAAACCAGCGCCAAGACCAGCGCGCACACAAAGATCCACCTCGACGAAAGCGCCTTCCGCTTCATGCACAACGAGGACGCGATGGCCACCGAGAAGACCGCGCAGGGGATCCGCGCGTTTTCGGCCGACATCGTGAAACTCGAGCAACTTGTTGCAGGGATCCTCGGGTGATGAGGCATCGACAGCGCGCGGCTTGTGATGCAAATTGATGGCGGATGACTCTCAAAGAGCTTGGATGGAATCCGTTTTTCGAAAAAGCCTTCGCGCCGCACCGCGCCAAGGGCTTGGTCCCCGCGCGCTTGATCCGTGAATCGCCGATCAATTTCGGCGCGTTCCTTGAGGGCGGCGAAGAAATCGATGTCGTGCTCTGCGGCCGCGTTTGGCACGAGGCGGCGAATGATGCCGAGCTGCCGGCGGTGGGCGACTGGGTGGCGCTGGAGCTTGGCCATGAAAATCGCGATCATGTGATCCGCGAGCGGCTGCCACGCCAGACATGCTTTTCACGCAAGATGCCGGGCAACAGCTCGCAGGCGCAGGTAATCGGTGCGAATGTCGATGTCGTGGCAGTCGTCACCGACGCCGGCGCGGACTTCAACCTGCGCCGCATGGAACGCTACTTCGCGTTGATCGGACGCAGCGGGGCCAAGCCGCTGGTGCTGGTGAACAAGGCCGACCTTTGTGACAAAAAAACCAACCGCGAAGCAGCGGACCGCATCGCCGAACTTTGCCCCGCCGCCGATGTGCATGTCACCAGCGCGCTCAAGGGCGAGGGGCTCAAGGTGCTAAAGCAATACCTCAAAAAAGGAACTACGATGTGCATCGTAGGTTCGAGCGGTGTCGGCAAATCGACGCTTGTGAATCAACTCTACGGCGACGAGTGGCAATGGACGGGTGAGGTCAATGAAGCCACCGGCAAAGGCCGCCATACCACCACCTCGCGCGAGTTGGTGCCGCTGCCCGGCGGCGGCATGCTCATCGACAACCCCGGCATGCGCGAAATCCAGATGTGGACGGATGAAGGCACGCTGCGCGAAAGTTTTTCGGATGTGAGCGCGATTGCGTCCGATTGCCGCTTTGCCGACTGCGGCCACCGCAGCGACGCCGGATGTGCGATCCGCGCGGCAGTGGAGGCCGGCACGCTCGATGCCGCGCGTCATGCAAGTTTCCTCAACCTCGAAAATGAAATCGCGGCCCTCAAGAAACGCGCGGAGAAACGCCAGATGGCGGTCGAGCGCTGGGCCAAACGCAACAGCCGCGTCAAGGCGCGCAACCTCGCAGACCGCATCCAACTCGAGCGCGATGAACGCGGCGAAGCTTGATCACATCATCATGAAACCGAGATCCACCACATCGGGCATCAAATCGGCAATCGTGGCATTCGCAATCATTTGCGGCGGCGTGACATCGTCGATGGCGCAGGTCGCGCAGGTGAAGGAAGCGCTGGCCGGCGCACCGAAACCAGCAGCGGAGAAGCCCGAGGAAGTGCGCGCACGCTTCGACCAATGGCTCAAGGAATCGCGCGAGGACCTTGCGAGAATCGATGCCGAAGGCGCATCGAATGCCTTGCCACCCGGCATCTCGCAGGCAGAGGTCGATGACCGCCGCCAGGACCTCGAGCAAATCATTCTCACGATTCCAAGGCTTCTCAAAAATCTTGATTCGAATGCCGAAGCGAAAAAAGCGCTCGAGGCATCCAAGAACGCCAACGCCGCGTGGACCGGCTTTGCCGACAAGCCTCCTTACTCGATCCTGATGGTCGACGAGTTGCTCAACGAACGCGATGCGATCCGCGCAAAGCTTTCGTCGCATGAGTCATCCTTGCTCAACTACGAAGGCCTGCTGGCTGGCGCGGTCGCCGACATGAAATCCGCCGAGGATGCCGTGAGCAATGCGATCCTTGCCGTGCGCGATGGCGATGCAACCGCCGATGGCACCGCCAAGTGGAAGCTCGAAGCAGCGCGCATCCGCTCGCGGCTCTTTGCGTGTCGCGCGGCGAATATCAAAAGCGCGGCCGAAAACCTCAGGGAATGGAATGCCGCGGCGAAGATCGATCTCGCGCTGACCGAGCGCAAGGTGCTGCTGGCACAAAGTAACGCGGCATTCGACGAGGCCGACCTCGAAAGGATCGGCCGCATTTCCGAAGAGCGAAAAAAAGCGATCCACAAGGAAATCGAAGCGATGGAAAAACGGCTCAAGCCGGCTTTCGTCGCACGGCGCCAGGCACAGGCCACACTCGATGCCTTGCTGGCGGGCACCGCACCCGAGCCCGACAAAGCACCCGAAGGAATCGAGATGGCGAAGTACCGGCTCGAGGTCACGGCTGGTCGCGTCGAGGGACTGCAGTCGCTGATCGAAAATCTCGAAAGCCTCGTGCGGCTCGAGAACATGAATTTCAAAGCCTACCAGAATCGTCTCGCGATCCTGAAGGCCAAGAATGAAAGCGAACGCGAAAAACTTCGCGCGGCGCTCGCCGCCACCAGCGATGAACTCAAGGCCTGGGGCAATGTGCTCGATAGCGAAATCGCCACCCGCACGGCCGATCTCAGCAAGCTCGAAGCACGCGCGGCATCGATCTCGTCCGATGACCCACGCTTCGACCTTCTCAACGAACAACGCGCGAGCCACAGCGAGCAGCTCACCATGCTGCAACGCACCGACCAAGCGGCCACGGCGCAAAGAAAACTGATCCGCCGCTGGATCGCCGATCACACGCCCAAGCTGAAAGAAGACACACTGATCACGCGCCTCGGTCGCCTCGCTAGCGATGCTCCGGCGATCATCTCACGCATCTGGTCGCTCGAGGTGATGAGCTTTGAGGAAAAAATCGAGGTCGACGGACAAACGATCAAAGGCCGCATCCCGGTGACGCTTGGCATGCTGCTGCGCGCGCTGATGTTTTTCCTGATCGGATACGGGGTCGCGTCACTCATTGCCAAGCGAATCCAAAAAAGCGTCGTCGCGCGAGGTCACATCGCCGAGGCCCAGGCACGCACGCTGCGCAACTGGGCAATGATCTTTGTCGGCGTGACGCTGGCAATTTCCACACTTTCGATTCTCAAAATCCCGCTGACGGTTTTTGCCTTCTTCGGTGGCGCACTCGCGATCGGTTTTGGTTTCGGCACGCAAACGCTGATCAAAAATTTCATCAGCGGCATCATCGTGCTGGCCGAACGCAAGGTACGCGTCGGCGACATCCTCGATGTCGATGGCATCGTTGGCAGCGTGACGGAGATTAACACGCGCTCATCAGTGATCCGCAGTGCCGACGAGGTCGAAACGGTGATCCCCAATTCCTTGTTTCTGGAAAACCGCGTGACCAACTGGACGCTCACCAGCGCGCGCGTGCGGCGCAGCATCAAGGTCGGCGTGGCATACGGCACCTCGCCGCAAAAGGT
>JBKDYW010000069.1:0-2239 GCA_046308575.1 Verrucomicrobiota bacterium
GGTCGTGCTTTCGAAATATGCGGCCGCGATGGTTTTTTACACAACCCTTTGGATTCCGGCGCTGATCCAATTCAAACTCTTCGTTTGGCTCACCGACCTGCCGCCCGCATGGAGCCCCGGCGCGATGGTCGGCACATTTGCGATTCTGATGCTCATGGGTGCGGCTTTCACGGCCGTCGGCTGCCTTGCTTCCGCGCTTACCTCGAGCCAAATCATTGCCGGACTCATCACGATCGGGCTATTGGTGATCCAGTACTTTCTCGGATTCATCACCGCGATCTGGGGTGAGTCGTTCGCCGGCGCCGCGCTCTTCAATTACATTTCCTCACAGCGCCACCTCCACTATTTCGCCAGCGGCCTGCTTGATACGCGACCGGCCGTTTATTTCCTGAGCATCGCCGTTTTCGTGCTCTTCATCACCTTCCAAGTGGTCGACCACCGCCGTTGGAAAAGCTGAACGATTGCCAATGTCCGACGAATCCGAAGCCACCCGCAAGCCCGCCCGCGCGCTCAACCGCTGGCGCATCGGCTCGCTCTCCGCATTCCAAACGCTGCTGCTCGCGTTCGTGGTCCTTTGCGCGAACTACCTTGCCTTTCATCATTATCAACGCGTCGACCTGAGCCGCGACGCAGATTATTCGCTGTCCCCCGCAACGCGCCGCTACCTCGCCAGCGATGCCGTGCAAAAGCACCCTCAGACGGTGAAATGGATCATGGCCTACCGGCGCAGCTCGCCATTTTACGAACGCGTCCGCGCCCTCGCCGAAGAGTATGCAAAGCTCTCAAATGGTCGCGTGAAACTCGAGGTCGTCGACCCGATCCGCAGCCCCGACCGAGTGAACGAAATGGTCGCCGCTTATGGCATCACGCTCGTGCGCGACCTGATCCTCATCGACGCCCGCACCGACAACAAACCGGCGGTGGTGGAGAATGCCGACAAGACCCGCTCGTTTCATCCGAATGTGAAGGTGGCCGTTGCCGATGACATGGGCGTGTTCACCACCAGCGAAGGCAAACGAAAAATTTCCGCATTCAGGGGCGAGGATGTGCTGACCGCTCGATTGGTTGAAGCAATCGAAGGCAGGCCTCGCCGCATGGCCTTGATTGTCGACAAGAGCCAGATCGGCGAGGACAACGCCGCATCACCACGCAGGTTTCTGATCGACACGCTGCGCTTCCAAAACATCGAGGTCGAAGAACTGCAAATGAGCGGACTGGAAAAAATCCCCGATCATTGCGAAGGCGTGATCCTTGCCGCTCCGAAATACGATCTCAGCACACAGGAAATCGCAGTGCTGGAAAATTATTGGAACCGTCCGCGCGCCGCCATTCTCACGCTGATCAAAGATGGCGAAACACCACCGAACATCCGCGCCTTCCTACGCGGCAAAGGCGTGACACCGCGCAAGGATCGCATCATCACCCGCCACAAATCAAATCTCGTCACCAACGCGCGCGGCACCTTTACCAAGGGCGTGACATTCACCGCCGATCTTGCGGGCCAGACCACCGAGTTTGGCGGTGCGAGCTCATCGCTTGAAGTTCGTGAGGGTGCAGCGGACCTTCTCAACAAACGCATTTTGCCCATGGGCCTGATCGAGGCTGCGCCAGGTTTCTGGGGCGAGACCCGCTTTGGTGGCGGCAACGAAAAATTTGACGAACGCGAGGACAACGCTCCGCCGCTCAACCTTGCGGCCTGCGTGATTCGCGGCGCCGAATCCGACGACCGCTTCGCGGCTGACAGCTCGCGCATGATCGTGATTTCCAACACCGACTTTCTTTCGCCAGAAAATCACCGTGCCGAAAACCTCGATTTCCTCGCGTCGTCCGTAAACTGGATGGTTGGCCGCGAGTCCCTTGCAGGCATCGGTCCGCGCGCGCTCGGCACCTACAAGCTTCCGTTGCTTGAAGCACAGGTCTCCTTCATCAATCGCATCAACCTCTTTTTCATCCCCGCCGCTTTTCTGCTGATCGGCACCTATGTCTGGTCGGCACGCAGAGCCTGATCCATCATGCGTCGATTCATCCCCACCTTGTTGCTCGTTGCAACCGCTGCAATCGTGGGCTGGTTGTCTTCGTGGCAATGGCGCGAAGGCAGCTTTGATGCACTCTTCGGCGCGCCTCCAGTCGCAGTGGGTGAGGCTCTTTATCCTGCATTCGATGCATCCGGCGTGCGTTACATCACGGTCAATTCCAACGGCGCATCCGCAAAATTTTCGCTTCAGGAAAATGGTTGGCA
>JBKDYW010000070.1:0-8964 GCA_046308575.1 Verrucomicrobiota bacterium
CCTTTCACGAAAAAGGTGATCACGAAGTCATCGATCGAGAGTGTGAAGGCGAGAAGCCCGCCAGCGAGGATGCCGGGTGCGAGGAGCGGAAGTGTCACGCGTAGCAGCGCGGTGAGTCGTGATGCGCCGAGATCGCGGGCAGCTTCGATGAGTTGGAAATCGAAGTCCTGGAGCCGCGATTGCACGACGAGGGCAACATAGCTGATGCAAAATGTGACATGTGCGATGGTAACCGTCAGCATGCCGAGTGATTGATTGATCGATACGAATAGCAGTAGCAGGCCCATGCCCATGAGGATCTCGGGCAGCACCAGCGGGATGGTGACCAGTGTGCGGTGCAGGACTTGGATTTTCGATTGATATCTGTGCAGGGCGAATGCGGCGAGCGTGCCGAGGATCATTGAGGCGATGCTCGCGATGCAGGCGATGCGCAGCGAGTTGCCGAGCGCTGCCCATAGGTCGCTGCGTTCGAGCAGGCGTTCATACCATTTGAGGCTAAATCCCTGCCATGTCGTGCCGAAACGCGAGGCATTGAACGAGTTGAGAATCAGCACGCCGATGGGCAGGTAGAAAAACACCATGACGAGGATGGTGGTGATCTGTGGCAAGCGGCTGGGTTTCATCGGGTGCGAAAAAATTTCCGATCAGGCTGAGTGGTTGGCGTTGCGGCGGCGGATGAGCATCGGTGCCAGCACGGCGACCGAGAGGATCGCGGCGAGAGCTGAGGCTGAGGGCAGGTTGCGATCGGAGAAATTTCTTTGGGCGATTTTATTGCCGATCATTTGTCCGTTTGATCCGCCGACGAGATCGGGCACGACATAGGAGCCGAGCATGGGGATGAAGACGATGACGAGTGCCGTGCGGATGCCGGTGGCGATTCCGGGGATGAAAATCGAGAACACCGAGCGCAGTGCGCCGGCGCCGAGGTCGCGCGCGGCTTCGAGCAGGCGGAAATCGAATTTCTCTGCGGCGGCGTAGAGTGGCAGGATGGCGAAGGGCAGGTAAGTGTAAACGCTCACAAGGATCACCGCGCCGGAGTTGAATAGCAGCGGTTGGTTGGGTTCGAGCAGGTGGATGGCGCGGAGAAATCGGGCGAGGGCACCTTCCGAGTGGAGTATTTGGTTCCATGCGAAAACTCGGATCAGGAAATTCGTCCAGAACGGCACGATCACGAGCAAGAGCAGGGTGGGGCGCAGGGATTCGCGGGCGCGGGCGATGAACCACGCGACCGGAATCGCGAGTGCGAGGCAGATCGCCGAAGTGACGGCGCTGATCCACAGCGTGCGCCAGAGCAGGACTTGGATGTGGGGCTCGGCAAGGATGCGGAATTGCCCGAGTGTCCATTCATCGGCGATGCCGCCGGATGGAGCGGTGGCGCGAAAAGCGATGATGAGAATGAGCGCCGCGGGAACGAGGACAAACAGCGATAGCCAGGCAAGGCTGGGCAGCGAGAGGAGGAGTTCCTTGCGCAGATGCTTCATGCTCGTGACCGATCATTTGCCGGACCATCCACCGCCGAGGGACTTAGCGAGCACGGCGAAAGTGATGCGCTGGCGTGCATCGGTCTGGCTGAGGAGAAGTCTTGATTGCAGGACGGTGCGGTCGGCATCGACCACTTCGAGGTAATTGGTGAGGCCTTTGTCGAAGCGTTCTTGCGCGAGTTTTTTGGTGGTTTCGGCGCTGGCGAGTGCTTGTTCGAGTGCTTGGCGCGAGTTAGCGAGTGTTTTCAGATCGAGCAGCGAGTCCTCGACTTCGCGAAGTGCGACGATGAGCGAGTTGCGGTAGTTGGCGAGGGCCTCGTCGCGGGTGCTGACTGCCGCATCGAAGTTGGCGCGGTTGGATCCGGCATTGAACACCGGTGCGGCGACGCCGGCGCCGATCGAGAGCACGCGGTTTTGCCAATCGAGGAAACGCTTGGCGTCGAGTGACTCGAAACCGGCCGATGCGTTGATGGTGAAGTTGGGATAAAAGTTTGCCTGGGCGACGCCGATCGCGGCATTGGCGCTGCGCAGTGATTGTTCGGCGGCGCGGACATCGGGTCGGCGGTTGAGCACCTCGGCGGGACTTCCCGCATGGATCGACGGGATCGGTGGCAGTTTGCTGTCGCGTGCGATGGAAAACGACGAGGGGCTGTGGCCGCAAAGGACAGCGAGTGCGTTTTCGGTCGAGCCGCGTTGGCGTTGGACATCGGTGAGGTCGTTGCGGGCCAGCTCGACTTCGGTGCGTGCGCGGCTCGATGTGAGTCCATCGGCAAGCCCGGCATCGGCTCTGCTTTGTTGGATTGAAAGCGCGTCGCTGCGGCTCTTGATGGTTTCGTTGAGGATTGCCTCCTGCTCATCGAGCGAGCGCAGGAGAAAATACTGTCGGGCGACTTCGCTGGCGAGGCCGAGGCGTTGCGAGTCGAGCAAGGCTTGTTGTGCGTCGGCTTGGGCGGTTGATGATTCGAGTTGGCGTTTGTTGCGGCCCCAGAGGTCGGGGTCAAACGACAGATCGAAGGTGCTGCGATAACGCGACGCGTAGGGATCGATCGCGATGCCTGGAGGCATTTGGTCGCTGACCGCGTCTTCCGATGCGCGAGCGCGATTGGCTGCTGCGTTGAGGTTGAGCTCCGGGAAAAGTTTTGCGCGGTCAACGCCAGCCAATGCGCGAGCGGTATCCACGCGTGCCTTGGCGGCAGCGAGGTCGTTGTTGTTTTTGAAGGCGAGGTCGACGAGACGGTTGAGTTCCGCATCCTTGTAGAGGCGCCACCAGGTGTCGGGCAGGGCAGTCGGTGTGGTGCTTTGGTTTTGTTTCCATTTATCACCGGCATTGAAGAGCGGTACTTTGAAATCCGGGCCGACGGTGCACGAGCCGGACAAAAGGACTGGAAGAAGGAGAGCGGTGAGGGTTTTTTTCATGGCTGTGAAATTTCCGGTGCTTCGATGAAGACATCCACTTGCTGGCCGACATAGATCGGTGGTGATGCAGGTTTTTTCATCGAGAAAATCACCTGCAGCACGCGGGTATCGACGCGTTCGGTGGAGGCTCCGGTGAGTGACATCTTGGGAATGACATAGGGCTCGACGCGCACGAATTCGAGCGGAAATGTCACATTCGGTTCGCCCTTGAGGCTGGCGCGTGCGGTTTGTCCGACGGCGATGCGGCTGGCATTTTGTTCGTCGACATCGGCGCGGACTTGAAGGCGCTCGGTGTCGCCGATGATCATGAGCGGGTTCTTCGGGCTAGTGGCGGCGTACTCACCGGCGCGGATGTTGACCTGCAGGATCGTGCCGTCGCGCGGCGACTTCACGGTGAGGCGATCGATGAGCAACTGGATGCGTGCGAGGTCGCTCTCGGCGGCGTTGAGTTCTGCGCAGGCGGATTGCAATTTCGCGCTGGCGACATCGACATCGATGCGGCCGTTTTGAAGGTCTTCGAGGCTGATCGCGCGTGGGTCGGTGACCGCTTCGAGGCGTGTGAGTTGGGAGCGGGTTTTGGCGAGTTGGGATTCTGCGACCGCGACATTGGCAGTTGCGATGCTGATGCGGGACTTCGTCGCGAGTGCTTCCGCTTGCAGGTTGCGGTCGTCGAGGCTGAAGAGCGTTTGGCCGGTTTTCACTTCATCATTCACCTCCACATCGACCTTGGCGACGATGCCTGCTTCGGGTGCGCCGATGGAAACATTTTCGCTGAGTGCCTCAAGGATGCCGGTGGCAGATACCGAGTGGGTGAAGGGTTTGGCCGGTGGTTGCATGTGGGGCGCGGTGGCGGTGGCCGGCATTTGTTTTTGCGCCTGCAGTCGGGCGACCATCAGGATCGCGATGACGCCCCAGATGGCGGCGGCGATCGATCCGATGCGGAAGATGTTTGAAAGGATTCTCATGATGCGAAGGGTTAGTGGGCGTGCTCGTGCAGGAAGTGGGGCGTGGATTTTTGCGCGCTGACATCGACGATTTCGCCATCGTCCATGCGAGCGATGCGGTCGGCGTAGGAAAAGATGCGGTTGTCGTGGGTGACGATAATCACGGCGCGGTTGGGGGTGCGGGCGACATTGCGGAAAAGTTCGAGCACGATTTCGCCGTTCTGGGCATCGAGGGCGGCGGTGGGTTCATCGCAGATGACGAGTGGCGGTTCGTGGACGAGCGCGCGTGCGATGGCGACGCGTTGCTGTTGACCGCCGGAGAGTTTGTTTGGGTGTTCGCGCCAACGCGTGCCGAGGCCGACTGATTCCAGAGCGGCGCGTGCTTTGTCGAGGGCTTTGCGGCTCGATGAGCCTTGGATCATTAGTGGCACGCTCACATTCTCCGCGATGTTGAGGGTAGGGATGAGATTGAACTGTTGAAAAATGAATCCGATGTTGCTGGCGCGAAAGCGCGTGAGCGCACCGGAGGGCATGCTGTGGAGTGGTTTGCCGAAGACATTTACCTCGCCGGCTTCCACGCGGAGGGTTCCGGCGATCGCGCTGAGCAGGGTTGTTTTGCCGCAACCCGAGGGGCCGACGAGCATCATGATTTCTCCCGCGTAGGCTTGGAGGTTCACCTTTTTGAGCACATGAATGCGATTGTTGCCCTCGCCGAAGTGTTTCTCCACGGCGCGCACATCGACCACGATGTTGGAAGGTGTTTCACTCATGCGCGGAATACCATCGCAGGTTCGTAAAGGCTCAGGCGGATGATCCCGAGAAGTGCAGAGACCATGCAGATTCCTTGGATGACGAAAAAGGCGACTACTGGCACTTGCCACGAAAGGTAGAAGGGTGGTTGCTGGTTGGTGATGGCCCAGCGGGCGAAAAACGAAGTGAAGAGTAGACCGATGCCGAAGCCGATCGATCCGACGGTGGCGGATTGCAAGAGCAGCATGAAGCTCAATCGCAGGTTGCTCATGCCCATGGCTTTGAGCGCGCCGAGGTGCTTGAGGTTGTCGAGCACGAAGGCATAGAATGTCTGGCAGGAAATCGCCGTGCCGACGATGAAGCCGATGATCACGGTGGTGCCGAAGGAAATCGGAATGCCGGTGTTGCGCACATACCACCAGACCGTCGAGGTATTAAAATCATCGGGGTTGCGGCCAAAGCCGCGGTTCACATATGCGCGCAGTCCGGTCGTGCGCATAATTTCCTTGGCGGCGGCATCGGGCGTCATGCCCTCGACCGGTGCGGCCAGTACGGCGGAGAGCATCTTGCGTGATGCCGGCGTGTACTGGAGCGCGCGTTCGTAGGTTGTCCAGATGTAGGGTCCGCCGGTGAACGAACGAGATGCCAGGCAAATGCCGACGACGCGGGCCTCGATGTCATTGATTTCGAAACGGTCGCCAATTTTGATTGGGTGCTTCGGGTCCTTGGCAAGACGGGTGGCCGCGAGTTCGTCGATCACCACCGTGTTGGGAAGGCGCAGGTCCTCGAGATTGCCCTCGAGCATTTTAGCGGGTGCACCCACGAGCGAGGCGGAGTCGATGCCGAGCAACTGCACGGTCTTGAGGCTGCCGTCGTCGATCCTCACGCGTTGGATGCCAGAGTAAAGCGGCATCGCCCATCGCACGGCGGAGACCGATCGCACCCTTGCGACATCGGTGTCGCGCAGGGGGTTGACCTCGTTCACTTGCTCGACGCGTTCTTCGACCACATAGATCGGGGCATTCACATTTTTGAGCGTCGATGTCGTCCACAGCATGAGGCCGCTAAACACCGAAGCTTGCTGGACGATGAGAAAGGTCGCCAGAAACAGCCCGGCTACTAGCATCAGGTATTTGGCGGTATCGCCAAAAAGCATTTTGAGCGCGAGTCCGGTCATCGGGGAGCCCGGTACTTGCCCGGATGGCCTAGACTAGAAGAGGCGGGGGATAAGGGCAAGAAGCAAGAGGGCCCACCCAATCACGATTCCCTCATGTCCAATCTCCCTCAAGGATTGCAATAGTCGCAATTCGCAGGATCAGCGTGGGCGGGGGTGCTGCGCTTGATTTCATCCGTGTGGGTGCATTTCGGGCAGCTCCAGATGTCGGCGATCGGCAAGCGGGTGGGTGTTTGGCAGGCACCGCAAGGCAGACCTGCTTTGCACTTCGCGATCGAGTATCCGGGAGAACTGCAGCGTGGGCAGGGGGATAACAATTTGTTCAAGAGGTCCTGCGCGGCTTTGCGGATCATCGCTTGCCGCGTGGGATTGCAGATTGCGCGCAAATCGTTTTCGGCGAAGACTCGCGCGGTGGTGGATTTTTCCAGCACTTCTAAAAATGAGCGTTCCAGCGTGGGCCAGTCGGCGAGGCCCTTGATGATCTCGGGCGAGTGTTCGTCGTCGGGGCGCAGCATCAAATGATGATCGGGAAATCCTGCATCGGCGGCGAAGGTTCGGAGTTCGTCGATCGTTGAGATGCTGCGATGGGCGGATTTTGCAGGGCCTTGTGCCATGCCCGTGACCTCGATGCCGAGCTCGTCGTCGAGCCAGATCAGGATTTCCACATTCCATGGCATCCAGCCAGCGAAGGGGTCGGCCATGAAAGACCCCTCGCTGGCGATGCCGAGGTTAGATCCGGCCAGTGACATTCCGATTCTTGCCTTGCGGCGTGCGGTATCGAGTTGGCTGCCGCTGCGCGGAATGTCGCGGCTGAATGTACCCAGCAAATCGGTGTCGTAGCCATCGACCCTTGCGATGTCGCACCCCATTGCGGGTGTCATGATCGGGGTCACCAGGTTTTCTTTTCCATGCTGGGTGAGAAAGGCCACCTGACGGCCCCGATAGATGCTCTGGCTCATGGTCTCGGTAGTAATAGTTTAGCCGAGGAATTTCTTGGCCAGGTAGGTGTAGGTCGGGATGCCCACGAGGATGTTGATCGGGAAGGTTATCCCGAGTGCGAGGCCGAAGTAGATGGAGGGGTTGGCTTCGGGGATCGCGTACCTCAGCACGGCGGGCACGACGATGTAGGATGCGCTCGCGGAGAGGATCATCAGCAGTGCGCCATCGGCGATCGGGAGGTTCAGCAGCATACCGAGGCCGAGGGCGATGGCCGCGTGGACCACGGGGCCGAGTGTCGCGTAGGCGAGCAGGAAGAAGGAGGCGCTTTTGGCTTGGTTGAAGTTGCGGGCAACCATCATGCCCATGTCGAGGAGGAAGAAGGCGAGCATGCCTTTGAAGAGGTCGCCGGAGAAGGGTTGCATCATCGCTTTGCCGTTATCGCCGCTGATGAATCCGACAGCCATGGAGCCGAGCAGCAGAAGGTGGGCACCATCGGTGAAGGATTCGTGAAGTATCTTGCCGAGCGGCATGGCATTGCTGTTCTGGCCAGATGCCGTCTGTTGGTTGGCGCTGTGCCGGATCGAGTTGGCGAGAAGAACTGCCATGATGATGGCGGGGGATTCCATGATCACCATGGCGACCGCCATGTGGCCGCCGAATTGTAGCCCGCTGCTTTCGAGAAACTGCATGGCTGTCACAAAGGTCACCGCGCTGACCGAGCCGTAGGCGGCGGCGACGGCGGCTGCGTCGTATTTCGAGATGCGGTTTTTGAGGAAGGCGTAGCCCAGTGTGGGGACGATGAAGGCCATGGCGATGGCAGCCGCGAGGCTGATGGCGATCGCCATGCTGAAACCCGATTGGGCCAGTGCGAAGCCACCCTTGAGGCCGAGGGCCATAAGCAGGTAGAGCGAGAGGAATTTGGATATCGCGGGTGGGATTTCCAGGTTCGATTTCAGTGCGCCGGCGAGAACACCGAAGACAAAGAACAGGATGGCGGGGTCGAGCAGGATTTGCATGTTGATTTTGTTTCGGGGCCGATCCTACAAAGAGTCATGCATCTCGCATAATCGATTATTCAATCATAACATATCGATAAAAGTCTATGAACATCACCTTCCGACAAATGAGGCTTTTTCTGGCTTTGGCCGATACCGGCAGTGTAAGCGCGGCAGCTAGGGCGATGCATGTGACGCAGCCGACCGCGTCGATGCAGTTGCGCGATGTGGCGGATGCGGTGGGGCTTCCGCTTTATGATGTCATTTCACGCAAGGTGCATCTCACCGAGGCGGGCAAGGAGCTGGCGCGCACGGTGCGGCAGATGACGCAGGAGTGGGATTTGTTTGAGCAAAGGATGGATGCGATGAAGGGCCTCACGCGCGGCAGGTTGCGGGTGGCGGTGGTGAGCACGGCCAAGTATTTCGTGCCGCGACTCGTGGGCACCTTTTGCAGGAAACATCCGAAGATCGATGTCTCGCTCGAGGTTTTGAACCGCGACGGGGTGGTGAGGCGGTTGCGGGAAAATTTGGATGATCTTTACATCATGTCGATGCCACCAACCGACATCGATCTGAAAGACGAGGTCTTCATGAAGAACCCCTTGGTCGTTGTGGCGGCCAGCGGTGATCCCATCACCAAGCGTTCAAAGATCCGCATCGAGGACATCGCGGAGCAGCGCTTCATTTTGCGCGAGCAGGGGTCGGGCACGCGGATGGCGGTGGACAAACATTTCCGAAAGAAAAAATTTCATCCGGATGTGAGGCTTGAGTTGGGCAGCAACGAGGCCATCAAGGAGGCGGTTGCGGGTGGGCTTGGATTTGGCGTCATTTCCAATCACGCATTGCATGGTCATGCCAAGGAGCACGGAGTGTCGGTGTTGCAAGTGGAGGGTTTTCCGATCGTTTCAAATTGGCACATCGTTCACCCGAAGGCCAAGCAGCTCTCGCCAATCGCCAACGCGTTCAAGGGTCATCTTCTGCAAAACGCGGCAGGTGCCGTGCGCGGGAAGTTGTGGCAGTCGATGGGGAAGTGAGGAAGAGAGAGGATGGTGAACATCGAACATCGAACGCTCAACATCGAACATCGAAGTGGAAGAGGCGTAGTTCAATACATAGGTAACACTATTGGGTCAGAACATAGGTAACACTTGTTGCGTTTAGGGTTACACTTTTGGTTTGGTTTGGCCAGCTTCGTGGCGGAACCGCCCGCTAGCGCCCCAGCTGGAGGTGTTGTGGGGGTGGGTGGCGCCGCCCAACAAGGCCAA
>JBKDYW010000071.1:0-4430 GCA_046308575.1 Verrucomicrobiota bacterium
CGGAACCCGCGAGGGGGATCACGGCAAATCCAATTGCCGCAGCCAGCATGGCCCGCACTTTATTTAGGTAATGACTGCTCATATTGCGTAGGGTTGATCAGATGTTTGGTTGCCGGGACCCAAAATCACTTGATTGAAGGCAGGCACAAAGCACTCAGCACATCCCATGCCAAGATGGAAATCGGCCGAAAAACCACCGAATTTTCCCTGCAAATAAGGCAAAAATCGCGTAAACTTGCACTCTTTGCTTGCCGGGTTTGCGGGACCCGCTTTATTTGCCCGGCACGGAACGCGCACGCAGACCTGAAAAAAATGCTGGACAGTTCGTTAAGAAATGCGAAACATTCACCTCAACGGAACGCAACCAGCACCATTTCTGGCACGCGGGTTGCTAACTCCGGTAAATCTTTGAACGCTTTCAAGACATTTTACTCCTGAAAATGGAACAAAAAGCCCGATCAACGCCAAATCTGTTTGTATATATACTGAGTATTTGTTGTTGATCCGCCAATGCCCATACCTTATTACCACTGCAACTTCGGTTGTCCGCACCCTATTCATTGACCCAAATGCCCCGATTTAGATCTTCAAACATATATTTGCCAGCGATCTGCGCTTTCTTCGCAGGAAGTCTGTTGGGCCAGTCTGAAGAGAGCACGGATGCGCTCAAAAAACGCCTTGCTACCATGGAGGCTCGCCTGGCTGCACTTGAGAAGAGACCCTCCCCTTCAGCTTCCGCCAATAGTAGAGGATCCTCGATCAACCCTGCCGCGATGGACATTCTAACCAAAAGCGCTTGGCGAGATTTGCGCTGGACGGAACAGAAGCAGTGGGAAAGTCTCCGTAACGGCATGTCCACTCAAGAAGTGATTGAGCTTCTGGGAAAACCTCCAAGATCCGTCAAATCCCTCAAACCAAAAATTGATCTTGTATATTTCTACGAAGCCAGCCTTCTTGACTCCTCATCGACGATCAAAGGCAAGGTTTCGTTCAAAAACGGAGTCGTCGTCGATTTCCTAACACCAGATTTCCAATCAGTCCAAGGCCATCGCAAGAAGCGTTGAACTGCTTAGAAAAGAGAGATAGTGACATATAAACTAGAAACTGACACCAACTAGCAACCAACAACCACTAATATCATGAAAAAACAAATCAGTATCGCATCCGCGCTTGTCGCGGCTTCGGGTTTCTCCCACGGAGAAATCAAAATCAATGAATACCTGTCCTTCGAGGGTTTTGTCGCCGCAGATTATGTGGTGGCAGACAGCACCATCGGAAATGCAGACGAGTCTGACAACTTCTTCGGTGTTCCCGAAGTGGAAATTGACTGGCTCTTCAATTTCGACCGCGTTGGCGGGCGCATTGACCTTCAACACGAAGACCAATGGAATGGCGACTTCGTCGAGCAGGCTTTCATGACCTACAAGCTTTGGGACGAGGCCACCCTTACAGCTGGTCGCTATGCCAGCATGCTCGGTTATGAAGACTTCGAGCGCCCAGGTCTTCATCAGCACTCGTATGCCTATGACCTTCAACTCACACAATTTGGTGCGCCTGCCCAAAGTGATGCATGGGTTGGAATCAGCCCGGGCTACAACCAAGGTCTGAAGTTCACCTATGAGTCGAACGGCAATTTCTTCGGCGTGTCCGTACAAGACAGCGTTTTCAACTATGAAAATGATCGCTTTGGCGGGGACATTGAAGAAGTTGACATTAATGGTGATGGCATTACAGATTTTACAAACACAGGTTCGTATGGCATTGAAGTCGCAGGTGCACTCCAGCTTGCGGAAGGTCTCCGCTGGTTCTTGGGTGGTGCATATGAAGACGCAGATGTTGTCGATGCCGACAAGAACTACATGCTCAACACCTACCTTGCTTACGAGGCTGGCCCATGGACATTCGGCGCCGAGCTGAACTACGGCAAGAGTGAGACTGGGTTTTTTGCACTGGGGCAGCTCGCTGCTCTTGGTGGCGCACGCATAGGAGATCTCGAAGAAAAAGTGGTGCAAGGCATGCTTGTAGCTAACTACGCTTACAGCACCTGCTCGTCCGTCACTGCCCGTATTAGCTACTCCGATCACAAAGATGATATCGTCGGTGCAGACATCGACGCAGATGCCATCAAGTATACACTTGCTCACAAATACGCTTTCAGCGACAACCTCGCGCTGATCAACGAGGTGAGCTTTGTTGACGGAGACGTAAATGTTGGTGGCGCTTCTATCGACTTCGACTCGGTGGTGGGCGCGGCTTCGCTGCTCTTCACCTTCTAATATCAATCGATTCACAATCAATCCAACCTGCCCCCATCCAGTTTCTGGATGGGGGCTTTTTTATGTGGAGGAGAATCAAAAACTGGAGCCAGAATTCTTAGCGGAAAAATAAAGTTAGTTCACTCAAGCTGCGAATTTTTTGGGGGATGATAATGCTAACTAAGTTATAGTGACGATCGTTGATTTCCTTCAGAAAGCGGCAAGATTTTCTCACGCGATGCGGAAAACAAACCTTGACCGATGATTTGAGTGCCTTAGACTTTAACAGTATTTAGTTATTGCTATAATCCCTATAATCCCAAACCCTTGCGACAAGAAAGCAAGCGTCTACCAACATAACCACCAAAATATATGAAAAATTACTTCAAAACGATCGGAGCCACGTTAGCAGCCTTCACGATTGTGAACGACAATGTTATGGCAGAAGTGGAATACACACTCGGTACAGGTTACAGCTCAGAATACCTCTTCCGCGGCGCTAATCTTGGCGAAGACCTCATCGAAGCTACCGTGAGTGCAAGCACGGAGTGGTATGGCATCGGGCTAAGCGCTGGCGCTTGGTACGGTTCTTATGACAATGCAGGAATTCAGCATGCAGAAAATGATGTCGATGAACTTGATCTCTACGGCGAAGCCTCCAAGGACCTCGGTTTTGTTACAGCGGCCCTTGGTTACATTTACTACATGTTTGAACCGTATGACCTCCAAGACGCACAAGAAGTCTATTGTAGGCTCTCGCGTGACCTTGGCTTCGCCAACGCATATGTCGTTTACTTCTGGGATATTGAAACCGACAACGATGGTTACTCCGAACTCGGCCTCAGCCGTGGTTTCGAATTGAATCAATGCCTCACCCTCAACCTTGGTACCAACATCGGTTATATGTGGGAAGACGACCAAGACACCTCTTGGACCACCAAGGCCTCCCTCGACTGGGGTTTTGCTGAAAGCGCCAAGCTGTCGCCATTCGTCGCTGTTGCCGTCCAACTCACCGACGACAATGACAACTACACTCGTGGCTTCGGCAACGAACTCGTTGGCGGCTGCATGCTCAGCACCAGCTTCTAATTCGTTCGAAGTTTAAACTTCAATCAACTCAAGAGCGGTCGCGAAAGCGGCCGCTCTTTTTTTGTTTTAAAAGGGACCGCCGGCGTCCCGCCCGTATCTTCTCTTGCCTCTCGCTTCTTGAAGTCTTGCATATTCCACCGGTAGGGCGATACAGCACCGCAGCGCCGACTCTTTCATGCATTCATGGCCCCCTCCCCAATCTACCCACCCACGCCCGATTCGACTTGGAAAAATCACCAGCCCGGCGAATCTCTTCCTCCATGTTCCTTGGACTCGACTCTTCCACGCAATCACTGAGCGCCATCCTGATCGACCTCGAGCGCGGACGCATTCTCCACGAATGCTCGGTCAACTTCGGCAACGATCTCCCTGAGTTCGGCAGCCCCAAGGGATTCCTGCCCGACGGCCGCGATGGCGAGGTTCATGCCAACCCACTGCTCTGGCTCTCGGCGCTCGACTTGCTGCTCGGCCGACTCGCTCAAAGCGTCGATCTCTCGCAGGTGAAATGCATCGCCGGATCGGGTCAGCAGCACGGCTCGGTCTATCTCGACGACAGCTTTGAGTCGCGACTCAAGGCGCTCGATCTCACCAAGGATCTTGCCACGCAAATAGCGCCCGCCCTCACGCGCGCGACTTCGCCGATCTGGATGGACACATCGACCAGCGCCGAATGCGCGGAGATCACCGCCGCGCTTGGCGGATCCGATGAAGTCTGTCGCCGCAGCGGTTCGATCGCGATAGAGCGTTTCACCGGTCCGCAGATCCGCCGATTTTTCAAATTCGACCCGGCCGCCTATGCGCGCCCCCAACACATCCATTTGGTCAGCTCTTTGCTCGCGTCGATCCGCGCCGGCCGCGCGGCCCCGATCGATTTCGGCGATGGCGCGGGCATGAATCTGATGAATCTGGCCCAGCTCTCGTGGGACCCAGATCTCATGCAAGCCACCGCGCCTGACCTTGCAAAAAAACTTCCCGCGCTTTCCTCCGCCACCCGTGCGTTTTCGTCAATCGCCCCGTACTTCGTTGCGAAATATCAATTCGCGGCCGACTGCCGCATCGCGCCATTCACTGGCGACAATCCCGCCT
>JBKDYW010000072.1:0-23736 GCA_046308575.1 Verrucomicrobiota bacterium
TCGCAGGCAAGCACCGCGTCGACGAGCTTCCAATGATCGCCACCGCGAAGCTTGAGGCGTTCCTGGATGGCGGGGGCGTTTTCGCGGATGACGCGGATATCGAGCATGGCGCGCCGACTTTCATGGCCATTGGGGTCCGGAATCAACGCGAATTTTCGCCGAATGCCAGATGCCATCCGCATGCCGATCCCGAGCACGGCACCAGCCGCCGCAAATTTTGCCTTGGATGGCCCGCAATCTGCACCCTACACTCACGCAACTTCCCGACCGATTCATGGCCAAAAAAGAATTCACCATCCTCAACAAGCTCGGCATCCATGCCCGCCCCGCAGCGCAGTTCGTGAAGATGGCAAATCGCTTTCAATCTGACATCTTTGTCGAAAAAGACGGCGAAGAAGTGGACGGCAAAAGCATCATGGGTCTGATGATGCTCGCCGCCGGTCATGGCTCGGTCATCACGGTCAGCGCCGAAGGTGCCGATGCCGATGAGGCGCTCGCCGCGCTCGAGGATCTGATCTCCCGCAAGTTCGAGGAGGATTGAGCGCGGCACGATTGCCCGCTCAGTGCTGGTGTTTGTCGCCACACCCGCAGCCGCCGCCGCATCCCGGCCCGCCGCCACCCTTGCGCGCAAGACGCACGAGGAAAACCAATACCGTGACGGCCACGATGCCTGCTGCTGTGTAAGTTTGCCAGTCCATGTCAAAATCCAATCAAACGGCCGAATTGATAGACCGTCAATGAAGCAAGATACGCAAAGGCCGACATGAAAACAAACTGCCCGACCGCCCATTTCCACGAACCCGACTCTTTTGCCACGACCACCGAAGTCGGCAAACACTGGAGCGCGTAAATGTAAAAGATGAGCAACGAAATCATCGCCAAGGGCGTGAACAAAGGCCTGCCATCCGGCCATTTCGCTTCGGCCAATCGATCACGCAAAGTTGCGCGCGCTTCTTCCTCGCTGCACTCGGCCTCATCAACACGGAACATGACAGCCATCGAGGAGTTGAAAACTTCGCGCGCCGCAAACGATGTCAAAATCGCCGTACCAACCCGGCCATCAAAACCCAGCGGCTCGACCACAGGCTCAATGAAGGCACCCATCCGCCCCATCGCACTGTGTGCCAGCGCATCGGCGTCATCGCCCTCGCTCTTGGGATAAGTCCCCAAAGCCCACAACAAAATCGAAAGCCCAAGAATCAGCGTGCCGGCCTTGGCAACGAAAGCACCGCCACGCTCGATGACATGACGGAAAATATATGACCACTGCGGCATCCGGTACGGCGGTAACTCGAGAATGAAATTTGATCCGCCGCTTTCCGCGCCAAGTTTGTTTCGCAACAAACGCGCCGCCACAAAAGCCGTCAAAGTTCCCACGACATAAATCGCAAACAATACCAAGGCCTGTTTCCACGAACCCTCGGCCTCACCCATCAACAAAGGCACGATCAGGAAATACACCGGCAAACGCGCCGAACAACTCATCCACGGCGCCACAAAAATCGTCACCAATCGCTCCTTCGCCGAATCAATCGTACGAGTCGCCATCACGCCTGGAATCGCACAGGCATAGGCACTGAACAAAGGCAGAAAGGCCTTGCCGCTCAGGCCCGCCTTGGCCATCAGACCATCCATCAAAAACGCCGCACGCGCCATGTAACCCGAGCTCTCCATCAGCCCGATGAAGAAAAACAACAACACGATCTGCGGCAAAAATACCACCACACCAGCGACACCACCCAGCACGCCATCGATCAACAAGGATCGAAGGTCGCCTTCCGCCACCACCGATTCAATCCACCCGGCCACCAAACCCTGCAAGGATTCGATCCACCCCATCGGGATCGCCGAAAATGAAAAGATCGCCCAAAAAACCGCGAACATCATCAACGCAAAAACCACCCAGCCCCACACGCGGTGCAAAGCCCATGCGTCGATCCGATCCGAGAGGGTTTGCTGATGCGCCCCCGGCCGCCGCGCCGCCAATTCGCAGAGCCTGCGAATGAAGGCACCATGCGCCTCCTCGCCGCCATCGCGGTCCCAAGAAACTTCCGGCACCGCCGGCAATGGCACCCGCAGCGCCTGCTTCAACTCGACAATCCCCTTGCGCGCGCTCGCCTGCATTGCAACCACCGGCACGCCCAATTCCTCGGAAAGTTTCGCCACATCCAGACGCAAGCCAGCCCTCTCGGCGACATCGACCATGTTCAACGCGACAATCACTGGCAGACCCAACTCAATCACCTGCATCGCCAAGCGCAAATGCCGCTCAAGGTTCGAGGCATCCACCACACAAACCACCACATCCGGCTTGCCCATCCCCGGCAACTCACCACGCAAAGCCTCCACCGCAATCCGCTGATCCGGCGCAGTCGATTGCAAAGAATAACAACCGGGCAAATCCACCACCCGCATCTTCCTCCCATGCGGCGTGAAAAATTCGCCCGACTTCGTGTCGACGGTCACGCCCGCGAAATTTCCCACCCTTTGGTTGGAGCCGGTCAGCGCATTAAAAACAGTCGTCTTACCCGCGTTGGGATTCCCCACCAGCGCCACCACCGATACAGCTTCGGACTGCACATTCATGCCGATCGAAAAATCAACGGCTTGGTGCCACCACCACCTGATCGGCAAGCTCGCGGCTGATCGCCATGCGCGTGCCACACACCGAGCAGATCAAATTGCGACCCCCGGCAAGTTTCCTCACCTGCAGTTGCTCGCAAAAACCCAAGTCCCGTAGCTGCTGGCAACCCGGGCCATTCAGCACACGGATCGTCACATCACAACCCACGGCGACCTGGTTCAAGGTCAGGGCGCTGTCAATTTCCAGTTCGGCGGCGAGTCCGGCAGGCATCTGCAAATAACTTGCTCTAATTGAGACTGATTTGCAACAACAAAAAGCTCAGAATCAGGCAAGAAATCTACAAAAATCGCCCATCTAGGTCCCCTCCGCCAGCCTCTCGGCCAATCTTTCCGGCAGGCCCGCAGCGAGAATCTTCTCCTGGGCCTTGGCGATGTCGTACTCGACCCGCCGAAAAACGACGAGATGGAGCGCGGGGTCATAGATCGCGTAACAGGCCCGCCAGTCGCCATCGCGAGGCTGCCCCACCGATCCAGCATTGATGAAATACTTCATGCCCGGCTCAATGGTCACCGTATCCGCCGGGACCGTGGCGATCTGCGCCGATTTGACGAACACCTTCGGCTTATGCGTGTGACCATGAAAACAAACCTGCGTGTACTGAAACGGGAAATTCGCCATCGCATCGTAGGTGTTGAACACATACCCCCAGTTTGCAGGCTGATCGAGCGTGCTGTGCACGACCGTGAAGTCCTCGATCTGACGCACCATGCGCAATTTTCTCAACCACTGCTTTTGCTCATCATCGAGCTGTTGGCGCGTCCATTCCATCGCCGCGGCCGCGACCGGGCTCAGCGTTTCAAGCGAGCGGTTGTTTGAGGCATCGTCGTCATGATTGCCCTTCACCACCGGGCAGCCCATCGCGCGCACTTTCTCCAGACAGGCCATCGGATCGGCGTTGTAGCCGACAATGTCACCAAGACACACATAATGCGTCACCCCCTGCCCGGCGGCATCCGCGAGCACGGCTTCCAACGCCTCGAGGTTGGCGTGAATGTCACCGAAAAGAGCAAAACGCATGGAAATAAGACCTTTGGGGCACGACAAGATGCCGTGCAGAACGGCGCTGTCGAGCCCAAAGCACAGATGCGGCAAGCGAACACTTGCATCGTTCGGGCCGGATGCCTAATTTCCGCGCGCCATGCCGACCACCGCCATACTCGCCCTCGAAGACGGTCGCTTTTTTCACGGAACCTCCTTCGGATCCACCGGAACCACCACCGGGGAAATTTGTTTCAACACCTCCATGACCGGATACCAGGAGGTCATCACCGATCCATCCTATCGCGGACAGATCGTTAGCATGACCTACCCGCAAATCGGCAACTATGGCATCAACCCCGAAGACGCGGAATCAAGCCAACCGCACATCCGCGCCTTCGTGATCGGCGAACTTTGCCGCATCCCTTCAAACTGGCGCTCGACCCAGCCGCTCGACGCCTACCTCGCGTCCCATGGCGTGCTCGGCATCGAAGGCATCGACACCCGCGCCCTCACCAAACATCTCCGCTCGCTCGGCGCCATGCGCGCCTGCGTCACGACCGAGCTCAATGCCGAACTAGCGATCGAAGCCGCACGCAACGCGCCATCGATGAAAGGCATGGATTATGTGAAGGAAGTTTCAACGCCCAAATCCTACCTCTGGAGCGATGAATCCCGCCGCTGGATTCTGCCGAATGTTTCCACCAACCAACCCGGCCCCTACGAGGAACTGCCGCCGGTGAAACACCGCATCGTCGCATACGACTTCGGCATCAAATTCAACATCCTGCGCAGCTTGCGCCAATCGGGCTTCGAGGTCGAGGTGGTGAACTCCACCACCAGCGCCGCCGAAGTCCTCGCCAAAAATCCCGACGGCATCTTCCTCTCCAACGGCCCCGGCGACCCAGCCGCGCTCGGCTACATCCACAGCGAACTCCGCCAACTCATCGGCAAAAAACCGATCTTCGGCATCTGCCTCGGCAACCAACTCCTCGCCCACGCCTACGGCGGCAGCACCTTCAAACTGAAGTTCGGTCACCGCGGCGGCAACCAACCGGTCAAGGACCTCCGCACCGGGCAAATTTCCATCACTTCGCAAAACCACGGCTTCGCAGTCGACCCGGATTCGCTCCCGCCCGAAATCGAAGTCACCCACATCAACCTTAACGACCAAACGGTCGAAGGCATGCGCCACAAAACCCACCCGGTCTTCAGCGTCCAATACCACCCCGAAGCCGCCCCCGGCCCCAACGACGCATCCTACCTCTTCGAGGAATTCTCGCGACTGATTGAAACCCACAAAGGGAACTAACCGCGAATGAACACGAATGAACGCGAATTGGTTTTGAAGGATGAGGTCTACACCATCATTTCCTGCGCGTTGGAGATCATTAATGGCATCGGCCATGGCTTGCATGAAAAGCCTTATGAAAATTCCCTTGTTGTGGAATTTCGCCATCGGGGAATACCATTCGAGCAGCAAAAACCATTTCCCGTGCACTGGAGGGAAATAAAGGTCGGAGAATTCATACCCGACCTCATCGTTTACGGAAAAATCGTCGTGGACACCAAAACGATCGAACGCATCACCGACATCGAACGCGGTCAAATGCTCAACTACCTCCGCATCACCAAAATGCCGGTCGGTCTCATCATTAATTTCAAAAAAGCCAAATTGGAGTGGGAACGCATCATCCACTCAAATCATTCCAATTGATTCGCGTTCATTCGCGTTCATTCGCGGTAAAAACTCATTAACTCCAGATCACCATTTCATGAATACCATTATCACCGGCCTCCAATGGGGCGATGAAGGCAAAGGCAAGATCGTCGATTACCTCACCGAGTCCGCTGATGTGGTGATCCGCGGCCAGGGTGGCAACAACGCCGGCCACACAGTGATCGCCAACGGCACGAAGTATGTTCTCCATCTGTTGCCCTCGGGCATTCTTTGGGATTCGAAAATCAATGTGATCAGCAACGGCGTGGTGATCGACCCGATCGGCCTTGTCAGCGAAATCGAACGCATCGAGTCACAAGGGATTTCGATCACGCCCGAGAAGCTTCTCATCTCCGACCGCGCTCATGTGGTGATGCCCTTTCACAAGGAACTCGACGCCGCACGCGAAGCCTCGCTCGGCGATCGCAAGATTGGCACCACCAAACGCGGCATTGGCCCGGCCTACGCCGACAAGATCAACCGCTGTGGCCTGCGCATGGCCGACCTCTTCGATCGCGCTTTTGCCGAAGCACAAATTACCCACCGCGTCGCCGAAGCGAACGAAATCCTCAAGCGCTACGATCTGCAAACTTTCGAGGCCGCCAAGGTGATCGACGAAGTCTACGCCGCCTTCGCTCGACTCAGCCCTCATGTGACCAACACCATCCCGGCCCTCCACGCCGCATGGAAGTCGGGCAAAAAACTTCTCTTCGAGGGTGCGCAAGGCACTTTGCTCGACATCGACTTCGGCACCTACCCCTTCGTCACTTCGTCGAACACCACCGCCGGCGGATCCTGCACCGGCTCGGGCCTGCCGCCGACCGCGATCGATGAGGTCATCGGCGTCTGCAAGGCCTACACCACACGCGTTGGCTCCGGCCCATTTCCCACCGGCGACGAAGGGCTTTCAAATTACCTCCACGATCTCGGTCGCGAGTTTGGTGCCACCACCGGGCGCCCACGCGGATGCGGCTGGCTCGATACGGTCCTGCTGCGCTTCGCCTGCATGGTCAACGGAGTTACCGGACTCGCCGTCACCAATGTCGACGGACTTGACGCCTACGACACCCTGCAAATTTGCACAGGCTACCTCGTCGATGGCACCACTCACACGCTGCCACCCGCCGATCGTTCGGCATGGGATCGCGCCACTCCGATCTACGAAAGCATACCCGGATGGAAATGCGACACCACCGCGTGCAAGGACTTCGCCAGCCTTCCAGCGCAAGCGAAAGCCTACCTCGCACGCCTCTCCGAATTGTGCGGCGCCCCCATCGCATTCGTTGGCGTCGGTCCCGATCGCACGCAGACGCTCGTGGCAAACTGACAAAACCCAAAGCCAGCGATGCCAGCATCTGCCGACATTCCGCGTCACATCGCCATCATCATGGATGGCAACGGCCGCTGGGCCGCCGAACGCGGGCTACCCAGACGGGAAGGCCACCGTGCCGGCGCGGAATCGGTTCGCGAAATATCCGACGCCTGCATCGAACTCGGCATCGAGTTTCTCACGCTATACGCATTCTCATCAGAAAACTGGAACCGACCCGCTCACGAAGTGCGCGCATTGATGGAACTCCTCGATCGCTTCCTTGTCGAAAAAGCCAAAGACCTGCGCAAAAAAAACATCCGCCTCCTCGCCATCGGCCAAACCGAACGACTGCCGGAAAAAACCCGCAAGCTGCTCGCATCGATCATCGCCGAGACCGCGAACAACAGCGCACTCACCCTCGTGCTTGCCCTTTCCTACGGCGCACGCGAGGAAATCACCGCCGCCGCGCGCTCACTCGCCGCCGATGCCGCCGCCGGAAAAATCCAAGCTGCCGATATCGATGCGCAACTCTTTGCCTCACGCCTCGACACCGCCGGCATGCCCGATCCCGACCTGCTCATCCGCAGCTCCGGCGAAATGCGCCTATCAAATTTCCTGCTGTGGCAAATTAGCTATGCAGAAATCGTGATCGTCAAAAAATTCTGGCCCGACTTCCGCCGCAACGACCTCATCCAAGCCGTCCGCGAATACGAACAACGCCACCGCCGCTTCGGCGCCCTTTGAGCCAATGCCGCAGGGGAAACTTCAAAAAGACGCGGTTTGAGGCCACATTTGGCACCTATTTGATCGAACGATGGAGAAAATCGACCCCGACCTCGGACGAAATGCCGGAAATTGTCATTTTTCCAAAATTTCCATCACTGGCGCATTGACATCCCACTTCACTTCCCTAGTCTCTCCTCCCCGCGACCCCTGCCGGGCGCATCATCCTAAATTTCCAACGAGGCCCAAGCCATGAGCAAACGCACCTTCCAGCCCTCCAAGCGCACCCGGAAACAACAATTCGGCTTCCGCGCCCGCATGGCCACCAAAGCCGGCCGCGACATTCTTCGCCGCCGCCGCCAAAAGGGCCGCAAGCGCCTCGTGCCAAAGGGCGCCGAGAATCCGTTCAAGCGTCACACGACGCAACACGGGTCCTAATTGCCCAAGTGCCTCGCGGCAACGGGCTCACTTTCCGGCCCATCGATGAGACTCCCGCGCAAATGCAGCATGAAGCAGCGTGGCGACTTCGCCCGCGTGCGCCAATCAGGCCAAGCCAAAACCGGCCGCTTCGTGATCCTCAGCACGCTCGCCGATCCATCGCTCGACACCTTGCGCACCGGATTCATCACCAGCCGCCGCGCCGGCAAAGCCCACGAGCGAAATCTCCTGCGCCGACGCTTCCGCGCCCTCGTCCAGGCCCACGCTCCGGACTTCAGCGAGCCAAAGCGATTTCTCGTCACCATCGCGCGACCCGGTGCCGCCAAGGCGAGCTTCGCCGAACTGGAAGCCGATTGGCTCAATCAAGCCCGCCGCCTCAAGTTGATCCCCAACAAATCCGCAGAAGCATGATCTCGCGCATCGCCACTTTTCTGATTCGCGGGCTCATCCGTTTTTATCAAATCGCGCTGCGGCCGATGATCAAATTTGCCGCAGGCCCGGGCGCTGGCTGCCGCTTCACGCCCTCGTGCTCGCATTATTTCCTGCAAGCCGTCGAAGCCCACGGCCCGCTCATCGGAACCTGGCATGGCATTCGCCGGATTTTGCGCTGTCATCCATGGGGTGGCTGCGGTTATGACCCGGTGCCGCCGGCAGCCCCCTCCAAAGCCAATCATTCCTAACCCGCATTCCATCCTCACATGTACGATCGCAAAACTTGGGTAGTCCTCGCCATTTGTGGCGCCTTGCTGGCGCTCAATTTCCACTACGCATCGAAGAACCAACGCGCCATGGCCGAGGCCCGCGCACGCGAGGAAGCACTGCAAAAAACCAAGCCCGCAAACGAGCCGACCTCGAAGGAAAGCAGCGCCGGCCTCAGTGTCACGCCACCTCCGCCGCCGGCCGAAGAAGAGTTGGTGACGCTCTCCAACGACAAAGTTTCATTCGTCTTCACCAACATTGGCGGCGGCATCAAAACAGCGGTTTTTCAAAACGAATTCGAAGTCGGCAGCAAGACCAGCAAGGTCGAGATCAACCGCTTCCGCATCGGCGCCATCGGAACACTGGCGGGCGCTGGCGAAACGCTTGAAAACATGATGTTTTCCAAGATCGATGCGGAATCGGTCGAAGGCAAAAAAGTGGTCTACAGCGCCACACTGCCATCCGGCATCGTCGCAAAAAAAATCTATTCGATCAACGAAGGCAACGAAGCAGGCGCCCCCTATCTCATCGATCTCGAGCTGCGCCTAGAAAACCCGACAGCCAACGCGGTAAATCTAAGCCAATGGAGCCTATTCCTCGGCGAGGCCTCGCCGCTCTACCATGCGGAAGTCCCACATCAAACCGGTTATTTCTGGCGCGACAACGACACGATCCATTACACCGACGGATCAAGCTTCAAAGGCGGCTGGTTCTCGTCCGCCAAATCGATCGCCGGCAGCCCGACTAACACGCCAATCCAATTCGCCGGCGTGACGAACCAGTTCTTTGCCACCGTCATCCAGCCAAAAGAAACCGCACTCACCTCGATGTGGGCAAGGTCATCGCAAGTCACGCTGCCCAGCGATGCGCGCCCCGTGACATCGGTCAATGGCGGACTCCGCCTACCGGCGCTGCAACTCAACGCCGCATCGTCCACCACACTCGGCTACCGCATTTTCATCGGACCAAAGCACAACCCGATGCTGCGCAAGATGGACAGCAGCTTCGGCCAAGGCTGGGGCGATGTGATGCAATACGGCTGGTTCTGGTGGGTCTCACGGCCGCTCAACTGGCTGCTCAATACCTTCCACCACCTCTTCAACAACATCACTCCCACATGGGCGTGGGGGCTGGCGATCATCTTTCTTACCATCACCGTGCGCACCGCGATTTGGCCGCTCCACGCGAAGTCGACCCACACCATGAAGCGCATGGCCAAGCTCCAACCGGAGATGGCGAAGCTGAAGGAAAAATACGGCGACGATCCCAACAAGCTCAACACCGAGATGATGGGGCTCTACCGGAAATTCGGCATCAATCCGCTCGGCGGATGCCTCCCGATGCTGATCCAAATCCCAATCTTCTTCGGATTCTATCGCATGCTTGAATACGCCGTCGAGCTGCGCGGGCAAGGTTTCCTTTGGGTCGACGACCTCTCGCAGCCTGACACCGTCTGGCACTTCGCGGGCATCCCGCTCAACCTTCTGCCAATCGTGATGGCCATCACCAGCTTCCTGCAGATTCAAATGACCCCGAAAACGGGCGACAAGATGCAGCAACGCATCATCATGCTGATGCCGTTCATCTTTTTCTTCTTCTGCTACAACTTCGCATCGGCGCTCGCACTCTACTGGACGACTCAGAACATTTTCTCCATCGGCCAGACATGGCTCATGAATAAGACGCCCGAGCCCGAGCTCAAGCCGGTGAAGGGCGCTGGAAAATCATGGGTGCAACGCATGGCCGAGCGCCAAGCCGAGATGCAGAAGCAGCGCAACGGCATGCGCAATGTGACGCCCGATTCCCAGAAGAAGCGTACACCGCGCACCGGCGGTTGATCGCACGCGAACCGCCACCGAGCCATCATTGTGGATACCTGGAAGACCGCTGTTGAAACGATCCATCGCTGTCTCGATGCCGGGATCCGCGAATTCGTGATCTGCGCTGGGGCCCGCAATGCCACGCTCATTGAGGCGCTCGCGCGTGCTGAGTCAGCCGGAAAAGTGCGGCTTTGGCGGCACTTCGAAGAACGCAGCGCGGGGTTTTTCGCGCTGGGCCGCACGATGAAAACTGCAAAGCCCTGCGCGGTGGTCACCACCAGCGGCACGGCCGCGGCCGAGCTCTTGCCGGCAATCATCGAGGCGCACTACCAGTCACGCCCGCTGGTTGCCATCACCGCCGACCGGCCAGAAGCATTTCGCCAATCGGGTGCCCCGCAAGCGATCGTCCAGCCGGGAATTTTCAGCTACTATGCCCATCGTAATAAAATTGAGGAATGGGATGGCAAAGGTCCGCTTCACCTCAACCCTGAGCTCGGTGAGGACTTCAATCCCGGTGACGAAAATTTTGCGGATTCAACACCCGCGGAGTTTGAACCCGCCAAGGATCGGCTCGATGTCGCGGCACTCGCTCGCTGGCTGCGCGACGACCTCTACCGCGGGCTTGTCGTGATGATTGGCAGCCTCGACCCCGAGGAACACGAAGAAGTTTTTCATTTCTGTAGTGAGCTTGGCGCGCCAGTGGTCGCGGAGGCCACAAGCGGCTTAAGAGAAGCTCTGCAGGCATTGGCGATTTATGATGAAGATCGCGTGCTGCGTGCCCAGCCACCCGGCAAGGTGCTGCGGCTTGGCGGCGTGCCGAGCGGACGCTTTTGGCGCGATCTCGAGGAACTTTTAGAAGTTTCCGTGTGGTCGATCTGCCGCAATGGATTGCCCGGACTTGCGCGAGCCAGCGAAGTCACACGCGGCCCGCTCAACCGCGTGATCCCTGCGCTTGGGCCGATCGAGCCTGCGGAAGACGCGCTCGATCTGCTGCGGCATTCTTCCGCGCGCGCCACACGCATCGACGAGTTGCTCGAACGCTTTCCCGACAGCGAACCGGCGCTGATCCGCACGATTTCCAACTATGCCTGCCTCGGCCGCGGGCTATTCCTCGGTAACAGCCTGCCGATTCGAGAATGGAACTCCTTCGCACAATGGGCGCGCCCGATGCGCAACATCCGCGCTAATCGCGGTGCCAATGGCATCGATGGGCAAATCAGCACCTGGCTCGGATGGACGGCAGACGATTCCGAAACATGGGCGCTCATCGGTGATCTCACCGCGCTCTACGATCTCGCCGCGCCATTCGTGCTCGGTCAGATGAATCAAAGCGGATTGGTGCTCGCGGTCCTGCAAAACCATGGCGGCGGCATTTTCAAAAACCTGCCGCGTCTCGCATCAATGAGCCCACGCGCAGCCGGGTGCATGACCAATCCGCATCAGGCCGAACTCTCGGGCCTGGCCACACTCTGGGGCATGTCTCACCTGCAGGTACGGCGCGCCGACGATCTCGATGCCTTCGATCCGGACGGCAAAGTCACCTTGCTTGAAGTCGTGCCCGACCCCGAACAAACCGCGCAGTTCTGGAAGGAATGGGCCATGATCAAACACTGATGGATGCCAGCGAAACAGCGAAGGAAAAGCACGCGGCATCGGGTGCGACATGGCTGATCCGCATTTCGGAAATTTTCGCAGATCACGAATCGGAAATCATTGCGGGCCTCGGCGCCCAATCGCTTCGCAAACTTGGCAGGGACTTTCATCTTATCCGAATCGAGCAACCTGAAAGCATCCGCCACTCACCGCTCGCGCGCTACCTTCGCTGGAACATGCCGGTGCATCACAGCTGGCCGTGCAACCCGCGCGAGACCGATGGCTTCATCGAAAAAGCCGCGCAGGCATTGCTGCGAAAATTTGGCGAAAGCAAAGCACAGACGCTGATCTGCGGGCCGATCGATCCCGGCTCGCCAAAACGCTACGACCGCACCCTCGCCTCCAATCTGCGCGGACGCGCACTGCAGTTGTTTCCACGCGAGTGGTCTGCGATCAAAAATGCCGAACAACAAATCCCCAAAAAAGCATCGCTGTTCTGTTTGGTCGGCAAGGAAGGACTCTATGCCGGCCTGCAATCACCGGCGCAATGCGTTGGATTTTTTCCCGGCGGCACCAAGTTCATCCCGCAAAATTCACCCGATACAATCAGCCGCGCGGGCGCAAAAATCGCCGAGGCATTGCATCATCTCCAGCTCACTCGCAGGCCACCGCCAAGTGGCGCGCGCTGGCTCGAACTCGGCGCAAGCCCCGGTGGCATGACCACCGAGTTACTCGCGAGGGACTACGAAGTCATCGCCGTCGATCGAGCGCCACTCGATGCGCGACTGAAGCACCGCAAAGGGCTCACGCAATTTGTCGCGGATGCGGCAGACTTCATGCCACCACCGGGGCTCACCTTTGATGCGATGCTTTGCGACATGAATGGCGACGCGCGCGATGCGATGCGGCAGCTTGCAAGGCTATCAAAAAACCTGCGGCCAAGAGGCATCGTCATCTTCACCCTCAAGCTGCCGGGCATTTCATCGATCGATGAAACGACCACTCTCGAATCCGAAGTGACCGGCATCGCCCACAAGGCCGGGCTCAACAAAATTGCGACAAGGCATCTGACCTACAATCGCAACGAATTCACAATGTTTTTCGAGCGTGAGGCTTGAAGCGCCAACTCATGCGAGGTTGGTGAAAACCGCCTGCACATCGTCATCGTCCTCGAGCTTGTCGACAATCGTTTCGACTTCGACCATCTGCTCTTCGGTCAGTTCGATCGGCTGATTTGGCAGCCGTTGCAGGCCCGACTTGCTGGCGCTGATGCCAAGGGCCTCGACCGCTTGGGATAGCTGTGCGAAGGCGGTGTAGTCGCCGATGACCGAGACCACCCCTTCGTCGACATGCATTTCCTCAAGCCCGGCATCGATGAGCTCGAGTTCGATCTCCTCGAGGTTCTTGCCCTCCGGCACCGGAAACTCGATCACCGATTTGCGCGAGAACATGAAGTCGAGTGCACCCGAGTTGACCATTTGGCCGCCGTTCTTGTTGAAGATCGTTTTGATATTCGTCACCGAGCGGTTCGAGTTGTCGGTTGCGACTTCGATGAAAAACAACGAACCATGCGGGCCTTTTGCCTCATAGGTGATTTCGGAAATTTCCGAGGCGTCCTTGCCGGCCGCGCGCTTGATCGCTGCATCGATATTCTCGCGTGAGAGGTTTTGCGCTTTCGCGTTGGCGATGGCGACACGCAGTCGGGCGTTGCTCTCCGGATCGGGCCCGCCATCCTTAGCGGCCAGCGTGATCGATTTTGCAAGCTTCGGAAACACCTTGGACATCGTGGCCCAACGCGATTCCTTGGCTCGGCGGCGGCATTCAAAGGCTCTTCCCATGATTGATGAAATTTAATGGTTTGCGCCGCCGATTGGGACAGATCCGCGAGCTCGAATCAAGCGGCAGTCAGAGTTTTTGCTTTGATGCAGTTTTTGCTGATCACACGGAGGATGCCTGCGATTTTTTATGCGCACCAGAAATCTTTCCAACAAAGACATAACATACAGGGATCAGGAACAATCCGATCACTGTGGCTATGCCCATTCCGAAGACCACGCCGGTTCCCATAGTGCTGCGGGAGGCGGCGCCCGAGCCCGAAGCCAGCATCAAGGGCACACAGCCCAGAATGAACGCGAAGGATGTCATGAGGATCGGGCGCAGGCGAAGTTTGGAAGCCTCGATGGCAGCTTCGAGCATGCCCATACCCTCGTCGTGTTTCATTTTAGCAAACTCCACGATGAGGATCGCGTTCTTCGCCGCCAGACCGATCAGCATCACCAGACCGACTTGCGCATAGACGTTAAGCTCGAAGTTTCTGAGTAACAATCCGATCAGCGTGCCAAGGATCACCGAAGGCGTTGCTAGCAGCACCGCGAAAGGTAAAGACCAGCTCTCATACTGCGCGGCAAGGAGCAGGAAAACGAAGAGCAATGCCATGCCAAAGACCACCGCCGCCTCGCCCTCGGATTTTTTCTCCTGCAGTGTGAGGCCCGACCACTCGTAGCCAACATTCGATGGCATTTGTTCCATCACTTCCTCCATCGCTTTGAGCGCTTGAGCGGAGCTGTAGCCGGGTGCTGGCGCTCCCATCATCTCGACCGATCTCTGAAGGTTGAAGCGTGTGGCGAAATTGGGGCCGGAAATTTTCGAAACCTTCACCAGCGTCCCAAGCGGCACCATGGCGCCTTCGCTGTTACGGACATGGAACGCCCCAATATCATCCGGGCTGTTGGTGAATTCCGGATCGGCTTGCAGGAAAACCTTGTAGACTTTGCCGAAGCGCACGAAGTCATTCACATAGAGACCGCTCAGGTACGCCTGAAGCGCTTGAAAGACACTGTCGACCGGCACACCGAGGGTGCGGGCTTTTTCGCGATCGAGCTCAACCTTTACCTGTGGCGAGTCCGGTTGATAGGTGGTCGTCACGCGGCCGATCTCCGGCCTTTTTGAAGCGGCGGCGACCACCTGGCGGACATAACCGGCCATTTGCTCTGAAGAACCGTTGGCTCGATCCAACAATTGCACCGTGAATCCCGAAACATTGCCATAGCCCGGCAAGGGTGGCGGCCCGAAAGCGAAGACCCGCGCACCCGGGATCGACGCAAAGCGTTTGTTCCACTGCATCGCAATCGCCTTAGCCGAAAGCTCCGGAGAGGCCCGCTCTTCCCAGTCATCGAGACCAATGAACATCAGCGCGGCATTTGGCACATTGAGCGAGTTGAGGATGTTCATGCCACTGATCGCGAGCGCCGAGCGTACGCCCTTGGTTTCGCTTACGAGCGCCTCGACTTTTTTCAACACCTCGTCAGAGCGCTGCAGCGAGGCGCCCTCGGGTAGCTCAATAGCCACAAAAAGATAACCCTTGTCCTCATCAGGAATGAAACCACCCGGCACCGCCTTGCCGAGCACCAGGATGCCGATGCCAACCAACACCAGCAGCAACATCGATCGCGCCGACTTTCTTGCAAGCCCGCCGACGATGTTTCCGTACGACTCGGACAGTCGGTCGAACATGAGGTTGAAGCCACGGAAGAACGCCGCCAGCGGCCCTTTGCCGGGCTCCGGTTTACGCAACAGCATCGCGGAAAGCGCCGGGCTCAGCGTCAGCGCATTGATCGCCGAAAAGACCACCGACACAGCAATGGTGATGGCAAACTGTTGATACAAGCGTCCGGTCACGCCACCCATGAAGGCCACCGGCACGAAGACCGCGCAGAGGATCAGTGCGATCGCCACAACCGGACCCGAGACCTCTTTCATCGCTTGGCGTGTCGCCTCGATCGGTGACTTGCCATGTTCGAGGTGATGTTGCACGGCCTCGACCACCACGATCGCATCGTCGACCACAATGCCAATCGCAAGCACCAAGCCGAACATCGTAAGCGTGTTAACGCTGAAGCCGAGCAAGGGAAACGCAATGAACACACCAAGCAGAGACACTGGCACCGTGAGCATCGGAATGATCGTCGCCCGAAAACTTTGCAGGAAGACAAACACCACGATCAGCACCAGGATAATCGCCTCAAAGAGCGTGTGCACGATTTCGTTCATCGACGCTTTGATCGGCAGCGTGGAGTCCAGCGTGATGCTGTATTCCATGTCCGGCGGAAAACGCGTCGCGGCCTCGTTGAGAATGGCTTTGACCTTAGCAGCGGTCTGCAAGGCATTAGCACCGGGCGCCAGATACACGCCAAGCGCGCCGGCCGGGGCTTGATCGAGCCTCGCGCGCAAAGCATAGGTTTGTGCTCCTAGTTCGACACGCGCGACATCCTTGATCTTCACCTGCGAGCCATCCGAAGAAGAGCGGACGATGATTTCCGAAAATTCCTTCGGATCCTTGAGGAGACCTTGAGCGCGGATGTTGAACTGGTTTTCCTGTCCGGCGGGAGCCGGCTCAGCACCGATCACCCCGGCAGGCGATTGCGCGTTCTGCTCGCGAATCGCATTGGCCACATCCTGCGGCGTGATGCCAAGGGTTGCGAGCTTGTCCGGCCGAAGCCAGACGCGCATCGAGTAATCCTGAGCCGTGAAATTCCGAACATCGCCGACGCCGGGAACGCGCTTAATCGCATCAACAAGATTGAGATCGGCGTAATTGCCGAGAAACACGCCGTCATAGGTGCCCTTCGGCGATGAAAGTCCGATCGCCAGCAAAATGTCCGGGCTCGAGCGGTTCACCACCACACCCTCGCGCTTCACCGCATCCGGCAACTGCGCCTCCGCTTGGCCGACACGGTTCTGCGTGTTGACCTGCATGATGTCGACATCCGTGCCGACATCGAAGGTCACATTCAACACCATCTTGCCATCGTTGGCGTTGACCGACTGTACATACAACAGCTTGTCGATGCCGTTGACCTTCGACTCGATCGGCGTCGCCACCGACTCCATCACCGCTTCCGCCGCGGCACCACGATAGTTTGCCGTCACTTGGACAAGCGTCGGGCTCACCGTCGGATACTCGGCAATCGGCAGCCGTGAAAGGGTGATGATCCCGACGATCACCGTCAGGATCGAGATGACCATCGCAACGATGGGGCGGCGGATGAAGAAATCAGCCATAGGATAAAATTACGGTTTTTCGGCGGCGATCCTGACCGCCTGCCCTTCGCGCACTTTTTGCAAACCTTCCACCACGATCCGCTCGCCTGCGCTGAGGCCCTCGGCGACGAGCACATTGGAGGCGATCGTTTCACCGAGCTTGACCGCGCGTTGTGTGGCCTTGCCATCGGGTGAAACCACCCATGCAAAGGTGCGGCCCTGCAGGTCGACAATCGCGCGCTGCGGCACCATGATTGCATTGTCCTGCAAGCCGAGACTCACTCTCACCCGCGCGAACATCCCCGGGCGCAGCAACTTTTCCGGATTGGGAAACTCGGCCCGCATTCTCAGCGTGCCGGTCTTCACATCCACCGCGCGATCGATGAAGACAAACTTGCCCGGGCTCTTGTGTTCCGATCCGTCGGCAAGGATCAGCGTGACCGGCAACGATGAAATGTCGGCACCGGTGCCGGCACTTTTCTCTTTGGCCTTGAGGTATTCGACTTCGCTGATGTTGCAATAGAACCAAATGGGATCGAGCGTCGACATCGTAGCCAGCAGTGTCGGCTGACCCTTGCCCACCAACTCGCCGATCGAGACCTGCCTAGCACCGATCAAGCCGCTGATCGGCGCCTTGATCTCACAATAGCCGAGATCGATTTGCGCGGACTCCACCCTTGCGTTGGCAGTTTCGACTCCCGCCTTGCCGACCTCGACCGAGGCCAGCGCGTTGTCGAGATCGCGCCGCGGAATCGCGTTTCTTTCCGCCAGCGGCGCCAAGCGCGCGACATCTTTTTCGTATTTGTTGAGCGCAGCCTTGGCCTCGGCGAGCCCGCCATGGGCCGCGGCAAGTCGCTCGAGAAATGGTCTATTGTCCAACTCGAAAAGGAGAGCCCCTTCCTTGACCTCAGTGCCTTCGATGAAGCGGATGTTTTCGACAAAGCCTTCGACACGGGCACGAACCTCGACATTCTGCGGCGAGTCGAGCTGCCCCATGATCTCGGTGCTGATCGGCACCGATGTGGGCTTGGCCTCCATGACCTCGACCACAGGTGACGGCGGCGCGGGGGGGGCCTTTTTCCCGCATGAAGCGCAAAGCAATGCCATGACGGGGTAAATTACTATGGGCATAGTAAATAATATCGAACCGCTGAAGGCGAATGACATCTTAGGCATGCTGGCGAAGTTTCGGAGGATTGGGGAAAAGGGCGCAAAACCATCGGCGCACCCTGCATTTTCAGGCGCCAGTCAGCAAGCGGCCCGGTCCGGTGTCAAACCGATTCGGGCTCTGCCAGGCAATGCTTAGGGGAAAATCACCGGGATTAGTCTGGCATCCCGAGGCATAGCCCTGTTAGCATCCGGCCTCCGCGCGGTCCATGAAACCCATTGTCATCACTTCCATCACCAGCCTCGTGCTCGCATCCTGTGCGCTTGGGCCAGACCCGACTTCGCCGAATGGCCCAACTCCCGACAATGTCCGTGGCGATGACTCTCTGGGCTCTGTTTCGCTTGGCGACAAATCATGGCGCGAGCTTTTCACCGATCCAACGCTGCGCTCGCTAATCGATCGTGCGCTGAAGAACAACCCCGACCTGATCGCGGCCACCTACCGCATTGAGCAAGCGCGCGCCCTCGCCGGAGCCACCCGCGCTTCGTGGTTTCCCCGCCTCGATGGCAAGGCCTCGGCCAACACCAGCTACATATCGGAAAACCTTAACGGCATCAAACTGGCGGATCGCGATTCGGAATCTTACGATTTGACGGCGCTTTTGAGTTGGGAGCTCGACCTGTGGGGCGGCATCCGGCGCTCAAATCAAGCCGCACGCGCGCGACTGCTGGAAAGCGAGCATCGCCAAAACGCGGTGAAAACCAGCCTCATTGCCGATGTTGCCAATGCCTACATCGATTTGGAAAACCTCGATGAAAGACTCGCCATTTCGAAGCGCACGGCGGAGAGCCGCAAGGCGTCACTTGATCTGGTCGTCGCAAGACGCGACGGCGGGATCAGCTCGAATCTTGAAGTTGGCCAAGCCGAGGCCCTGCTTGGCGAGGCGCAGATCGCAATCCCGATCACCGAAAAAGCCATCGCCGCCAAGGAAAATGAAATCCGCGCGCTGCTTGGTGAGTTCCCCGGTAGCATCGCTCGCAGTGGCACGCTCGATGGCTTGGATACCAGCCTGAGCGTGACAGCCGGCCTGCCATCGTCACTGCTCGAGCGTCGCCCGGATGTCGCGGCGGCAAATCAGGCATTTCAAGCGGCAACTGCCGAAATTGGCGTCGCCCAAGCTCTGCGCCTGCCATCGCTTTCACTCACCGGCAGTGGCGGATTTGCCAGCGCCGACCTCACGACACTGCTTGAAGGTGGATCTGGAAATTTCATCGTCGGCCCTCGCCTTAGCGGGCCGATCTTTGATGCCGGTCGCGCAAAATTCGGGGTTAAGGCCGCTCAAGCCCGTGCGGGCGAAGCCCTTGCATCCTATGAAAAGGCATCCAAACAAGCCTTCCGCGAAGCAGCCGATGCGATCAACGCCCATCGCAAAGCCGGTGAAATCATTCAGACACGCTCACGCTTGGTGGAATCCCTCAGGCAGGTTTCGACTGTTGCCAAGGACCGTTTTGAAGGTGGTGCCTCCGACTATCTCGAAGTACTCGATGCCGAACGAAGCCTTTTCAATGGCGAACTCCAACACGCCGATGACCGCCGCGATCGCCTCAAGGCCGTTGTGCTCGCCTACCGCGCGCTCGGCGGCGGATGGAAGTGAGCGCGACGCTTTGTTTCGTGCGTCATCTCATCTAACCTTGCTCGACCAGACGCTTGAGGCGGTTCTTCATCGATACCTTGGCGACGGGTGAGAGTCGATCGACGAAAAGAATGCCGTTGAGGTGATCGATCTCGTGTTGCAAAGCGCGAGCCAGCAAACCGTCAGTCTCGACCACCAGCACTGAGCCATCGAGTTGCGGCAGGGTTGCCTTGACCTCGATCGGACGACGCACTTCAGCGCGGATGCCGCGAATGCTGAGGCATCCTTCAAGGCCGGGTTCCTTTTCCTCGCCGTATTCCAACTCGGGATTGATGAACACGAGCGGCATGATTGATTGCAGCTCCGCGTCCTCGCCGTTGACCTTGAGATAGGAAATGCATTCGGGATCAAAGGAACAATCGATCACCGCGAGGCGGATGTCTTCGCCAACCTGCGGTGCGGCGAGCCCAACGCCATTGGCATCGGCCATCGTTTCGAGCATGTCGGCCACGAGGGTGCGCAGCGCGTCGTCGACTTCGGTGACTGGGCGGCAGCGCTGGCGGAGAACGGGGTGACCGTATTGGACGATTTCGCGGACCATGGGGTGGTTTGGATGCGCGATAGGCTAGCGCCCAAATGCAAAAGGTCAAACGCGCGGATCGGGTGCATTTGCGATCGCCGGTTTTTATCAACTTGCTGGCCTGCGCACTCGCGCTAGATTGGCCCACGAACATGCCAAATCTCGCCAACCTTCTACAGATGCTCCTCTTGATCGGAGTCGTGATCGCCGTTTTCAATGTGATCATTTTCGTCCATGAACTCGGCCATTTCCTTGCCGCGAAATGGCGCGGTCTCAAAATCGAAAGGTTCCAAATCTGGTTCGGCAGACCGATTTGGAAAAAGGAAATCGATGGCGTGCAGTTCGGTCTCGGCTGGATACCGGCCGGTGGTTTCGTCGCGTTGCCGCAAATGGCACCGATGGATGCGATCGAAGGCGGCGACAGCGAACGCGCTCCACTGCCCGCGGTGACCCCGCTCGACAAAATCATCGTCGCCTTCGCAGGTCCGCTATTTTCCATGCTGCTGGCGCTGGCAGCGGCGATCGCCGTCTGGCAGATCGGCAAGCCGGCAGATTTCATCCCTTCACAAGAAGTCGGATACATCGTGCCCGGCAGCCCCGCAGAAAAAGCAGGTCTGAAAATCGGCGACAAAATCACCGCGATCAATGGCGAGGAGGTCAACGGCTTCGCAGGATCGCTCAACTCAATCAGCGAGCGCATCATCCTCAGCCGCGGCAAGCAGATCACCTTCACCGTCGAGCGCCCGGGCGAAGCAAAACCGCTCGAGCTGCGCTCGGGCTTTGAAACCGAAAAAAGCCACTGGTACCAACGCCGCGGGCTGCGTCAGGTCGGCATCGATCCGGCCGGCCCCGCGATCGTTGGCGACATCAGCCCGCACAGTCCCGCCGCCGATGCCGGTCTCGTGAAAGGCGACCGCATGATCCGCATCGATGGCAACAAGGTGCATGGCCTCATGCATTTCTCACAACACATTCGCGACAAGAATTGGCAGACCGTGAGGATCGCCGTGCAAGGCATCGATGGCCAGGTTCGCGAGCTCGACATCACGCCCGAGCGGCCGCTGCAACCGGCGGGCATGGACCCCAAAATCGGCATCATCTGGGACTCGCGCGCCGACATCGACAGCCGCCTCATCAAGCCAAGCCCACTTCGCCAGGTAAGCGACAGCCTGCACATGATGTGGGTCACGATCACCAGCGTCATCGCGCCAGATTCAAACATCGGCGTCGATCACTTGAGCGGACCGGTGGGCATCGCCAAGATGCAATATCAACTGCTTCAAACGGAGGACGGATGGCGGCGCATCCTCGCATTCATGGTACTCTTCAATGTGAACCTTGCCGTGCTCAACATGCTGCCATTTCCGGTACTCGATGGTGGTCACATTACGCTCGCATTCTTTGAGAAAATTTTTGGTCGTCCGATCAAGGCAAAGCCTCTCGAAATTTTGCAGTCGGTTTGCGCGATGCTACTCATTGGCTTGATGATTTACATCACCAGCAAGGACATTGGCGACGGCTTCGGCCGCAACTCGGGCAAGGGCAAAAGCCAGGAAATCATTTTCCCTGCCGACTGAGCCATGCCAGTCGTGCTTGCATCGTCATCACCGCGCCGCAAGGAACTGCTCGGCCGCGCGGGCATCGAATTCGAGGTGATCCCCTCGCCCGCCGAGGAAGTGCACGACGCATCGATGTCACCAGCGACGCTCTGCGAACTCAATGCCACACTCAAAGCCGAAGCGGTCGCCGTCATGCGCCCGGACGCGATCGTGATTGGCTCCGACACGCTGGTGTTCATCGACAACGAACCGCTTGGCAAACCAGCAGATCTCGCCGCCGCGCGAACAATGCTGACCCGCCTTGCAGGCCGCACCCACCAAGTGCGCACGGGCGTGTGCGTGATTTTTCCTGGTGGCACGCGCAAGGTGTTTCACGAGACCACCGATGTCACCTTCCTGCGGCTCGATGCCGGCGCAATTGATGACTACCTTTCAAAGGTCAACCCGCTCGACAAGGCCGGCGCTTATGGCATCCAGGAGCATGGTGAGCTGATCGTCGAGCGCATCGACGGGAGCTTTGAAAATGTGATGGGGCTGCCGGTCGAGCAAGTGCTCGCGGTTTTGGCCATCGATGGATGAGCAGGTCGCTTCATCGACCACATCTGTAGCGAATCCGATTGCGAAGCGCGCGCGCATCGGCGATGAATGGCGCGTGAAATTGCCGCGCAGGTACCCGATCATTTTCAACCCCAAGGCGCGCAGCCAAAAGGGCGGACGGGTGCTGCGTTTCATCATGAAGCATGCGAATCGCTTCGCGCTCTACGCTACCAACAGCGCCGAGGAAGCGCGCGAACTTGCGGCGCGCTTTGCCGCCGATGGCGAGCCGGTGGTCGTCGCGGCCGGAGGCGATGGCACGCTCAACGAAGTCGTGCGCGGCCTTGCCGGATCAAAGACCGTGCTCGGCGTCCTGCCAGCGGGGACGATGAATGTGTTCGCGCGCGAGATGGGCATTCCATTTGCCTCGCTCGAGCGCGCGTTTGCGGTCATCGAGAACGGCTTCACGCGCGAGGTGGATTTGTTTGAAGCCAATGGCATTCCATTCGTGCAAATGGCAGGCGTTGGCTTTGACGCGATGGTGATCGAGGAAACCACCTGGGAGTCGAAAAAAATGCTTGGCCCCCTCGCCTATCTTTTGGCCGCAGTGCGTGTGCTCGGCGAGAAACCGCCGCAGATGCGCGTCACGCTTGCCAATGGCCGCACCGTCGAAGGTGTGGCGGTACTGGCGGGCAATGGTTCGCTCTATGGCGGACCCTTTCCATTTTTCCGCAAGGCCGACAATCATGACTCGAAGCTCGATGTGTTGGTTTACAAGGAGGCCGGCTATCGGTTGGTGCTCGATTCCTTGCGCGGGCTCGCACTTGGCGGCATCGACTTGATGGATTCGGTGGAATATTTCCAAACTGAATCATTCACCGTCGAAGCCGATCGCGAGGTGCCCGTCGAGGTCGATGGCGAACTTGCCGGACGCTTTTCAAAAATTCATTTCGTCGAAACCGCAAACCATCTGCGTGTGCTCGCGCCGGAAAACCAAGCGGGCAACCGCCTGGCCGAAAACCTTAAGGCATGGTTCACATGGCCACGCCGTCAGCCTGAACCCGCAAGCACGCGCAGCGCATGAAGATGAAAATTCCCGCGCTATGGTTCAAGCGTGCCGGCATTGCTCTGTTGGCAATGATCGCCATGGCCGCCCTCGCGATCGCATGGGCGAACATTGCGGCAAGTTGGGCCGCGCGGGGCAGAACCTTCGACAGCGTCAATGCCACCCCACCATCAGAGGTCGGGCTCGTCTTTGGCACCAGCGATCGCACGAAGGGCCGCGAAAACCTTTATTTCAAGCATCGGGTTGAGGCCGCCGCCGCGCTTTGGAAAGCGGGAAAAATCCGCACGCT
>JBKDYW010000073.1:0-7716 GCA_046308575.1 Verrucomicrobiota bacterium
GCCGATGGTGCTCGAGCGGCTCGGGTATTACAAAAATTTGCGCACCAAAAAAGGCGGTGCATCGATCCAGCAGCTGGTCCAAGCCATTCTGATCATTCTCTTGGTCATCGGCCTTCTCGCCATCTTCACCAAGCAATTCGATACCCGCCGCCTGGCCTTTGGTATCGGCCTTCTTGTAAGCTTCCTGTTGGTCATCGTCCGCGACTGGATCACGCGCAGTTGGTTCCGCCGCCAGTCGCTCGACGAAGGCACCAAGGAAAATGTCGTGATCGCCGGCACCGGTCGTGAAATGCAGGATTTCCTCAACTCCCTCGACAAGGAACTCACCGCCACTTGGCACATTTCCAATCTCTTCGATTTGGAAACCCACAACAAAGACGACCTGTTCGACATTCTTAAAAAGGAATCCGTGGCGCGCGTGATCTTTGTCACCAAACAGACCGACTTCGAGAAGGTCTCGCATGCGGTCGAAATCTGCGAGTTGCAAGGCGTGGAGGCATGGATCTCGGCCTCGTTCATTCGCACGCAGATTGCACGACCGGTGTTTGATTCCGTCGACAACAAACCGATGCTCGTGCTGCGCTCAACGCCGGAGCTTTCGTGGGAGCTGATGCTCAAAGGTTTCTTCGACCGCTGCGCCGCCACATTCATCATCATCTGCACGCTGCCTCTGTGGCTCATCGCGATCATCGGCATCCGCATTCAAAGCCCTGGCGCGCCGGCATTTTTCTCGCAACTTCGTGCAGGCCGTTATGGCCGGCCATTTCGCATGTGGAAGTTTCGTACGATGGTGCCAAATGCCGAAGAACTGCTCGATGAGGTGAAACAGAAGCACGGCAACGAAATGGATGGCCCAGTCTTCAAGCTCGACCATGACCCGCGCGTTTTCTCCTTCGGAGAATGGCTCCGCAAACTCAGCATCGATGAGCTGCCGCAGCTTCTCAATGTCGTAAAAGGCGACATGAGCCTCGTCGGTCCGCGCCCCCTGCCCCTCTACGAGGTCGAGGCCTTTTCCGAAATCACCCACCGCCGCCGCCTCAGCGTCAAACCCGGCATCACCTGCGAATGGCAGGCAGGCGGCCGCAATACCATCACCAGCTTCGAGCAATGGGTCGAAATGGACCTCCGCTACATCGACAACTGGTCGCTCTGGCTCGACTTCAACATCCTCCTGCGGACCATCCCCGCCGTGCTCTTCCGAAAAGGCGCGAAGTAGAAAATTTCGATTCTAGGCACACAATCTTAGGCAAGGACCTTTCTTCGAAAGGTCCACTCGACTTAGTATCGTCTGAACCGCCTCATCATTAGCCTCACACCGCGAACCTTTCGGAGAAAGGTCCCTGCCAGAAAAAATAAGAAGATTGTAGTGCCTCCGCCTCCTAATAACTGATAACAAATCACCAATAACCCTTCCCCCGTCCCCTTGCCGCTCATCTCCTCCATCTTCCTTGTCCTCTCGCTCGTGCTGGCCGTGCTTCTTGGCCCGCAGACGCGCGCATGGAGTTGGGGTCCATCGCTGGCGGCGCTGGTCATCTCGCTGGCGGCCTCACTGCCGCTCATTTGGAGACGCAGCTTCATCAAGCTTGATCGCGGCATCCTTGTGACCGGCGGCCTCACTGCCGCATGGTTTGCATGGCGAGCGGCAACATCGCCAGTGGCGGAGTTTGGAACATCCGATCTCCTTCTGCTTGGCGCGACTGTCGCCAGCTTCATCGTCACGCGCGCGATCAGCGGTGAACGCATCGCCGAGCTCTTCCTGCACTGGGGCATGGCCTTGCTTCTCGTAGCCAGCATCGTGGTGGCGGGCAAACAAGTGGCAGACCCAAGCTACTCGCCCATTTTCACGCAGCGTGCCGACGATGCCATGGTGTCGGGATTTTACGCGCACTACAACGAGGCGGCAAATTACTACATTGCCGCAGGGCTGCTCGCCGGAGCGGTGGCGCTCCTTGGCACGCATCGCCGCACGACAAGACTGCTCTTCGCGCTGATCGCGATCGCCGGCATCGCCTGCGTTTGGTACACCCGTTCGCGCGGCGGAATTTTCGGCGCGGCCGTTGGCTGCGCGATGCTGGCCACGATGGCCTTGATCATTGGCAAGCGCCGTGGCTCGAAGTGGTTCGCACCGGCCTTGATCGCAATCCCATTGATCGGCATCGCGGTCGCATCCTACTGGTTCGTCGGCTGGGAAGAAGCGCAGCGTTTCCGCACAGCAGGAAAATTCGGCATCGACGCACTCTTCGACAACGCCTGCCGACTTTACTTTTACGGTATCGCCCTTTCATGCATCGGCCTCCATCCGCTGCTCGGCGGTGGCAGTTGGAGCTTCAGTTGGGAGTGCTTTCGCTTTTGGGACAACTCCGTGCAAGGCATCGGCGGCGCAAGACCCGAACTCGTGCACAACGAGCTGCTGCAATCCGCCACCGACTACGGCATCATCGGCACGCTCTTGCTACTGGCATTGATGGGCACGCTCGCGCTCACGACATTGGTGCGCACCACCTTGGACAGCGATCCCCATGCAAACGATCACCGCTGGGCCTGGCGCGCCGGCGGCATCGCGGCCCTCGCCGGCATGCTGGTGCAATCGTCCTTCAGCTTTGTGTTCCACCACCTGCCGGGCGTGATCCTGCTCGGAATTTGCCTCGGCCAAATGGCTTACCCCGATCCGGGAAATGCGAAATCGGAATCTCGCATTGGCCAAAGTTTCCTCACCCTCACCGCGCTGGCTTGCATCGCCTTCATCACTCCACTCGCATGGCTTGGCATCCGCGTGACCAAAGAACTCTGGCCGGTTTACAACAACAAGTACCAAGCCGCCTCGACCAACTTGCGCATTCATGCGCTCGGTAAAGCGATCCGCATCTGGCCGCATTCGGAAATGCACATGGATCGCGCGCGACTCCTGCACGAACTTGCCGGCAGCACCAAGGGCGATGAATCGATCCAATGGGGCCGCAAGGCACTCACCGATTACGAAGCCGCGGCAAAGATCCACCCCTACGATCCGGCCTTTGTGATCAATCAGGCGATCATCCTCAGCGTGCTCGGCGAAACCGCAAAAGCCGAGGCCACCTTCCATCGCGCCATCGAATTGCAAGGCGGCATGGAGGCGGGATTTCGCTCCCACCATGCCTACGCCAGCCACCTCGCGCGCAAAGGCTTGAGCCAACTCGAAAAAGACGACAAAAAATCCGCCCTCGCAACCCTGCAGGTAGCGGCTCAAGAAATCGAGCTGGCTCAAAGCGAAGGCGCAGGATTCGGCATGGGCAGCGAAGGGCGTAACCTCCGCATCGGCATCCACGAACTGCTCGGCCTCGCCCACGAAGCCAACGGCAACAACCCGCAAGCGCTCGAATCATACAATTTCGCCGCCAGCCTGCCGATGGGCAACCGCGCCCACTACCGCGCCGGAGTGCTGATCGGCAGCATGGCCCGCGACGCATGGTACCAACGCAAACCCGCACTGGCACTCGCACTCTTTATCGAAGCCCGCGAGCGCATCGCCAAAGCCGGGGCCGAACTCCCCTACGGAGCCACCGCCACACGCCGCGCCGAACTCATGAAATACTTCGAAGAATCCATCAAGTTCCTAAAAGCCGCCAAAGTCGTGCCGAAGAAATGAGGGGAAGTTTCAAGGTTCAAGTTTTCAGTTTCAAGAAAAGAGAAAATACTGCCCAAGGCAAGTGGCGACATCGTGGCTAAAGGGCGGCTGTGGCGATGATTTTCTTGCCATGCAATAGCCGTTCTTTATCTGCTAACTAGAAACTGAAAACTTGAACCTTGAAACTCACTCACCCACCTGCGACCAGTCGATCTGACTGCCCGCAAACTCGGTGACAAACGAGCGGATTTTTTCATCCGCCTCGGCCTCGCTCACTTCCCCTTCGATCCACGGGATTTTGCCAAACCACATCGAGACCGAAACATAAGCCCAACGCTGATCCATGCCGCGCACGAGGCGATCCTTCATGTCGATCAGCGTGCGCTGCAAGTGATCGTTTGTTATGCGGTCATGACCGACGAAGAAGTAATAGGTGATGCAGTTGAACTCGACCACTGGATCACCTTCCTTGGTGGGCTTGATCGTTTGCTTCGAGCGCAGCCGCTTGACATCGAAATCATGGCCCTTGGTTGATTTCAACCGCACGGCGGACGATGCGATGATCGAATGCCCCTGTGCCGGCATGCATCGCTCAGGGCGGTGAATGGAATTGTTGAGATCATTGCCGGAGAGCACGATGGAAAGATCGAGGCGGTCGGGCACGGCGTAACCATCGGTGTTGAACTCGCCTTCGCGTGGACGCAGGCAGATGGCCTTGGCAAATTCGGTGTCACGCTCGAGTGTACTCAATTCCTCCATGCTCGGAGGGATCGCGCGGAAGGTCCAATCCTCGAAGGCGTCCGGCAATTTCATGATCACCGCCGATTCTGCGGTCTTGCCCGCGACTGGCAGGAAATACACCGAGCCGAGCGAAACGCCCATCACCAGCGGCAGCAGCCATGCCATCGTCTTCATGCTTCGGGAGTGTTGGAAGGATTAGCATCTGCCGCCACCGAACGCGTGACCACCACGCGACGGACCTTGCGGGCACCGGATTTTTTCCATGGCAATCCACCTTCAAGCAACGAGTGGATGCAAAGCAGAAGCATGAGCGAAATCGGATAAAACAACAGCAAGCCGGACCAATCGTGCCAGGTCGTGCGCGCCCACTCGGCATTGCCATACTCGGCGATAACGAAGATCGACACCACCCGCAGCGAGTTGCCAAAAATCGCCAAGGGAATGGCGGAAAGGAAAAGCACTGCACGTTTCCACAAAGCCATCTCCGCGATGCAAGCCCATGCGCCGGAGATCATCAGCAAGGCCATGAGCGAACGGATGCCGCTGCAGCCCTTGGCGATTTCCAAGGGTTCCCACGCGCCATCAGCCGAAGAAATCATATTCCCCTGCACCAGCGTCTCGACACCGAAAAGCGACGCGCCATGATGCGCGAACGAGGTGGCCATCAACTGCAAGTGCGTGGTCGCCTGTTGGAAACTTGGCAACGGAATCGCCAACCAAAAGAAAAACAAGGGCAGGAACAACATCCGCGCCACCGCCCAACCCCAAAGGTAAAGCGCCGAACCCCACAACAAAATCGGCAAGGCACCCACCGCCACCCGCGGCTGCAAAGTCCGGTACGCGGCAGCATACAAAATCGCACCGATCAACACGACCGCGAGCCCAAGAAAATTCGCATTTCCCACCGCATCCTTGAGCCGGGCATAGCGATGATAAATCAAGCCGGCAATGATCAGCGGAAACATAGGGCCATGCTCGAAATCGGTCTCCGGATTCCATGCCGACCACAGCCAACCGAGCGCCGTCTGGTGGCGTCCCGGACCAAAACGCTGCTCACCGGCGTAGAACCACCAAAGCACCAAAGCCACTGCTACAAGCGGACCAAACTTCAAAAGCATCGCCAGCGCCCGGTCGGTGAATGACGGACCGGGTGCCGAGGCTCCGGCCGTTTGTTTGGTGCTGCTTGTCAAAGGGTGAGAAGGTTTTGCGAGCAAAGTGTTGCCGAGCCCGCCAACAGTGTCAACAATCCGCGCGCACTCCAGCTCAACAAAGCTCCCGATTTTTCTCCCCATGAAACTGATCAGTGGTACCGCCCACAGGGCCCTCGCCGAACGCATCGCAGAAAGCCTCGGCCACCCGCTCGCCGATGTCGAAGTCACCGCCTTTCCCGATGGCGAGACCTCGGTGAAAATCAACGAGAATGTCCGCGGCGCCGATGTGTTCATCATCCAGCCCAGCTGCCCGCCGACGAACCACAACATCATGGAGTTGCTGATCATGGTCGATGCCGCACGCCGCGCCAGCGCCGAGCGCATCACCGCCGTGATGCCATTCTTCGGATACGCCCGCCAAGACCGCAAGGACCAGCCGCGTGTGCCGATCACCGCCAAGCTCATTGCCAACCTGCTCACCTCCGCCGGCGTGAACCGCGTGCTCACGATGGATCTCCACGCGCCGCAGATTCAAGGCTTCTTCGATATCCCAGTCGATCACCTCTACGCGAAACCCGCACTCATCGGCTACCTGCGCGAACGCCACCCCGACGCCTCGAACCTCACGGTCGTTTCGCCCGATGTCGGTGGCGTGAAAATGGCCCGCGCCTACGCCGACGCACTCGGTGCCGAACTCGCCATCGTCGCAAAACACCGCGTCAGCGCCACCCGCGTCGAAGCAATGAATGTCATCGGCGAAGTCGAAGGCCGCAATGTCCTGCTCGTCGATGACATGACCGAGACCGCCGGCACGCTCTGCGCCGCGGCGGACATCCTGCGCAAACACGGCGCCAGAAGAATCTTTGCCGGCGTCTCCCACGCCGTGCTCGGCGAAATGGCCCACCAGCGAATCTCCGCCTCATGCATCGAGGAAGTCATCACCACCGATTCAGTCCCGCAAGCCAGCGGCGATAAGGTCCATGTGGTCAGCATCGCCCCGCTGCTCGGCGAAGCGATCCGCCGCATCCACGGTGGCCAGTCGATCACCACTTTGTTTGCGCTCTGAAATGCCCACTCGGGCGGATTTTTTCCATTCCGACCAAACCATTTTTTGACAAGCGCCCCGCACCCTTCTTTTTCCCGTCCCAAGGCGCAAGCCGCTCACAGATCACATTAAAAAAATCTCAGCATGAGCGAATTATCCCACAAGCCATCGCAAACGGACTCGCACTTGCATGTATCGGAAGATCTCCCCAAAACCGAATCGCTTGGAGAAAAAATCAAAACGATCACCGACCGCCTCCCGCCCGACGGAGTGACCTTGGCCGAGATACGCGATATTGTCGGACAGGAAGGTCTTTTGATTCTCACCGCTTTCCTCACCATAGTTTTCCTAGTACCGGTTTCCATACCCGGAGTCAGCACAGTGTTCGGAGCCGCGATTCTACTCATCGGCATCACCTGTCTCTTCCGCGTCAATCTTTGGCTGCCGCAGCGCATCGCCCAGAAAGTTTTACCGTCGGAAAAATTGCACGCCGCATTGGGTAAGGGTGGTGTCTGGGTCAACCGTCTGGAGCGCATCAGCTACCCGCACCGCATGCCCTGGCTTGCCTCTTCGGGGCTCATGGAGACCATTAATAACCTCGCGCTGATCGCCGCTGCGGTCCTTTTGATGGCTCCCTTCGGACTGATTCCTTTCAGCAACACATTGCCCGCCCTTGCCCTTCTCTTTTTCGCCATCGGACTCCTGCAGCGCGACGGCCTTTTCGTTGTCCTCGGCCACCTCGCCAATGTTTTGACCGTGATATATTTCACCGTGCTGATTGTCGGCGGAGGCACGGCGATTTGGGAGTTGTTTCAGCGCTTGTCCGGCAGCGCATGAAGACCGATCAAGCAACGTCCTTATCCCTCCTAGATCGCCCCCTCAGTGTATTTTCCACTCTAAGTGAAAAAGCAAATTCCTGGCATTCGGACAGTCGATCGCCTCGCTATTTGCGATCTGAAATGCCCGCCCGGGCGGATTTTTCCCATTCTGACCGAACAATTTTTTGACAAGCGCCCCGCGGGCCGCTAAACCACCCGCCCCGCGCCTCGGGATGCCAACCACTTTGGCACTCGGCGCCAACCTCAACGACCCATCTCCGTCATGGCCAAAAAGACACTCCTCAAAGCCGCATCCCGTGCCCGCACCGGCTCGGGCCGCCTCAATCAAATGCGCCG
>JBKDYW010000074.1:0-4515 GCA_046308575.1 Verrucomicrobiota bacterium
TGCCGATTGGGCTATGTTCTATTCATGACGTCTCTGCCATGCATCGGGAAAACGCTTCTCGTCGCTGTGGTTGTGTTTTCCTTCGCCGTATTTCAGCCCGCCTTGGCGCTGATTAACTACCATTCACCCTGTTGCTGTCAGACCCATGACAATTGCGAAAAAAATTCCACGCACTCCTCGTGCCCATGCACTACCTGCCCGGCGGGGCAACTCGCCCATCCGCTGGCGTTAATTGCCGAGAAAAAATGCCCCCAACCTCTTTTTAAGTCCGCTCTCCGTTGGGATCTCTGCAACGAGCGGGCCGATGAGCGTCGTTGCGCTCCTCCTGTTCCGCCGCCGCGAATCACGATCTGAATTTGCGTAGGGCCCGATTTTCTCGGGCACAACCAATTTTGAATTCTCACACAGAAAATAAAAATTATGAAATCATTCATCACTGCTATCGCTTTCGCCTTCATGGCGACGGTCGCATCCGTCCAAGCTGCGGGACCTAGTTGCCCTGAATGCTGCAAGGACAAGGATTGCGCCACCTGCTGCAATGGCAAATGCGACGAGTGCGCCAATTGTAACAAATAATTGGCATTGCTCTCCATGAGCTAAAATCGGGCGTGGTCTTTGATCAAAAGGCCACGCCTCTTTTTGTTAAATTTGTTCAGCCGTAATGATAGAGACGGTGGGATTCCACATTTCCGATCATCCGATCTATTTAGTCCCGTGAAGCCGGCGGGCCTCGGCATATTCAGCAGACAGGTCAAAGCCGAGATCCACGGGCGGGTCGTCGATCAGCTGAAATCCCACATAGGCACTTCGGACAGGTGCGCGGGAGGTTCCGTCCATCAACTGGAAATTCGCAGGTTGGGCAGTTCATGGGGTGTAGGGCCATGCGAATCTCCAAGCTTCGTTTCGAAGCAAGGCTCGATGCCATGCTGGTCCAATCGCCCCTAAAGGACCAAATGTTGCAATATTTGTGAAATTTTTATTGCAATGGTTTTTTAGCTGCCATACAGAGGGGCCGTGAGCAGCAAGCGTCCGATCCAAATTCCAGCCGAGGCGCTCGACGAGCTTCGGATGCTTGAGCGTGCTGATTACAGCTATCGCATGGAAGATCTAGTGGCCCTGGTGAATGCCGCTGCGCTTCGCTTCCTACCGCTTTCTGTTGAGTCGGATGGCCGGATCAAAGGCGAATTTACCATCAGAACCCTCAGGCATTATCAAACGCTTGGCTGCCTGGATACGCCGGAGCTGGTTGGCCGGGTTGCCATCTACCGTTACCGGCACTATCTGCAGGCGCTGCTCATACGAAAACTTCTGTTTGAAGGCTTTTCCTCGAAGCAAATCAAGGATTTCACCACGAATCGCACCAACGGCAGCCTGCTTGATCTGCTAATGAGGGATGTCGAGGTAGCTGAAAGTTCGGCTCGACGCTCCAAAGGAATCCGAGTTCATCGTGAGTACGCCCCCAACGCCGAGCAATGGACGGAGTTAAAGCTCGACTCGGAAATTGCCATCAAGATCCGGGGTGCTCACCAAGCACTCACCGAAAGCCAGTACAAGGCCTTGCTCAAGCAAGCGCTCAAAGCCATCCAAGCCCGACTGGGCTGATTTTCCAATAACACCAACACCCAACACAAACATGAACAAAGCATTGCAACAACAACTGCAAGAAGATACCGCCGCACTCGCCATGGAACACGGTCGCCGCGTCGGCCAACCAGGACACGATATCGCCATTGAATACATTCGAGGCCGCATGGAGGGAATCGGCCTGCAACCCTACATCGGTGAGAGCTTCATGCTCCCGTACCACGGTAAAGGCTTTCGCAGAACGAGCAGCCATGCCCGTTACGATCAAATCTCCCTCGACATGGATGAGGAGGAAATCTGGCGGCAAGAGCTTACGATGGAGCTCAATCAGGAAGATTCAGATCCCACTTGGGAAGAAGACTCAGCCGAGCAGTCATTCTGCAATCTCGTCGGCGTGATCCCCGGCCGCGACCGCAGCCTCCCACCATTGCTCGTCGGCGCCCACTACGACAGCGTGATCGATGCGCCATGCGCCGATGACAATGCCACCTCTGTGGCACTCAACCTGGCCATTGCTGAAGCATTTGTGAATCACCCGCTCGAACGCGATCTCATCATCGCCTTCTTCGATGCCGAGGAGCCGCCCTATTTCCTCGGTCCATGCATGGGATCCAACCGGTTTTTTGAAGATCATTGCGCAGACATCCAATTTGCTGGGGTGATTGTGACGGATCTGATCGGACACGACCTCGATGTCAGCGGCGGCGGAAACCGGTTCGGCGGCAAGATACCCGGCATGGGTCTAGCCACGCGTCACTTTAAAGAATTTGTGTTCCTCATGGGTGCTGAGAGTGATGGCGTCTTTCCTGAAGTCGTCGAAAAAGTAGCCGATGGCCGCAAAGGCCTGCGTGTCCTCCCCACGCTCAACCGTTATGTCGGAAACATGTCGGATCACCACGCCTTCGAACAGGCAGGTCAGCCCTTCCTTTTCCTCAGCTGCGCTCAGGGCAAGTACTACCATCATCCCAAGGATGACCTCGAATGGATCAATTTTGAGAAGCTCGCAAAAATTAGCGAGTTCGTGCGGGATCTGCTCGCTCAGCTTGATCTCACACCTGCAGGCAATGCCCCGGACGCAAAGGATCCTTACGAGTTTGAAAGTCGCATGATCCAAAAAGCCGTGGGCAAACCCTTGTCACTGCTGGCAAAAGCTTTTGGTCACGAAATCCCCAAAACCCGCGAATCCATCACCCGCTTCGTGAGCAACCTCCGATCGATGATGTGATTCAGGTTGGGGAGATCGCCGAAAGCAGAATCCACCGCGTCCTTATCATACGTAGGGTCGTGTATTTTTTAGTGCGCACAGCAGTCGTTTTACTAAGCTGAGCGCGTGAAATGGATCACCTTCTTGCTTTTTCTCCTGAATTTTGGCGCGAGTGCGGAAACTTTGGATTGCTTAGAAGCGAAAGCGATTAAGAGCTTCGAGGATGCCAAATCACAGGTTGGAAAGTATCCGACAAACGACGGACCTTTTTTGAAGAGTCCTTGTCTAGTCAAAGAGTTCAAAAGAATCTTGGGAGATGACTATGACGACTATGTGAATCGGTTTCTCAGCACCTGCGCAACCTACCAAATCAAAAGCAAAGGCAACACGGTCTGTGTCGAGAAGTCTAAAGCACATGTAGGCGTCTTTGGAATGTCATTCATCCTACTGGATCTAAAAACGAACCGCATGCAACTGGTTTGGCTTCGCTCAGGGTGGGAAGAGCATGACATCAAAACCTTCGGAGACTTACCTCTGGCAGATGAGGCAAAATCTCTGATCCTCGAAACATATGATGCAAGCTGGAGCCATGTGGTGGATGCGTCCTTCGAAAAGGATGAACTCAGGCTTAAGAAGACAAAGGAGCATGACAAATAAATGATGCCTTTTGACCCTTAGCCTCGCCGAGTTGAAACATGCTAAAAGTCATGCGTATTAGGATTCTTTTGCTTCATCCTTCGGTTGGACCATCTTGTGTCGCTCCTGCCTCGGCATAGACTCCTGCAGTTCTTCAGTCACCGATTCATTCATCATCAGCAGCAACCCGCTCGCGGCATTGGCGTAAATTTCCCTCAGGGTTTTCTTAGGCGCGGGCTTTTCAACTATTGGTTCGTTCATGGGCTGATCCATGACTGAAGGGAAAGCTTTCCACCCACCTTCAACCATCTTTGGGGCTGTCATCTTTATGACAACCGAAACGCTAAAATCCCGTTGACCCATCTGCGGGGCGTGTTAATTTCCTCCCGACATCAAGAGAGTCCTGCAGCCATGCAGGACCAGCTACCTGGCGGGGACGCTAAGGTGCTACCGCGGTCCAAATAGGGTCGCGGGATGTGGGAGTGGGACCAGACAGACCCACCCAACAAAAAATCCAACCGGTATTTTCCGACGCCTGCTCTGATGTCATTCGGGGCAGGCGTCTTCTTTTTTCCGGGGCTCTTGGTGTCGTGAATCCAAAACATGACCAAACCAATGAGCACTACCATCCCCATCCTATCCAACCGTCAAAAGACCGACGGCTCCAACCACCACCTCTGGAACAACCACGGCACTTGGTGGTTCCACGGCACCGTCCACAAACCCGATGGCACCGCCGAGCGAGTGCGCGTGAACCTCGGAACCCGTGACGAGGCACAAGCGCGCCGCAAACGCGACAACATCATCTCCCGCTTCAGCAAGCGCTGATCCAACAAACCACAACAACCCCAACACATTACGACCATGAGCAACATCAGTTATCCATTCACCAGTGAATCCGTCTCCGAAGGCCATCCCGACAAAGTGGCCGATCAAATCTCCGACGCCATCCTCGACGCCTATCTCGAGCGTGACCCGGAATCCAAGGTGGCATGCGAATGCCTCATCACCTCCGGCCAACTCATCATTGCTGGCGAGGTGACATCCAATGCCTGTATCAATGTCGACAAGATCGCCCGCAAGGTCATCAC
>JBKDYW010000075.1:0-7100 GCA_046308575.1 Verrucomicrobiota bacterium
GCGATCACCGCCGCAAATTGATCATCGGTCTTGTTCACCATCCAATCGGCCAACTCCTTGCGACCACCTCCCTTGTCCTTGCGGTCCGTCATCCGCACCATTTTGCCAAAAGGCGTCTTGCCTGCGATGATGTCTCCCGGCCTGCCATCACGATACTGATAGTCCGGCGGCAAGGCGATCCGCCCCGCGCCATCACCTCCGAGCGAAAGCCCATAGATGGAATCCCACAGCATGCGGCCGATGTGGTAGTCATCGGTCATGTATTTATCCCCAAGCCTCAACTCGGTGTAGAGTGGCTCAATCAACTTTTTACCAATCGGCTCCTGACCATGGGTGAAGGCAGCCAGTTCATAAAAATCATGACGCTCGGTCTCGCCGAACGGATCATCATGGCACTGCGCGCACTCCATCCTCTTTCCGAGAAAGATCCGCATGGTGTTGGAAAGATTATCGAGCGGCATGCCGAAGTCCCGCGTGTAATAACCCACCGCCGCAGTATCCTTGTCCCAGCCATCACCCGTCGAGGATAGCAAGCGCGTGGTAAACTGATCCCACGGCATGTTCGCTGCCACCGCCTCGCGCACCCAATGCCGGTACGGCGTGTTGGTTCCTATCGTTCCATTTCGCACATCGCTCACCCTCAACAGATCAAACACCCAGTTGCTCATGTGACTCGAATAACCCTCAGAGCCGAGCAGATAGGAAATCAGCAATTCGCGCTTTGTCGGGTCATCGATCTCAATGAAATCCAACGCCTCCTCAGCCGTCGGAATTCGTCCCACCGCCACTAGAAACGCCCGTCGCATGAAAGTCGCATCATCGGTCACTGCCGGCACTTGCAGGTTCTTGCTGCGGTAAAACGCCGCAATCTGCTGGTCCACCCGAAACGCGGCTTTCTTCAACATCGCAAATTCACCCGACGCGGGTGTTTCGGCGCTCGCAGGCAAGACCGAGAAAAGCATCGCAAAAAAAGAAATCAGACGCAGGGCAATCATGGTTTGAGATTCAATCCGTACACCCTAGCAGCCACACCCGTGGCGTCAATCCAAGCCGCCGCCCCAAAGCGCTTCAATCTGCCCGAGAATCGGCACATCCGCCGGCGCCCATTCAAGCCCGCGCAACTCGCCAACCGCATACCAATCAACCCGCTCATGGCTCATCGCCTCGATCACTCCACCGCGGACCTCACAAACATGCGGCATGAGCCGGATCCCAACCGTTTCGTACTGCCAGCACACCGGCTCGAGCGCTGCGCCAACCTCGACATCAATGCCAAGCTCCTCGCGCAACTCCCTCACCAATGCCTGCTGGGGCGACTCACCGGGATCAACCTTGCCGCCGGGAAATTCCCACAGTCCACCAAGATGCTTGCCCTGCGGCCTCAAGCCCGCAAGCACTCTGCCCCGCTCATCCCGGATGATTCCACACACCACTTCAATCATGATTTCGCGCGCATCAAAAACGATGAAGCCGCCGGATAATCAAACCCGGCGGCCCCATCCATGAAATGAATCAAATCAATCGGAACAATGAGTCAAAGAATCAGATAAGAGTGCCCTCTTCCTTCTTCTCCTCGGAGTCGCCGTCCTTCTTGCACTTGCCGCAGTTGCCGGCAACGGTGCCTTCCTTCTTCTCATCGTCGCACTCCTTTTTCTCGCAATCCTTGTCCTTCTTGTCCTCGCACTTGCCACAATCGGAAAGCAAGGTTCCTTCCTGCTTCTCCTTGTCGCACTTCTTCTCACAATCTTTTTCGCACTCCTTGTCGCAGGCCTTCTTGTCTTCGCACTTGCCGCAATCGGAGAGCAGAGTGCCTTCTTTCTTCTCCTTGTCGCATTTGCCCTTCTCGCAGTCGTCAGCGTAGGACATCGGGATCACAAGCATGGATGCACAGAGGGCGGTGATGAACAGTTTCATGATTTTATGGTGGTTGTTGGTTGTGGGATACGGAGACGACCATACCCACACTATGCAGCGATGCCAGTGGAAATTTTGTGCAAATTTCCCCAAAGAGCTGAAAAAATTCCATCCCCTTGGCGCACCGGCCGATTCTAACCCTGCAGGGCACGCAGCGCCCCGCGCACCAAGGCCTCGACGGCCGCTCCGGCGTCCTCTTCGAGCACCTTGCGCACCGCCTTGCGCGCATCGACCTGCTTGTAGCCCAGCGCGATCAAGGCCAGCTCGGCGTCCGCCGCCGAAGGACTCACCGCCCCCGCCGCCGCGTCCTGCCAGGTATCGGTCACGCCGACCTTGTCCTTAAGCTCCAAAACGATCCGCTCGGCAGTCTTTTTGCCCAGACCCTTGATCCTCGAAAGTTCGGCAACATTGCCCGCCACCACGCAGCTTTTGAACCGCGCCACCGGCAGACCGCTCAGCACCGCCATCGCGATCGCAGGGCCGATGCCACTGACTCGCTCGATGAGCATCAAAAAGACATCCCGTTCCTCCTCACTCGCGAAGCCGTAAAGCGTGTGCGCCGTCTCCCGAATGTGCAAATGCGTCCGCAAATCCACCTCCAAACCCTCAACCGCATGCAGCCGATCGAAGGTGGAAAGTGGCACCAAGACCTCGTAGCCCACTCCCTGCACATCCACCACCAAGCGGTTCGGATATGCCTCAATCACCTTGCCACGAAGTCTTGCGATCATTGCCATCGAAAGATGATGAACCACCCGTCGCCGTCAATACCCAAGACCGCCGACACCCGCCAAAGTTCCTACATCAGCATTTGAAAAACCATGGCACCATGCGACACATTCGCTTTGCGTGATGCCACTGCCGCCAAAATTTCGCCGCGCCGCCGGCCTTGCGCTGATCCCGATCCTTCTCGCATTGCTCGCGTGGTGGGTCGTCCCGCGGTTCATGCCGCTGCCAAAAAATTTGCTGCAAAGCCCGAGCGGCTCAGGCCTCATCCTCGACCGCCACGGCATTCCACTCGCCCGTCTCACGCTGCCCGATTCGACGCGTTCACTGCCGGTTGGTTTTTCCGACCTGCCACGAACGATCATCGACTGCACGCTCGCAGCCGAAGACAAACGATTCTTCTCGCACGGCGGAGTCGACTTGCTCGCCACCGTTCGCGCCACCAAGGACCTCATCGCCCATCGCGAAATCATTTCAGGCGCCTCAACCATCACCCAACAACTCATCAAAATTTCCTCAGCACCCGCACGCCGTACACCACTGACCAAAATCCGCGAATCACTGACCGCCCGTCACCTGGAAATGAAGTGGTCGAAGGAGGAAATCCTCACCGCTTATCTCAATAGACTCGATTACGGCAACCGTCGCATCGGCATCGCCGAAGCCGCGCGATTCCATTTTCAAAAACCCCTCACCGATCTCTCACTGGCCGAAGCCGCCCTGCTCGCAGGCCTCCCACAATCCCCCTCACGCCTCAACCCACTGCGCCACCCGCAGCGCGCAATCAAACGCCGCGACACCGTCCTGCAACGGCTCGCCGCAGAAAAAAAATACGACGCCACAAATATCCGCAACGCCCTCGCCGAACCACTCGCCCTCCGCCCGCTTCGCGAAAATCAAAACGCACCGTGGCTCCGATCCTTTTTACGCCCGCAGTCAAACGAAACAGCAACACGCTGCACGATCGACGCGACATTGCAGAACGACTTCGAAAAAATCGTCAGTGAAGAAACCGCCAAACTCAAAGATGCCAACCTCCGCCACGCGGCACTCGTTTGCATCCACAACCCGACCGGTGAAATCCTCGCGCTCGTTTCCTCCGCGAGTTGGCATGACCCACGCGGCGGACAATTCAATGGCGCACTCACCCCGCGCTCGCCCGGCTCCACGCTCAAGCCCTTCACCTACCTGCTGGCGATGCAAAACAACCAGCGCACACCGGCATCGATCATCGCCGACATCCCAAGCCCCTATCGCACGCCCCAAGGACTCGACCTCCCGGAAAATTACGACCGCAACTACCGCGGCCCAGTCACGCTGCGCACCGCCCTCGCCTGCTCGCTCAACATCCCCGCCATGCGCGAACTCAATGCCCTCGGCGGACCCGCCATCCTTCACCAAACCCTCCTCGACCTCGGACTCAAATCCCTCGGCGACAACACGCTCGAATTCGGCCTCGGCCTCACCCTCGGCAATGCGCCCGTCCGCCTGCTCGAACTCACCAATGCCTACGCCACCCTCGCCCGCCTCGGCCGCCCCCTCGCCCCAACACTTTACCCCGAAAAGAAATCGCACACTGCACCAAGCCTCTCACTCGCACAAAGCTCGGCCTACCTGATCGCCGACATTCTCTCCGACCCCAACGCACGCGCACCCTCATTCCCACCCGGCGGACCACTCGACCTACCTTTTCGCTGCGCTGTGAAAACAGGCACTTCCTCGAACTACCGCGACAACTGGTGCATCGGATACACGCCCGAATTCACCATCGGCGTCTGGGCCGGCAATTTTGAAAATCAACCGATGAAAAACCTCTCCGGCATCGCCGGAGCCGCGCCGATCTTTCATCGCGCGATGACCCGACTTTACCAAAACCAAAAACCCACTTGGTTCACTCGCCCTGCCGGACTCATGGAAATCACCATCGATTCCCGCAACGGAAAACTCATTCAGGTAAATCCACAAAACCCTCACGCCCGCACCGACCTCGTACCCACATGGAATCAACCGGCCATCGCCACACCCGCCGACTACGATGATGCGGGCCGCGCGCTGCTAAATGAAACCTACGCCGACTGGTTCGCCAGCCCGCACAACCACCGCCACCAAGAACTCGCCCTCAACCCATCGCTCGATTCGCAGCAGACGCTGCAAATCATCAGCCCCGCCGATGGCTCCACCCTGCTCATCGACCCCGACATCCCCACTCGCAGCCACCACTTTCGCCCGGTCACCAACCTCCCCGGCACCGCCCATTGGTCCTCAAGCACTCTCCGCATCGAACCCGCCCAACCAGAACCCCTCATCCACCTCAGCCCCGGAACCCACCAACTCACCGCAACCAATCCACGAAACGGCCGATCCCAGACGATCACGATCCATGTGAAAACGCTTTGATTTAGAACCTTTCGACCCGACTTGACACAATTTGCCACGGATGGCAAATTGCCATCATGATTAAGACGCAAATCCAAATTCCGGACCAGTTGTATCACCATGCCAAGGCAATCGCCGAACAACGCGAGTGGTCCTTCGCCGAAGTGGTGCGCCGCGGAATCGAGCACATGGCCATGATGTACCCGCTCACCACCGATCAAAACGACTGGCAACTTCCGGTGCTCAAGGAATCGGCATTCAACCCGAACTTCGACCAACTCGACCTCAAAGCCCTGTCCGCAAAAGACGAACTTCGCCCCTTCTGAGCCATGATCGGACTCGATACCGGCATCCTACTCTATTCGCTCAACCCCGCCTCGCAATGGCACGAGCGCGCCGTGGAATTTCTACGCGAAAATTTCAGCAACCCCTCGGCACGCATCGCCATCACCGATTATGTTCTCGTGGAACTCTACATCCACCTCAGAAACCCAACCGTGATGGCCAAACCTCTGTCCGCCCGCGCCGCAAGGGATCTGGTCCTCTCGTACTGGAAAATCCCCAATGTACTCAGGATCGAAAATGCCAATGTCATGGATCAGGTCTGGGCGCTCGCAGGCACAAGGGACTTTGCCCGCAGGCGGATTTTCGATGCCCGCCTCGCCCTGACCCTCCGCCACTGCGGCGTCACCCACCTGGCAACCTCTAATGTGAAGGACTTCCAAGGCCTCGGCTTCGAAAAGGTTTGGAATCCGCTTCTGGGTTGATCCCAGCCCACCCGCACTGAAGCTCGGCGACAATTTGTTTCAGAAATCCTAAATACCCAAAATCACAAGATGTGGTGTTGTTTTTTCATTTAAATACCACATTTGGCGTCATTTCGATCGATTGGATTGCGATCAGCGCCCCGGGCCAGTAGCTTGTGGAATCCCGAATCCCTCCGGGTTTATTTCCAAGCTCCTGTCCCATGTACCTCAAAACTCTCGAAATCCAAGGCTTCAAGTCCTTCGCCGATAAGACCGTGTTTGAATTCGCCGAAGGCGTGACCGGCATCGTTGGTCCCAACGGCTGCGGCAAATCCAATGTGGTCGATGCGATCCGCTGGGTGCTCGGCGAAACTTCCGCCAAGGCCCTCCGCGGTGGCGAAATGGCCGATGTCATTTTCAACGGCACCGAAAAACGCAAGCCGCTCGGCATGGCCGAAGTCACGCTCACGATGGCCGATTGCGAACAGGCGCTTAAGGTCGATTACAACGAAGTCTCGATCACCCGCCGGGTCTATCGCGACGGCAAGTCGGAGTACCGCATCAACAACACGCTGTGCCGACTCAAGGACATCCACGACATGCTCATGGATACGGGCATCGGCCGCACGGCTTACTCGATCATGGCGCAAGGTCAGATCGATCAGATCCTTTCGTCAAAACCCGAAGAACGCCGCGCGGTGTTCGAAGAAGCCGCCGGCATCACGAAGTTCAAGCGCGAGAAAAAGGAAGCGCTGCGCAAACTGGAATACACCGAAGCCAACCTGCTTCGCGTCTCGGATGTACTCGCCGAACAGGAGCGCCGCATGAATTCACTCAAGCGCCAAGTCGCAAAAGCCCGCCGCTATCAGGCACTCGCCGCCGACACCCGCGTGCTCGACACGCACCTCGGTCATCGGAAATTCATCGAGCTCACCGCCGAGCGCGATGAGTTGCTCACCTCGATCCGCGGGCTCGAAGTCCGCGACACGGAGCTCTCGACGCAACTCCCCGCAAAAGAGGAAGTAGTCAACGAAGCCCGCGCCGCCGCCCGCATCTTCGAGGGCGAACTCGCCGAAATCCGCCAACGCCTCAACGAACATCGCAACGCACTCAACAGCGCCGAAGGACGCATCGCTTTCAACGAGGAACGCAAACACGAACTCGAGTCCCGCATCCACCAGAACCGCGAGGACATCAAATCGACTCGCGACAAACTCGCTCAACAGGAATTCGATTTCATCGCCGCCAACGAATCGCTCGATCAGCTCAACCGCCACATCGCCGAGAAGGAATTGCGCCTCGCCGAAATGGAGGAACGCACACGCGGAGCACGCGCCG
>JBKDYW010000076.1:0-8637 GCA_046308575.1 Verrucomicrobiota bacterium
AAACAAGTGCATCACATGCCAACCTTCGCGTGGCACGACCGGGGTGATTTCTGCGGCGGACATGGCGAAACAATCAGCGACGCTCGGTGGAAATGTCGATCTCGAACAGTTTCACAAAATTGTTTCCGGAAAAATTGTCCGCGCTGCCCTCGTAGACCTCGATCTTCCAAGCCTTGGTTTCGCCCGTGCGATAAGCCGCGTGCATGCCCGCGTCGTTGAAACCGGCGGTCGAGGCGATCGAAACTTTTTCTCCTGCCGAAACCTGGCGGGTGATGATGTCACCCACGGAGTCGCCAAACTCATCGCGGAACAAGACGCGCAGCACACCAGCACCTCCAGAGCAGTTTAGATCCAAGACCGGCAACAAGCGGGTGCCGCGACGCACGATGTCCGCATCAGGACCGCTTGTCACTACATCGCGCCAATAGGTTTTCGCGGACTGCACCGTGACATGTTTGCCTTTGACCGGAAATTTCACCACCTTGGAACTTACCGTTTCCACGGGCAAACGCGTCGCCGAATAAATCAAAATCCCAGCCACCGCGCCCAGCAGCAGAATGACCAAGGCAATCATTCCAAATTTCTCAAGGGCGGAATACTTCACATGCGACTTGAGCACCGGTGTCTCGACTGCTTCAACGGCATCTTGGGAACTTGCAGGAGTCTCGGCCTTCTCAGAAGACTCAGGCTCATTCGGCTCAGCCACCGACGCTCGCTCAACGGGCACCGTCGTTGACTCCACGATCATTTCCTCGGGCGCCTCTGCCTGCGGCGACTCGTTAGAGACAGGCTCTTCAGGCGCGGCCGCCGTTTCCATCGTCGCAAGGTTTTTAGCCTCGTCGATTTCGCGACCCGTGGACTTCCCACCATCATCCGCCCATTGCTCGAGGTCACCGAACTCACGCAAAAAATCAACCCGACGCACCGGCCGCTCGGCTGGCCTGAGGTCCTGATTCCGCTTCACATTCAGCTTGATGCCGTTATTTTCCTTTCTGGTAGGCGCTACTTGGACCTGCGGTTTTTTCTTTTCCGTAAAACTGGCGCTCAAGATCCTTGGGACACGGGAGAGTTTCGCCGGCGGGATGTCCTCACCCACCGCCCCCAGCAATTCCGCAGGCATCGGGCGGGACGATTCCTCATCGTCCAGGTTCCACAATTCGCTCTCAAGCGAGGCAGAGCCGTCACTAACGCGGGACGGGTCGGTATTTTTATCACGGGAGGCATTCCCAGGATCGTTGGTGGAATCGGAACTCATGGCATGGTCTGAGAAGACTCTTTACTTCCGAAAACATGCTTTGGCCAGCGCGAAGATGGGCACGCGAACACGCAAAATTCAGGTTGCAAACGAGGGTTTTTGGGGGCATCAAAGTGCTCGCAACCACATTCCTCCCATGGCAGACCGAGAAGATAAGAACGCGGAAAACATCAATGGCAAATTCTATGTCGACAGCCAGTGCATCGACTGCGACCTCTGCCGCGAGACCGCCCCGGCCAATTTCACCCGCGCCGACGACGAAGGTTATTCGTATGTCTTCAAACAACCGGAGAACGACGAAGAAGCCGCCCTGTGCCGCGAGGCCATGGAAGGCTGCCCGGTGGAAGCCATCGGCGAAGACGGCGACGCCTAATCGCCTGCCATGAAGCCCAAAGATCCATCCGGCGGAATCCGCGAGGAAATTCTGCGGGAATGGAGAGGCTGCGACGAGGCGATTGACTCGAACGCCGGAGTCACGATCGCCGAAAAATGGATCCGCAATGTCCTCAAGTCGGTGGGTGCCGGCGACGGACTCGATGAAGAAGTCGTCCGCTCGACATGGAAGGAGCTCGCCGGTGAATTTATCGCCAGCCACACCGAACCTGTTTCCGTACGCAATGGCCACCTCGTACTGCGGGTCACTCAACCCGCAATGCGCTTCCATCTCGAACAACTAAAGCCGATGCTGCTCACCCGTCTCCGCGAACAGCTCGGCGAACAACGCATCAAGTCGGTGAAATTCACTCTCGGCTGAAAAATCCAAACCCATGTTTCGCAATCTCATTTTTGATTGGTCGGGCACACTCGTTGACGATCTCGGCCCGGTGATCGAGGCGACCAACGCGGTCTTTGAGCGCTACAATTTGCCAGCATTCGACCGCGACAATTTCCGCCGCCAGTTCCGTCTTCCCTACTCGGAGTTTTACGCCGAATTCCTGCCCGACATTTCGCTCGCAGAACTCGAAACCCACTTTCGCCCGGCATTCAGCGCGGCAAAGACACCGGTCACCGTCCTACCGCACGCCCGTGAAAAACTCGAGTGGTGCACGCAACACGGCATCCGTGCTTTCGTGCTGACCTCAATGGATACCCAAGCCTTCGAGCGGCAGATGGATGACTTCGAGCTTCGTCACCATTTCGAGGCGACATACTCGGGCATCATCGACAAGCGCGACATGATCCACCGGATCATCGAACAGCATCGGCTCAAACCGCACGAGACCGCTTTTGTCGGCGACATGACCCACGATGTGGAAACCGCACGCCATGGCGGGCTTTCATCCATCGCCGTGCTCACCGGTTACCAACACCCGGAAGTGCTCGCTGCCGTGCGACCTGACCTCACGGTGCCCGACCTCGAAGTGCTGCGCAATCTCATGCACCGACAGGTCGCCGCGCGTCCGATCACCACCGTCGGCGCGTTGATCCATGACGGTGCGGGCCGCGTCCTCATGATCCGCACCCACAAGTGGTCAGGCCTCTGGGGCATTCCCGGCGGGAAAATCAAACGCGGCGAATCATCGCTCGATGCCCTCACGCGCGAAGTTTTTGAGGAAACGAACCTTCAAATTTCCGACATCGAATTTGTGCTAAACCAAGACTGCATCGCCTCGCCTGAATTCATGCACCCGGAGCATTTCATTCTGCTCAACTATGTCGCCCGCGCCACCGGCACGGATGTGCGGCTCAACGACGAGGCCGAAGAATTCGTATGGCTTACACCCGCCGAAGCACTCAAGCTGCCGCTCAATACTCCGACCCGCGTGCTGCTCGATGAAGCACTCGCCCGCAAGCTCATCCCTCACGCCCATGCCTGACGAAATCGAAATCCGCCGACTCAAGGTCCATGCCCACATCGGCGTGCCCGATGACGAACGAGCAACTCCACAAACCCTGCTCGTCACCGCGCGACTGACCCCAAGCCAGGGTTTCGATGGTCTTGCCGATGAGATCTCTCGCACGGTTGATTACCACGCGGTCGCCATCCAAATCCAAGAACTCGCCGCCACACGCCCACGCAAACTGATCGAAACGCTCGCCACCGAGCTCTGCGACTTTCTGCTGCGCAACCACCCGCTCGCAAGGGTGGCGATCAGCATCGAAAAACACATTTTGCCCGACACTGAATGCGTCGCCGTGCACATCGAGCGCAGCCGCTGATCGCATTCACGAAATCTCGCCACCGATCCACGCGAGAAATTCCTGATTGCCATCCGTGCCGGTGATCGGCGAGGCAATCACCCCACGCCACTCGCGTCGGCATTCATCCACAACAAAGCGCCGGATCTTTTCCACCGCGCGCTCATGCAAGGCCGGATCGCGCACGATGCCGCCCTTCGAGATGTCCTCACGGTCGAGCTCGAACTGCGGCTTGATCAAACAAACGACACTGCCTGCGTCGTCGAGCACCGAAAAAACAGCCGGCAAAACTTTGGTCAGTGAAATGAAAGAAAGATCCATTACTGCCAGGCGGACTTTTTCCCCGAGATCCTCGGGCACCATGTGACGCGCATTGAATTGCTCTTTCACCACCACCCTCGGGTCATTGCGAAGTTTCCACACGAGCTGATTGGTGCCGACATCCACCGCGTGCACCTTCGCCGCCCCATGCTGCAAAAGGCAGTCGGTAAAACCACCGGTCGACGCACCCACATCGATGCAGACCCAACCCGTAGGGTCGATCCCGAAAGCCTCCAGCGCACCCTCGAGCTTGATCCCTCCCCGCCCGACAAATTTTGGCTTTTCCCTGACCTCGAGCGCCGAGTCCTCCGCCAGCTTCTGCCCCGGCTTGTCGATCACCCGGTCGCCGATGCGCACCTCGCCGGCAAGGATCAGGCGCTTGGCCTGCTCCCTCGACTCACACAGCCCCTTCTCGACCAGAAGGACATCGACTCGCTCAAGTTTCATCGGATTTCACCGCCAGCATATTTGCCCTAGCCTGATGCGCAAGCCGCGGCTCTTAATCCATTCACACCCGCCTTGCCAGCCACCCGGCTTGAAGTATCTTCGTGTCCTCGCCCATGACCCAGTTTCTGAAAAAATTCCTCGGCATGAACTGGCTCATGGTTCTCGTGATGTATGCCCTTCTGGCATTCGGCGTGTTCATGATCGAGAGCGCCGCAAGGCACTTATACATCGGCGAGCAGGCCCTTAAGGAATTCGGCGCTGCCGGCCCATGGTATGCATCGATGCAGCAAAAATGGATCATCCTCGGCAGCGTGGTGTACTTCGCCACCGCTCTCATCGACTACCGCTGGATCCGCTGGCTCGGCATTCCATTCTACTTCGTCGGTCTGGGATTGATGATCCTTGCCATGCAGCAGGACGATTCGGTTCACCGCCTTTCGCTCTTTGGACTCAGCTTCCAACCGGCACAACTCGGCATCACCTCCGGCATCATCCTCATTGCTTGGCTCTCACAGGACCTGCCAAAACTTCATCCGTGGTTTGCATTGCCCATTGCACGCATTTCTCTCATCGCATCGATCGCCGCCGTGCCATTTCTCATGGTGATGAAAATGGGCGATATGGGTTCCGCCTTGGTTTGGATCCCGGTGGTGGTGGTCGCGCTACTCGTGACCGGCATTCCGTTTCGATATCTCACCTTCATGGGCCTCATCGGGGCCGGGCTTTTGCCACTGCTCTATTTCGTGGTGTTGCCGATGGTTTCGAAACGCGGACCCGAACGCATCGACACATGGCTGCGCATGCTGCAAGGGCGTGAGGTCGATACGAGCAAGGAAGCCTATGCGCCCTACAACATCTCGATGGCCGTCGGCAAAGCCGGATGGAAAGGTGTCGGCTGGAATGCGGGACCCGAAACCGGATCGCTGCATGCGAAAGCATTCATCCCCAAAGACACCGCACACAACGACTATATCTTCGCGGTGATCGCCGAAGAGACCGGATTCCGCGGCGGGCTCATCATGATCACGGCCTTCGCCATTCTCATGGTGCAAGGCCTCATCATCGCCTTTTACAGCCGCGATGTCACAGGCCGCCTGCTCGCGAGCCTCGTCGTTGCGCTATTTTTCGCCCATGTCTTCGAAAGCATCGGCATGTGCCTGCTGCTCACCCCGATCACCGGCATCCCGCTGCCACTCGTGAGCTATTCGGGAACCTTCGTGGTGGTCTGCATGATGCTCCTCGGCCTCGTGCAAAGCGTCTGGATCCATCGCGCCCCCGAGTCGTCCGGCAGCGAATTCGGGAAAATTGCCTGATTTTCCCGTGCATTCCTCTCCGTGACGGTTTTTCCGGGCTTGCCCGCCGATCACTGCGAGGTTATCTCGCGCGCGCATGGCAAAGAAACCAGTAGTTCTGATCATTCGCGACGGATGGGGCGTCAACCCCGGCGGTCAAGCCACCGCCCAAAAGGATGGCAACGCCACTCTCCTCGCCCACACCCCTTTTCACGATGAAATGCTCGCCGCCTACCCCAAGGGCTTCCTCAGCGCCTCGGGTCTCGATGTCGGACTGCCCGATGGGCAAATGGGCAATTCGGAAGTCGGCCACCTGAATCTCGGCGCCGGCCGCATCGTGTATCAGGACCTCACGCGCATCAACAAAGCCATCGCCGAAGGCACGCTCGCACAAAACCCTGTCTTCACCACCGCCCTCGAAAAAGCGAAGGCTGGCCGACTTCACTTCATCGGACTCGTTTCCGATGGCGGCGTCCACAGCCACCAAGATCAACTCATCGCGATGATCCGCCTCGCCCACCAAGCCGGTGTGAAGGACATCATGATTCACGCGATCACCGATGGCCGCGACACCTCGCCGACCGGCGGCGAAGGCTATCTCGCAAAAGTCGAAGACGAAGCCGCCAAATGTGGTGCGCGCATCGCAACCGTCATCGGACGCTACTTTGCGATGGACCGCGACAAGCGCTGGGACCGCGTGAAACTTGCATGGGACGCAATCGTGCTCGGCAAAGGTGAGCCGCGTGAGATCCTCGCCAGCGAGGCTGTTGCGGATTACTACCGCAAGGACAAGACCGATGAGTTCATGCCGCCGATGATCTTTGCCGAGGCCGACACCCAACGCATCCGCGACAATGATGTGATCCTCTTCTTCAACTTCCGCGCCGATCGCGCCCGCGAAATTTCCGATGCTTTCCTCAAGCCCGATTTCGATGGCTTTGACCGTGTCGTCACTCCCAAGACGCATTATGTGACGCTCACCGAATACGACGAAACCTACACCTGCCCGGCCATCTTCGCGCCAGAGAAACTCGACATGGTCCTGGGCGAAACGGTGGCCGCCGCTGGTCTTACCCAACTCCGCATCGCGGAAACGGAGAAATATCCGCATGTCACCTATTTCTTCAATGGTGGTGTCGAACAAGCCAACGCCGGTGAAGACCGAGTGATCATTCCCTCGCCCAAGGATGTGCCGACCTATGACTTCAAACCGCAAATGAGCGCGCCAGAAGTCACCGACACCGTGGTTTCCAAACTCAAGGACTACGACCTCGTGATTCTTAACTTCGCCAACCCCGACATGGTCGGCCATACAGGCGTAGTCGAAGCCGCGATCAAAGCCGTCGAAACCATCGACGCGGGAGTCAAAGCGGTCGTCGAGGAAACTCTCCGCCTCGGCGGCAAACTCCTCATCACCGCCGACCACGGGAACTGCGAATACATGCGCAATCCCGATGGCTCACCCAACACCGCCCACACAACCTTCCTCGTTCACGCGGTCTATGTCGCCAGCAACTCAGATAAAATCAAAGTGAAGGACGGCATCCTTGCCGATGTCGCCCCCACCCTGCTCGACATGCTGGGCGTGCCCAAGCCCGCCCAAATGACCGGCCACTCACTGCTCGAGAAGAAGTGAGTTAAAAATACCACGCCTTCTTGTTTTGCACTTTCTGCGCCGCAGGCATGACAAGTTTGATGCGGCGCCTCAGAGCGCTATTATGCCCTATCATCGCTCTTCCGCGCATTCTCCATTGTCATCGCCACCGCTCCGAAGATCAGCACGACAAGCATCGCGAGGTAAAATCCCCAGATCGTCGACTTGCCGGCCGTGAAACCGTAGTTGTGCAAACCAACTCCGAGGAAATTCACATGCCACCACGAGAAGGTCACCACGATCGCGGTAAAGACCGATGCCAAGTGAAGACCCCACTCGCGCAGAAATCCACCAAGCCGCGCATGAAGAATCGCCAGCGTCCAAAGCACAATCATCAGCGCGCCATTTTCCTTCGGATCCCATCCCCAGAAGCGGCCCCACGAATAGTTGGCCCAAATGCCACCGAGCACAGTGCCCACGAGTGACAGGAACAATGTGAGACAGATCATGCCATAGACTGCACGCGTCAATGAGCGGCGCAAGCCAGCATCACCGCCATCAAGTCCAAGACCACGCATCAGTATGTAGCCTGTCGACATGAACGCACTCAGCAATCCACCGGAATATCCCAGCGTGATGGTGATGACATGCGTTGCGAGCCAGAAATTCGAATCCAATACCGCCACCAGCGGATCCATGTGATCCTTGGCATCGCCCAATTCATATCGCCGCGCGAGAATCATCAGGATCGTGCCAATGATCGGCGAAAGCCCGAGCGCGAAACGGCGGCCGACCATCCATTCAACGATCAGCGACAACATCACCACCGTTGTGCCGATGAAGATGATCGTGTCATAAAGATTTCCGACCGGCGGACGCTGCATGATGATGCAACGCATTACGATTGCCGTAACGCAGCACGCAAGGCCAGCTAGAGTAAACCCCCACACTGCCCACGACAAACCCGTGGCAAGCTTTGAACCACCGCCGAACCACATGCCAAGCGCCGCAAGGGTGCCCATCAGGAAAAATGCCACGGCATAAAGGAACTTATCGCTGCGCTGATAAATGGTTTCGAGCGGCACTGATCCACCCTCACCGCGAGCCTTGGCCCTCGCTTCAATTTTCTCACGAAAGGCCACCCAGTGCTTGCGGAATGCAGCTTCATCACCCGAGCTCCGCGCAATTGCTTCGAGCGCCTTCACATCGCCAATCGAAGTCTCGGCATCTTTCGCGCTGCCGGTCATGACATTCATGATCGCATTGCCCGCGCTCTGCCATTGCTTGTCGGATGCTTCCGCGGGTGGCAGCACAAACAAGCCGAATTTGGCGAAGTTCGCCGCATCCAAAACCTGCTGGAGCAAGCCCTGCAAACGCCCGCCCATCGCGTTGCCCGCCGCGCGCGACTCTTCGATCTGACTCCGGATCTGAGGCGCTGTCATCATCAGCGCGCTCATCTCCGCACGACGGTCAGGCCCACCAGCCTCACCGGATCCAGGCAGCACCACCCCCGCCCGCGCAAAGGAAAAATAGCCGAGCAGACTTTCGTAGATGCGCATGTTGATCGATAGATCCGCGAGCTGGTTTTG
>JBKDYW010000077.1:0-7063 GCA_046308575.1 Verrucomicrobiota bacterium
GCGTGAATGGCGCTCTCAATGCAGGGCTGATCCATCTAGGCCTGATGGATCCCGCCACACCCTTCGACTGGCTCGCCGAGGGGCGCTTCATCGGCATCGTCGCGATGATCGCGCTGAACCTTTACCCGATCCTTTACATGAACATCGCCGCCGCGCTGTCGAATCTCGACCCGGCGATGGAGCAGGCGGCGGAAAACCTCGGATGCCCGCCGTGGAAAAGATTTTTCCGCATCACTCTGCCACTTGCGATGCCCGGCGTTTTTGCAGGCGCGTCGATTGTTTTCATCTGGGCCTTCACCGAACTCGGCGTGCCGTTGGTCTTCGATTACTCGCGCACCGCATCGGTGCAAATATACGACGGCATCAAGGGCCTTGATAAGAATCCGATTCCTTACGCGCTCACCACGGTCCTCTTGATCGTTGCCGCCGCGGTTTTCGCGCTATCAAAATTTGTCATCGGCCGATCACCGCTCGGCACCGCGCCCCGACCGAAATCGCGCAGCAACGCAACGCATATCGGCGGATGGAAAGCCTTGGCCTGCGCGATGTGTTACCTCTCGGTGTTCTTGCTCGCCGCGCTACCGCACCTCGGCGTGATCCTTCTTTCGTTTTCCGAACGCTGGTACGGCACCGTGATCCCCGATGAGTTGACCGCACGGCATTACCTCGAAGCACTTGGCAGCGGACTGGTCGTGCCATCGATTCAAAACAGCCTGCTATACGCCGGCTGCGCGACCTTGCTCGCCTTGGCGATCGGCATCGGCGTGGCGTGGGTGGTGGTGCGATCGGATCTCAAATCACGCAACCTGCTTGATGCGGTCGTGATGCTTCCCCTCGCGGTGCCCGGCCTCGTCATGGCCTTTGGCTATCTGGCGCTTTCACAGGATGGCAAACCCTTCCATTTCCTCGTCGGCGAAAACGGCAGTCCTTTTCTGCTGCTGGTGATTGCTTACGCCATTCGCCGACTTCCCTACATCGTGCGCTCTGCCGTGGCCGGACTCCAACAAAGCAATCCGATGCTCGAAGAAGCCGCTCGCTCGCTTGGTGCATCAAGCGCACGCACGCTGCGCCGGATTTCACTTCCGCTCATCGGCGCCAACCTCGCCGCAGGAGCGATACTTGCCTTTGCCTTCGCGATGCTCGAGGTCAGCGACAGCCTCATCCTCGCCCAGCAAACCCAACATTTCCCCATCACCAAAGCGATCTTTACCCTCCTCAGCACCCTCGGCAACGGAACCGAACTCGCTGCCGCCCTCGGCGTTTGGGCGATGGTCTTTCTCTCCATCGCCATCATGGGCGCAGCTATTTTAGCAGGAAAACGCGGCGGGCTATTTAAGGTTTGAAAAAAAGTTTCAAGGTTCAAGTTTTCAGTTTCAAGAGAAGAGAGTGAAGAGAGTGAATATGCGGCTTCTTCAAAGGCAGGGACCTTTGTCCCTAAAGGTCCGTCTGATGAATCGTCCTTGAATCTGCTTTTTCATTGGCTGATCAGAACATGGAGCGGGACGCTCCATGGACGGCCTGGAGCAGGATGCTCCAGCTACGAGGAAGAGGTGTCCCGCAAGATGCGTGACACTGCCGGCGGGACGCCGGCGCTCTCCTTTAAAGAATCGGCGCTGCAGGGCCTCATCGCACAACCGAAGCGGACCGTTGCGGAGAACGGTCCCTGCCTATTATGAAGAAGCCGCCTCTTCATTTTCTTCCACTTCAATGTTCGATGTTCAATGTTGGATGTTCGATGTTCCTCTCTTCCATCCTCTCCATGCGTGCAGGAGAAACAAGGCGGCGAACACAAACATGAAAAGCGAAAAAAACTGACCGCGGGTCAGGCTGCCGACCAGAGCGGCATCGGGCTCGCGGAATTGTTCTCCGAAAATCCGGAACCCGGCATAGAGCGCGAAAAACAAACCGGTGAGGAGGCCATCAGGCGCATTTTTGTAACGCGTGCGCACCCACCACAAAATGGCAAACAACAACGCGCCTTCGAGCAGGGCTTCGTAAATTTGCGAAGGATGCCGCGGCGGCAAAAAGTCACCGAGCGTTTGCGAGACTTCAGGATTTTCCCGCGCCACAGCGATCAGCGCATCCATCGACTGAGCATCCATGAGGCTCGGCTCAATTTCTGCGCAAGCTTGCCACGCATCACGCTGCACGGACTCCGGTTCTTTCATCAGCGAAAGCGGAAATCGCACCGCCCACGGCACCACGCCTTCGACAATGCGACCGTACAACTCGCCATTGATGAAATTTGCAACGCGCCCAAAAAACAATCCAAGCGGCGCCACCACGCAAAGCCCATCGCCGAGGCCGGTCCATGTGACCTTTTCCTTCTTGGCGTAAAACCATGTGAAGATCACCAAGCCAAGAATCCCGCCATGACTCGCCATACCACCCTCCCACACGCGAAAGATCATCAGCGGATCCGACAAAATTTTCGACCAGCCCTGTTCCGGGAGTTGATAGAAAAACACATATCCCAGACGACCGCCGAGAAAGACCCCGAACATCGCCGCGGCCGCAATGAAGTCGGCAGTTTTCTCGGGCTTGAGCACCCACAAGCTGCGCCGCGCGAGATGGCGAAGCAGGAGAAATCCCGCCACAAAGCCCGCCAGATACGCTAGCCCGTACCAGCGAACCGCAAGATTTCCATAAATCGGCAGCGCCACCGGATTCAGATCGTGGATGTATTGGGCGATCACGCGACAAGACCACACCATCGGCCGACCGCATGCAAGCCGACATCATCCGCCACTCGCGACGAAGGGCCTTGAAATCCGCCACGGGGAAAAGATACTTGATGCGTGCAGCAAGCGGATCTTTTTGCGAATCAGGATGAGCCCTCGCCCGAGCAGCGGGTCAAGGAGTTGCGCCGACAACTCGAGCACCACAACCGACTTTATTACAGCAAGGCGACGCCGGAAATTTCAGATGCCGAATACGATCGGCTATTCCGCGATCTTGAGGAACTCGAACGCAAACACCCCGAGTTGCGCGATCCGGATTCCCCCACCCTGCGCGTTGGCGGCGAGCCGATCGAAGGCTTTGAAAAAGTGCGCCACCTGGTGCCCATGCTCTCGATCGACGATGTCTTCGAGTTGACACCCGAGGCCTTGGAAAAATCTCCGGGCACGCGCGCGGAAAAAGAACTCATCGAGTTTTACCAACGCGTCCGCAAAGGCCTCGGCCACGATGACGTCGCGGTCACGGTCGAACCAAAGATCGACGGTGTCGCGGTCTCGCTGGTGTATCGCAACGGCAAACTCGACTATGCAGCCACCCGCGGCGATGGCACGACCGGCGATGACATCACCCACAATGTCCGCACGATCCGCAGCATTCCGATGGAGCTGGGCAAAGCATCCGTCGGCGGCCGCGTCATTGACTTGGATGCTACCCTGCCCTATCTTTCAACCCATGAACGCAGCGCAAAAAGCCCGAACCCTCGCGGAGAAAATCGCGAAAGCGCGGCGGAAAGCCTGCGCAAGTGGCTCCTTGATGACATCGGAGCAAGCGATGGAGCGGATGTTTCACAACGGCTCCGACAAGAAGCCGAATCCATGGTTTCATGGGCCCGGAAAAAAGGCTGGCTCTTCGACCCGCAAGGCTTCGGAGAAATTGCCGCTCGTCACCCTTCGCTAGGCGGCCAGTCCGAGCATGTCGTCTTCCGCCCGGAGAACAGCGACCGGGTGATCAAGCTCACGATACCGCCGACATTCGGCGGACAAAACTTCGCGCTCAGCTACTTGAGCAACATCGATGCTTCAAACCACCTCTTCGGCGATGATATCGTTTTCCACGGCGTCCTTGAAACTGCCGATGGTCCTTCGATGGTCACCTCGCAACCCTTCGTCGATGGCACGACCCCTACATCGAAGGAAGTGGCATCGTGGTTTGAGGCCGCAGGTTACGAATCATCCGGCTACCATCGCTGGATCAACGCTGAAACGAAAACCGAGATTGCCGATGCGCATGTCGGCAATCTGATCAAAACCGCTGATGGCGAACTCGTACCCATCGACCTGCAGGTGCTGCATGCGGAAAACCTGCCGCCTCTCGTTTCAACAAAGGCTGCCACACCATCCATCCCGCCGCTGCTCGAAGTGCGGGGCGAAATTTTCATGCCAAACGAGGCATTCGCGGCGATGAATGCCGAGCGCGATGAAGCGGGACTGCCGACATTTGCCAATCCGCGCAATGCCACGGCTGGAACGCTGAAACAACTCGATCCAAAGATCGTCGCCAAAAGACCGCTCGCATTTCTCGCCCATGGCATCGGGGCCTATGAGGGTCCGGCGCTCGAGACCGAGCATGATTTTCACTCACTACTCGACGCCCTCGGCATTCCGCGCAATCAACCGGTGATCGATGCGCACGATCTCGAAAGCACGCTCGAAGCCGTCGGCCAGATCAACACGCTGCGGCACGAACTCGACTACGGCACCGATGGCGCGGTGGTGAAAGTGCTCAAGCGCAGCGAACGCGAAAAACTCGGATTCACCTCACGCGCTCCACGCTGGGCCGCGGCTTACAAGTTTATTCCCGAACAAAAGGAAACCACGCTCACCGACATCACGATCCAAGTCGGCCGCACCGGCGTGCTCACACCTGTGGCCGAGCTCAAACCGGTGCTAATCTCGGGCTCGACCGTTTCTCGCGCGACCCTTCATAATCAGGACGAAATCACTAAAAAAGACATTCGCATCGGCGACACGGTGCTGATCGAAAAAGCCGGCGAAATCATCCCGGCCGTCGTCAAAGTCATTCGCCACCACGGCCACTCGCAGCCGTTCTCGCTCTTCGATCATGTCAAAGGCCGCTGCCCCTCTTGTGGCGGACCCATCTCGCAGGAAGAAGGATTCGTCGCATGGCGCTGCACGAACTTCCAATGCCCGGCCCAAGCAGTCACGCGCATCTCTCACTTCAGCTCGCGCAAGGCGCTCGATATCGAAGGCGTTGGCGAAACAGTCGCCGAGGCACTCGTGCGCCACGGACATTGCAAGACACCACTAGACCTCTTCGAGCTCGACGAAAACACGCTCGCCAATCTCAACCTCGGCACGGATGAAGCGCCACGCCGTTTCGGCGAAAAGAACGCCGACAAAGTCATCAGCGCGCTCGAAGATGCCAAAAACAAACCTCTTCACCGTTGGATCTACGCCATGGGCATCCGCCATGTCGGTGAATCCGCGGCCAAGGAGCTTTCGAGATTGCACGCCGCTCTCAACGAATTGGCCGATTCGCCCATTCTGCGTGAGTTGCTCGCCGATACCCGTATCGATGCGAAAAAGAAAAACGAAAGGCTCGCGGAGTATGCCATCACCGGCGATGTCGGCCCAGCCGTAGCGCAATCGATGGTCGAATTTTTCGAATCCGATGCCGGGCGCTCCGCGATTAAGCGCCTCGGGAAACTGGAGATCAATCCGAAGTCCGGCAATTTCCTTCCGATCGCAGCCAAGGCCGACACCTCAAAGATGCCACTCGCAGGCCTCACCTTTGTCATTACCGGCACGCTCAGCATGGACCGCGATGACATGAAGGCATTCATCGAGGAAAAAGGCGGCAAGGTCAGTGGCTCGGTCTCAGCCAAAACGAGCTATCTCGTCGCCGGTGAAGGCGGTGGATCAAAACGCGACAAGGCCGAAACCCTTGGCGTGAACATCATTTCCGAGGATGAGCTCCAGGAGCTGATTGCCACGAAATCGCAGGGATAAACCCGATGATTGCCACTTGATTCCCGCCCGCTTTCGGAGGATCATCTGCGTGCATGTCCACGACCGCCCAAGCGCCCGCCGCTCTGCCCGATTCCTCAGGCCACTTCGGCCAGTTTGGAGGCATGTTCGTACCGGAGACGCTGATGGCTCCCCTGCAGGAACTCGCGGCCGCCTATGAGTTGGCAAAAAATGATCCGGCCTTCCATGCCGAGCTCGACGATCTCCTGCATCATTACGTGGGCCGCCCGACGCCACTTTATTTCGCCGAGCGATGGACGCAAAAGTTGGGCGGAGCGAAAATTTACCTCAAGCGCGAAGACCTCCTTCACACCGGCGCTCACAAGATCAACAACGCCCTCGGGCAAATCCTCATCGCCAAACGGCTTGGCAAAAAACGCATCATCGCCGAAACCGGAGCTGGCCAACACGGAGTCGCGACCGCCACCGTCTGCGCGCGCTTTGGGATGGAGTGCGTGGTCTACATGGGCGCCGTCGACATGGAACGGCAGGCGCTCAATGTCGCACGCATGCGACTGATGGGTGCCGAGGTCCGCGCGGTCACCGCCGGTCAGGCCACCCTCAAGGAAGCGGTCAACGAAGCCATGCGCGATTGGGTCGCGACGGTTGATCACACGCATTACATCATCGGCTCGGCGCTTGGATCGCATCCGTTTCCGATGATCGTGCGCGATTTCCACCGGGTGATCGGTGTTGAAGCACGGCGTCAGATCCTTGAACGCGAAGGCCGCTTGCCGGATCTGCTTGTCGCCTGCGTCGGCGGCGGATCCAACGCGATCGGCATGTTCCATCCGTTTCTCGGCGATGAAAATGTCCGCATGGTCGGTGTCGAAGCCGGCGGCGATGGCATCATGCCCGAGCGTCATGCCGCACGATTCCAAGGTGGCAAACTCGGCGTTCTGCAAGGCACCAAAACCTGGCTGCTCGCCAATGACGATGGCCAAATCGAACTGACCCATTCGGTGTCCGCTGGTCTCGACTATGCAGCGGTCGGCCCGGAGCACGCGTATCTCCAGAACATCGGCCGCGTCGAATACACTTACGCCACCGATGCCGAAGCGCTCGCAGCATTCAAGGAACTTGCTCACTGCGAAGGGATCATCCCCGCTCTCGAAAGCTCACACGCGATCGCCTACATTTCCAAAATCGCACCAAGCCTCCCACCAAGCTCAATCATCATCGCCAACCTCTCCGGTCGAGGTGACAAGGATGTCGAGCAGGCTTCGAAGTATCTTCTTTGAGAACGGAAGAAAGGTTCAAGAATACAATGGGAGCTTTAGCGACCACATTATTGCGAAGCCAAACATGCATGGCCGAAGTGAATCGCAGGCAATTCA
>JBKDYW010000078.1:0-13711 GCA_046308575.1 Verrucomicrobiota bacterium
AATCGACTCGCGACAAACTCGCTCAACAGGAATTCGATTTCATCGCCGCCAACGAATCGCTCGATCAGCTCAACCGCCACATCGCCGAGAAGGAATTGCGCCTCGCCGAAATGGAGGAACGCACACGCGGAGCACGCGCCGAACGCGAGGGACTCGAAAATTCGCTGCGCACTTCGCGCGCCGAAGCGAACCGCACGCAGGCGCTCATCGCCGCCGTGCAGGCAAAAATCGAATCCTCCCTCTCCCAACTCGAAGGTAACCGCGATCGTGCCCGCCAACTCGCCGATGAGGAACAACGCCTCAACCTCGAAATGGAAGAAGGCCGCGCCGAGCAATCACGCATCCAAAGCGAAGTCGAAACATCCGCCGCGCAAATTTCGCAACTCGAAGAGGCATTCCAAAGCGCCGAACGCGCCTACCAACACACCCGCGGCGACCTCGATGCGGCACGCACCGCCGCCGTGGAATCCAACCGCTCGCTCGCTCAACGCTCGGCCCGCTTCGAAGCGGTGCGCCAACTCGTGGAAAGCGGCGAAGGCTTTGAAAAAGGCACCCGCAATGTGCTCAACGGACTCGACGAGCCCGACCATTTCAAACCCTCCATCCACGGCGTGCTGGCTTCATTCATCGAGGCCGATAACGACTGCGCCCGCGCCATCGAATCCGCCCTCGGCAATCATCTGCAAGCCGTGCTCGTGCAAGATCAAGCGGTCGCCGAGGCGCTCATCGAACGCCTCACCGCCAAGCAACTTGGCATCGCAGCCATCATCCCCGAAACCTTCGTCGCGCACGCCGCTGGCACCCAAATGGAAGCCCTGCCGGAGGGTGCCACCGCATGGGCGCTCGACCGCGTAAAGTCGGACAAACGCATCTCGGGCATCATCGAGCGACTGCTCGACCGCGTGCTCATCGTGCCCAACCTTGCCACCGCATTGCGCCTGCGACCAAACCACCCGGGCGTCACATTTGTCACGCTCGCCGGTGTGATCCTCGGCGGCGAAGGCACGTTGCGCGGCGGCTCAACCGCCGAGGGCTCGACCTCGGTGCTCGAGCTTCGCAACGAAGTCCGCGCGCTCGAAAACGAAGTCGCCGCACTCGCCCAAGCCGATGAGGCCGCACGCCGCCGCGTCACCGACACGGAAGCAAACCTCGAGCAACTTCGCGAAGAAGTCGAAGTCGCCCGCGAACGCCTGCAACGCCAAAAGGTCGAACTTTCCACCCTTCAAGGCCAACTCACTCTCGCCACCCGCGAAGTCGAAAACCTCGACACCAAAATCGAAAATGTTCGCTGGGAACGCGGCGAACTCGACAACCGCGAACGCGCCGCCGCCGAAAGCCGCGTCCAACTCGAAGCAGAACTCCACCAGTCGCGCGAACGCCTCGAAGGCCTCGAAACCGACGCCCGCCGCCTCCAATCGGAAGCAGACTCTGTCGTCCAACGCGAAGGTGAACTCACCAACGACCTCAACAACCTCCGCACCGAACTCGCTGTCGAACGCCGCGCCAAACAAGCCGCCGAGGAACAACAGCGCCCGATGGAAAACCGCCTCTCGGAACTCCGCGAAGCGTCCATCCGCCGCGAAGCGGAAATTGAATCGTTCACCCAACGCATCGACGATGCCAGCGCTGAAAACAGCCGACTCGCCGAAGAATGCGAAACCCACCGCCTAGAAGCCGAGGATCTCGAAAAAGAAATCGAATCCCGCTCGAGCGGACGCGCCGCACTTCTCGAATCCATCGAAAGCGCCGAAACGGAACTCGCCGCACTCCGCCGCGATCTTTCACGCATCAATGAACAAAAAGGCCGCGAGGAAATCGCCGCAACCAAGCTCGACCTGCGCCTCGAAAACCTCAACAACTCGATCGCCGAACGCTACCAAATCGACCTCAGCACCTTCGAGCCCGATGCCCACGCGCTCCTCGCCAGCGTGGCATCACAAAAAGCACTCCAAGCCCGCGGCGGCAAACAAACGGTGGTCACCGCTGATGAGGATGAGTCGTTCTCATCCGAATCCTCCGACGACGAAGCCGAGGACGACATGCCCACCATCGTGGTCGACGCCACCGGATCCGACGACGCGGAAATCCCCGGCGAAATGACCGGCGAACCGGACTGGGAATTCATCGAATCCATCGTCACCGACATCAAACGCCGCCTCGACGCTATGGGTCCGGTGAACCTGGACGCGATCGAGGAATTCGAAGAACTCGAAGAACGCTACAATTTCCTGCGCAAACAACATGACGATCTGGTCTCGTCGAAAACCGAATTGCTCGAGGTCATCGAACGCATCAACACCGAGACCCAACGCCTCTTCGCCGAAACTTTCGCGCAGGTTCGCATCAACTTCCAAACGATGTTCAAGGAACTCTTTGGCGAGAAAGGTCAGGCCGACCTCACCCTGCTCGACGAATCCGACCCGCTCGAGTCCGGCATCGAGGTGATCGCCAAGCCCCCCGGCAAAAAACTTCAGTCGATCACGCTTCTCTCCGGTGGCGAACGCTCGATGACCGCGGTCGCGTTGCTGTTCTCGATCTACATGATCAAGCCCAGCCCCTTCTGCGTCCTCGACGAGCTCGATGCCCCGCTCGACGAATCGAACATCAATCGCTTCGTAAAGGTGCTCGACCGCTTCATCGACCGCTCGCAGTTCATCATCGTCACCCACTCGAAACGCACGATGGCCCGCGCCGATGTGATGTACGGCGTGACGATGGAAGAATTCGGAGTTTCCAAACCGGTCGGCATGCGCCTCACCAGCGACGACGGCAACAAGTCATCCGGCGAAGCGAAAACGGCCGCTCAAAAAGCCGCGCTGAGGCTCGACGCATAAGACAAGCCGCCGAGATTAAATTCTCCAGACAGGAGAGGGATAAGGGGGTGAAACCATGGTTCGAGGGATCCAGGTTTCACCCCCGATATCCATTCCCCCTCAAAAATGGAAAAGCACGGCAAATGTGCCGTGCCTCTCCTCCTGAATCTTGATGTCTTGAGCCTTTATCAAATCTCGTGCACCGGAAGATTGGTCACTTCCTCGCGCACTTTTTCCGCAAGCGGCGTTGAGAGATAGCGTTCGGTAGAGGAGCAACCGACGGTGACGATGCGCTTGCCTTTGAACTCAGGGCGTTTGGCGATCTGCATCGCGGCCCAGACATTCGCGCCAGTGGAAATGCCAGCAGGCAGACCTTCCTGCTGCGCCAACGCCTGCGCGGTGGCGAAGGCATCCTCATTGCTCACTTGGATGACCTCATCAATGATGTCGACATTGAGGTTCTTCGGAATGAATCCGGCACCAATGCCTTGGATCATGTGCGGGCCGGGAGCACCGCCGGAAATGACAGGGCTCGCCACAGGCTCGACCGCGAAGGCCTTCATCGCGCAGCGTGATTTAATGACCTCCGAAACACCGGTGAGCGTGCCGCCCGTGCCTACACCGGCGACGAAGGCGTCGATTTTTCCTTCGGTGTCGCGCCAAATTTCCTCGGCGGTCGTTTCGCGGTGCACCTGTGGGTTGGCCGGATTGTCAAACTGACCCGGACCAAAGGCACCTGGCGTTTGCTCCAAAAGTTGCTTCGCCTTGGCGATCGCACCACCCATGCCACGGGCACGCGGCGTGAGTACGATCTCAGCCCCGAGCAAACGCAGCAGCACGCGGCGCTCGATCGACATGCTCTCGGGCATGGTGAGAATGCAACGGTAGCCCTTCGAACGAGCGACAAAGGCCAAAGCAATACCGGTATTGCCGGAGGTCGGCTCAATGATCAATCCACCGGGCTTGAGCGATCCATCACGCTCGGCCGCCTCGATCATGGCCTTGCCGATGCGGTCCTTGACGCTGAAAAGCGGATTGAAGAATTCCGCCTTCACGCAGACCTCGGCATCAAGACCGGCGGTCACATGGTTGAGGCGAATGAGCGGCGTGTTGCCGACGGTGGCGGTCATGTTGGGAGCGATAGGCATGGCAGTGGTATTCGTTAGATTCGCGACATTGTGGCTGCGGCCGCACCCCGGAGTCAAGACACGGAATTGAACCTATTTTCGGGAAAAATCAGCTCGACCGCCTGCTCCTCATGCTCAGCGCCAATACCGCACCCACCCCGATGAGCATCGGGCTGCCCGGCTCGGGAACCGACATCGCCATGACCGGCATTTCCGTCGCGTTGAATTGAATGTTGTCGATGCGGTTGTTGCCAGTGCTTGCGGTCGCCCCATCGAAGGTCACACGCACATAGGCATCATCGACATCATTCAAATCATCGAAGGCCGCAAAGCCGAGGACGCCCGATCCTGCGAATGTGGATGTAATACTTCCTGCAACGCTGCCGGCCGAAAGCGTACCAATCGAACGATATGTGCTTCCATCCGTACTATACTCCCAAAGCTGGGTAGCAAACCCGGTAGCCGTTCGCTGCGCCGCCAAGGAAATGCTCAGGCTTTGATACCCCGCCATCGAGAACCTGAAGACCGCCATGTTGCCGTTGGCGGAACTGCTCGCACCAGCGATCAACGCCAATGCCGAGGGACCGGTGGTCGCCGTGGAAAAACCATCGCCCGCGTTCACCGTAGTACCGCCAAATCCACCAATCTCATTCGAACTCAGCCATTCGGATGAACCATTGCTGCCATCGAGGTAGATCGTGCCGTAGCCGAAGTTGGCATTGTAAACCCGCGGGCTGTTGGGCTGCGCCACGGCAGCGGTGCCGCCGGTGGTCGTGGTTTGGAAATCCCATCCCGCAATCAATGCCGAATGCGCAGGCAAGCTGCCAATGACAGCGAGAAGCAGATGCTTCAAGTGACCGCAACGAGTGCGGCTGACGGAAGGACGGAGGGCGTTTTTTGTAGTAGTGTATTTTTGCATACGCCCGCTTCGACTGCGCGGGCACAACAAGTCTTCAAAAAAATTACCTCATCGGTAAAATTGTCACAAAAGCGTCAAATCTGGAAATCCGACGAACCGGAGTCCAAGTGCAGGCCGCACTCGTATTTCACACCGCCAAAGCGCGATGACTCGGCATCGCCATTCACCGCCGGCACGGTGCTGTGCCAATCACCCATGGTGACATATCCCTTCTCCGCTAGCGGATGACGCGGCAGATCATTTTGATAATAATACAAATCCACCTGCGCATCGGCCCAATCAAGAATCGGATAGGCCTTGAGGGTTTTTTTCTGACGCTCCACAAAGGGCCTGTCCGTGCGCGTGCTTGATTGCGAGCGACGAAGTCCGCTCAACCACACATCGGCGCCGATTTCACTCAACGCGCGATTCATCGGCTCGATCTTAGTGAGCATCGCATAGCGGTCGGCACCATCTTTGCCCTGCTCCCAAAGCTTGCCCCACAAGGCCTGCATGCGCGCGGCACTGATGGTGGGTTGATACACCCGCAGGTCGAGATGCTTGAAGCGCGAGAGCAATTCCTCCGCATAGCGATAGGTTTCCGGAAACAAAAATCCGGTATCGATGAACACCACCGGGATTTTTGGCGCATGCTCATGGATCAGATGCAACATCACCGCCGCCTGAATGCCAAAGCTCGTGGTCGCCATCAGGCGATCGCCAAGCCGCTCATGCAGCAAACGGATCCGCTCACCCGCACGCAAAGGCGCGAGGGCACCGGAAAGTTCGCCGGGTTCGGCATGGACACTCATGATGCTTGGCATGGAATTGGTAGTGGCAGCGATCAGGCAGTGGCAAATGCCTCGGGCTTGATGTTCTTGTGGAAATCCCCGCCCTGCACGGTCGCCGCCACATAGCCGGCACGGATGCAGAAATCACCGAAGCGCTCACCATCGTTGCGCTCCTTGGCGTAGCGGCCGATGATCGGTACCAGCAAGGCCTTGATCTCAGTGCCAGGAACATTCTCGCGATAGAGTTTCGAAAGTCGCTGACCCGCAAAACCACCACCGAGATAGACATTATAGCGTCCGGGCGCGCGACCGACAAAACCGATTTCGGAAATGAAGGGTCTTGCGCAACCGTTCGGGCAACCGGTCATGCGCACAGTGATCGCGTCGTGACGCAGGCCGTTTTCTTCGATCGCCTCTTCAAGATCGGTGAGCAGATCCGGCAGATAACGCTCGGCCTCGGCCAGCGAAAGACTGCAGGTCGGCAATGCCACGCAAGCGAGCGAGTTCAAACGTAGCGCGCTTTTCTCATGACTGTCCTTGATGCCGTATTGCTCGAGCAGCTTTTCAATCTGCGGACGCTTCTTCGGCGAAATGTTGGCGATGATGAGGTTCTGGTTGGCGGTCAGGCGGAAGTCGCCATCGTGAATCTTGGCGATTTCGCGCAACCCCGTGCGCAGCGGGTAAGACTCGGTGTCGAGCACACGGCCACCTTGGATGAAAAGCGTAAGATGCGAGTTGCCATTCTTGTCCTCGACCCATCCGTAGCGGTCACCGTTGTCCTCGAACTTGAAAGGACGCACGGGCCCAAGCTCGTAACCGAGGTATTCGTTGAGCTTTGCCAGAATCCAATCCGCTCCGCGATCGTCGACGGTGTACTTGAAGCGCGAATGCTTGCGGTCGGTGCGATCACCGAAGTCACGCTGCACGAGCACCACTTTTTCCGCGACATCGACGACCTGCTCGGTCGTGCAAAATCCGATGATGTCCGCAATCCTCGGGTATGTCGCATCGTTGCCATGGGTCGAACCCATGCCACCGCCCACCGCGACATTAAATCCCACCAACTTGCCCTTCTCGACAATCGCGATGAATGACAGGCAGTTGGCATAAATGTCGACATCGTTCGACGGCGGCACCGCGATGGTGATCTTAAACTTCCGCGGCAGGTAGGTCTTGCCATAGATCGGCTCGACCTCTTCCTCGCTCGATTCGATTTTCTCACCATCGAGCCAAATCTCGTGATACGCGCGGGTCTGCGGCGTGAGATGATCGGAAATCCCCTGCGCGACCTTGAGCACCTCGGCGTGAACCTCCGAAAGGTGCGGATTCGGATTGCACATGACATTCCGGTTCACATCACCGCAGGCGGCGATGGTGTCCATCGCGGTTTGGTTGATCTCTTTGATCGTGCGCTTGAGGTTGCTCTTGATGATCCCGTGGAACTGAAATGCCTGGCGCGTCGTGAGCTTGATGGTGCCATTGGCAAACTGCGTCGCCATGCGGTCGGTCTCAAGCCACTGCGCTGGCGTGGCAACACCGCCCGGCACGCGGATGCGGATCATGAACGAATAAGCCTTGTCGAGCTTGTGCTTGCGGCGGTTGGCACGAAGGTCGCGATCGTCCTGCTGATAAGTGCCGTGGAATTTCAGCAACTGCTGATCATCCTCGGACATCGAACCGGTCGACATGTCCGCAAGCCCCTCGGCAATCGTGCCGCGGAGGTAATTGCTGCGAGTCTTGATGTATTCGTTCGCGGAAAGTTTCTTTTCTTCGGACATAAAAATTTTCGGTGTTCAGTGGTTGGTTTGCTGCGGCGCATCAATACACATCGCGCTGGTAGCGTTTCGATTTCTTGAGCTCCTCGACATAAGCTTCGGCCGCTTCGCGCGACTTGCCGCCGTGTTTTTCGACGATCGAAACAAGCGCCTCGTGGACATCGGCCGCCATGCGCGTGGCATCGCCGCAGACATAGAAAAAAGCACCTTTCTCAAGCCATGCGTAGAGCTCGGCGCCCTGCTCGAGCATCTTCTGCTGCACATAGATTTTCTCGGGTTGATCCCGCGAAAACGCGACATCGAGACGGCTCAGCACACCACTCTTGAGATGATCCTGCCACTCGAGTTGATAAAGGAAATCGAAGAGATATTTTTGATCCCCCATGAAGAGCCAGTTTTTGCCGCTCGCACCGGTGGCAGCGCGGTGTTCGACAAAGGCGCGGAATGGGGCAACCCCGGTACCGGGGCCGACCATGATCACCGGCGCGGCATTATCAGCAGGCAAACGGAAATTTTTGTTCGGCTGCACAAAAATCGGCACATCCGATCCAAGCTTAGCGAGATCCGCCAGATAGGTCGAGCACACGCCCTTGCGCGAGCGACCGTGCGATTGGTAACGCACCGCGGCGACCGTGAGATGGACCTCGCCGGGATGCGCAAGCGGACTGGAGGCAATCGAATAAAGACGCGGCGGCAACTTGCGGAACAAGCCCGCGAGCGCATTGGCCGAAAGACCCGATGGCGCAAAGTCGCTGATCGCATCAACGATCTCGCGACCGTAGTTGTACTCCTTGAGCTTTTCTTTGGCATCATCCGCAAGCAGCGCCTTCAAGGCATCAGAACCGGTCGCCTCTGCGAGCTTGGTGAGCACGCTGCGCGAAAGTGCAGTGATGTCGAAATCTTCGCGCAAGGCATCGGCCAACAACTTGCGGCCGGAGACCTTGGTTTCAATTTCCTCATCCCCTTTCAACTTCGCCGCCGCAAGCACCGCGGCCACGACATCGGGCGCATTGACCGGCACCACCGCCAAGGCATCGCCCGGCTCATACGACAGACCCGATCCATCGAGCGCAAATTCCAAATGAATCGTCTCCTTGCTTGAACCCTCACCATTGAGCATCACCCGCTCATTCAGTGGCGATGGAAACGGATTCTTCTTACCGTATTCGACGCCGCCCGCAGCGACTTCCGCGACCGCAGCCGTGGCAATCGCTCCGCCCGTCGGTGCCAGCGCCGTCAAGGCAAGCCCAAGCCATTCGCTGAATGCATCCTCGTAATCCACATCGCAATCACGACGATCTGCCACACGCTTGCCGCCCAAGGCCTCAAGCCGCGCATCGATGTCCTTGCCGGTCTGGCAAAATTTCTCATACGAGGTGTCGCCCAGGGCGCACACGGAATAACGCAAACCGCTCAAAGCAATTTCTTCGCTCATCAAGGTTTTGTAAAAACCGACCGCCGTCTCCGGTGGCTCGCCATCGCCCCAGGTCGAGACGATGACCAACAAATTCCCCACCGCCGCCAGACTGGCCGGCTCGATCTCGGACATGTTTTTCATCACCGCCTGGAAACCACGCTTCTTGGCATCCTTCACCGCACGCGCGGCGAGAGTCTCGGAGTTGCCCGACTCGGTCCCGTACAAAACAGTCAGCTTACCAGCGGAAACGACCGCCGGTACCGCTCCGCCAGCCGGACTAATGCCAGCCAAAAAACCGCTCAGCCATGCGCGCTGCGCGGCATCGGTGGCGGAAAGCAATGATTCCAAAGACTGACGCTGTTCTTTGGAGAAGGGTGCGTGATCGGGAAATTTAAACATTAGTTTGTTACCTATCTTTATGAGGATTTCGACAAAATCCTCCCCCGATTCGGGCCCGCAAGCAACCATTTTGTGAATAAAATGGCAAAAAATAGCGGCCCTTGGCGAGCCTGCAAAGAAGTCGAAATCAGGCCCAAATCCAGTTCATCACGACATCGATGTCGGGGTGAATGCTGTGATGCACCGGGCATCCGCGGGCCGCACTTTCGAGCAATTTGCGATCGGGATGATCAGCCGAAAGCGGCATCTGGAGGTCGAGCTCGATGCGGCTGATCCGCCGCGGTTGGTCGTCGGACATGAATTTGCGCGCGTTGACGCTCATGCCGGTGACATCGATTTCCTTGCGCTTGGCGACGATGCCAATGACCGTGGCCATGCACGCTGCCAAGGCTGTCGCCACAAGATCGGTGGGAGAAAAAGCCTCGCCGCGGCCATTGTTGTCGAGCGGCGCGTCGGTTGCGATAACGCTGCGCGAAGGCTGATGAACAGCCGAGCAATGCAGGTCGCCTTCGTAGGTAAGTCGGATTTCAACCATGATCTTCTTTCCTCGCAAGGGTTGTCACGCGAGGCATCGAACCCATCGCCGATCGACGAGCTTTTGGCAAGTCCCGCCGTGGCTTATCTCCCCGCGCCTTACAGCCTTGCCGATCGCCCCGATACAGAGAAAACTTTCCGCACGATGAACGACGATGTGGTTTCACTCCTGCAGGCATTGATCAGCATTCCTTCGGTGAATCCGGACAATTCCCCCGGCACCAGCGAAACTGGCGAGGCAGCCATCGCCGAATTTCTGCGCGACTCGCTCGAAGCGATCGGTGGCGCGGTCAGCATCGAAGATATCCAACCCGGTCGCCCGAACCTCATCGCCCGCTTCGCTCCGCTCGATGGCAGGCCGCGCATTTTGTTTGGTCCGCATCTCGACACGGTTGGTGTTGCCAACATGACGATCGATCCCTTCGGTGGAGAAATCCGCGATGGAAAAATTTGGGGCCGTGGCGCCTCCGACACGAAAGGCCCGATGGCTGCGATGCTCATTGCGCTCCAACGCAATCGCGATCAACTCGCTTCGCTCCCGATTGCCATCGATTTCGTCGCGTTCATGGGCGAAGAGTCGGGCCAATGGGGATCGAAACATTTCGCCAAACATCACGGTGCGGATTACAGCTTCGCGCTGGTCGGCGAACCCACCTCGATGGAAATCGTGCACCTCACGAAAGGTTCGCTCTGGGCCACCCTCCGCGCCACCGGCCGCGCTGCTCACAGCTCCCAACCCGAACGCGGCGACAACGCAATCGTCAAACTCGCCAGCGCTATGCTCGAAGTTCAACGCGACCTCAGCACCTCACTCGCCAGCTTCACCCACCCGCAACTCGGACACTCAACCCTCAACATCGGCCTCATCCGCGGCGGCTCGCGACCGAACATCGTGCCCGACCTCGCCGAGGCGGAACTCGACATCCGCATCACGCCCTCACTCGCCCGCTCCGGCGGCGGACTCCAACTCCTGCGCGACTGCATCGCACGCCGCCAACTGCCGATCGAGTTGATCAACCCGCACGAAAATCCACCCATGGAAACGAGCCCGGACCACCCGATGATCCAACGCCTGCTCAACACACCACCGGGCAGCAAGCTCGCATGTGCCCCATGGTTTTCCGATGCCGCCCACCTCTCGCACGGCGGCATCCCGAGTATCTGCATCGGCCCCGGTTCAATCGACCAAGCCCACACGGCAGACGAATACATAAAAATCGACGCCCTAAAAGAGGGCGCCGATTTTTTCACAAGCTTCGTGGCGGGGCTCATGCATTGAACCCCGCGTTGGATCGGATCAGCCCGCTTGGGCTTCACCGTTCGGACCCTGCTGCACATGCACCACACGCAGCGGCAGGCGCACAAGGATCTCGCCATCGCATCCGATGTCGATGGAGTAAATGCCATCCAAGGGGAAACGAAGACCCTGCAGATTCATCACCACATTGCGCGTGAGGAAAGGCACATTCTTCGGCAGTTGCACATCGAACTCGGGCTCGATCGGCATGTTGTTCGGATCAAGCGACTCGCCGTCTTCGTTGATGATGTTGATGGAAAGTTTGTGACGACCGGCATCTTCCTGCGTGAAGCAGAAACGTAGCGCCAAGGCGCATGACGGATGAACCACCGGCAGCGAACGCGCGGCAAGGGTGTCGAAGGTTCCGGAAATGACGAGCTTGCCGTTGTAGTCAGCAGCAAAGTCGCAAAGCGTGGCAATTTGAATGTCCATGATTATGTTTGGAATGAATGCGCCGCAGGCATTCGCCGTGGGCGCACGATCTTTTGATTCCATCGCAACACGCCGTAAAGCCCAAAACTTGCTGCACAGGATTCGTCACAATCACAAAGCGATCACAAAGCGCACCCAGCACCCACACACCCCAGGGTGAATTTCACCTAATCCGCCCCAAAACCCAAACCCTTCATTTGCAGCAGGCTAAGGGCTTTTTCCGCACTTCTTCACCACTTATTCACAATCTTGACTCGGTGAAACTGGGAAATTCGGAGGTCAACTTGAAACACGCCCGCCTAATCAAAGCCGCCTTGTACCCACCCGCACCAGACAATGTGAACAACCTGTTCAAACATGCGAACACCTGTGAAATGAAATCACAACCTATTGAAATACAATAAATTATAAAACAATCATTGGCTTCACCCAAATGCTTCCAACAAAATATCCAAGCAAATAAATGAGCCAAATTTTTGACGCCAGATCAAAAACCATCCCGTGCACCCCACGACGCCACGCAAAAAGCCAACTCGACTTATCCCGATTTATTCACAATGCGAAAACTCCCAGGAAAAACGCATGCAAGCCAACTCCCCCACCGCAAATCAGCAAATCTGTAAATCAGCGGCCCTCTTAAGAAAGTTCCGCGCCCACGAATCACCCACTCAATCCGCATCAATCCAACGGTCCAGCGCTGATTCCAATTCGCGTCCAAGCTTCACTCGATAGGCCTCGCCCGCTTCAACCGTGGCGCGTTTGCCCGCGCTGTTCTGGATGTGAAACCTCACCGGCGTGCTGCCGGGGTGCGCGCCGAGGATGCGCGAAATTTCCTCGATGTCCCAATCGCCATGACGGCTGGTCCACAACACAAGATCGAGCACACCCTTGCCATTGGCACTCGCCCGCTTGGGCTTGAGCTCCGAGACATCGGATCCGGTCAGACGAAAACCACCGGTCCGTTCGTCGCTCTGCACCGCACAACGCATTTTCACAATCTTGCCCACTTCGAGCAGACCCTCGTCGCGTGCGGGCACAAAACTCTCGCCCCACAACACGACCTCGGAACTGCCGGTGAAATCCTCGAGCACCAACACACCAAACGGCTTGCCGGTCTTGGTCACTTTGGCCTCGAGCGAACGAATCATTCCCGCAAACGGAAAACGATCACGCGGATTCGACAAATCAAGATCCTCGATCAGCCCCAGGCGCTTGAAGCGATCGGAATCAATCACGCCGCGGAATTTGTCGAGCGGATGACCCGTCACATAAAACCCGAGCAATTCCTTCTCGTGCGCCAGCCGTTCGTCCTTGCTCCACTCGGCAACGCTTGGCGCGCCGGCAGAATTTTTCGAGCTCGGTGCCGGTGCGGAAAATCCCATGTCGCCAAACAACGAAACCTGACCCGACGCACGGTCGCGTTGCAGCGAAGACGCCGTGGCCACGACCTGCTCGAGACGGGCAAACATCCCCGCCCGCGTTTCACCGGTCCAATCAAGCGCGCCGGCCTTGACGAGGTTTTCAAGGATGCGCTTGTTGACGACCTTCGAGTCGAGCCGCGCCGCGAGATCATCGAGCGAGGCAAATTTCCCCTTCGCCTCGCGCTCCGCGATCGCCGTGGCCATCGCCGCTTCGCCGCAGTTCTTGATCGCCGCCAGACCGTATCGGATCCCCTGACCACCACCGGGCGTCGCCGCCGGACGGAAGCGTAGCCCCGACGCATTGAGGTCGGGCGGCAGGATCTCGATGCCCATGCGATGACACTCAGAAACAAACACGCCGATCTTATCGGTGTTGTGGATTTCGTTCGAGAGCAACGCGGCCATGAACTCGACCGGGTGATTCGCCTTGAGCCAAGCGGTCCAGTAGGAAATATGACCGTAGCAGGCCGAGTGGGATTTGTTGAATCCATAGCCCGCGAACATTTCGATCTTCTCGAAAATCTTGCCCGCCAAGACCTCACCGATGCCGTTGGTCTTGCCGCAACCTTCGACAAATTTCCCCCGCTCCTTGGCCATCTTCTCGGGGTCCTTCTTGCCCATCGCGCGCCGCAAAAGGTCGGCGCCACCAAGCGTGTATCCCGCAAGCAGCTTGGCCGCATTTTGCACCTGCTCTTGATAGATCATCACCCCGTAGGTGTTGCCGCAGACCTGCTCGAGCAGCGGATGCTCGTACATGGCCTTCTTGCGACCCTTCTTGACCTCGATCATCTGATCGATGAACTCCAT
>JBKDYW010000079.1:0-3646 GCA_046308575.1 Verrucomicrobiota bacterium
CGCTCACTCACGAGCTCGGAACTCAGCGCGGGCCTGATCTTTCTCTCTGTATTTTTCCTCGGCCAATCACTGCTCTCACTGCCCTTCTCGATTTACGAAACCTTCGTGATCGAAAACCGCTTCGGTTTCAATCGCTCCACGCCTGCGACCTTCATCACCGATCACCTCAAGGGCCTCATCCTCGCCGCCCTCATCGGCCTGCCTCTCGCCGCCGCCGTGTTGTGGATCTTCAACCGCGTGCCCAACGCATGGCTCTGGGCATGGATCCTTCTCACACTCGCGCAGCTCATCCTTACCTGGCTCGCACCCACCTACATCATGCCACTCTTCAACAAGTTCACCCCCATGCCTGAGGGCGAACTGAAATCGGAAATCGAATCACTCGGCAACCGCTGCGGATTTCCCGTGAAGGATGTCTTCGTCATGGATGGCTCGAAGCGCTCGACCAAGGCCAACGCGTTTTTCACCGGCTTCGGAAAAAATCGCAAGATCGCCCTCTTCGACACGCTCATCGAAAAAAGCACCACGCCCGAACTCATCGCCGTGCTCGCCCACGAAATCGGCCATTTCCGCCGCGGCCACATCAAGCAACGCCTCGCCGCCGGCATCATCCAGATAGCCGCGATCTTTTTCCTCATCGGCCTCGCCACAAACCCACAAGGCCACTTCGCCCGACTCCTCTTCGATGCCTTTGGCGTCACCACGATCTCACCCCATGTCGGCCTCGTGCTTTTCTCGATCCTCTTCGAACCGGCCGGAAAAATCCTCTCGGTCATTCTCAATGCTTGGTCACGCCGACACGAATTCGAAGCCGACGACTTCGCCAAACAACACACCGGCGACGCCACTCCCCTCGCCACAGCCCTCACCAAAATGACCGCCGACCACCTCTCCCACCCCTCACCCCACCCCCTCAGAGTCTGGCTCGACTACTCCCACCCACCCCTACTCCAGCGCCTAAAGGCTCTCTCTTAGAAAACTCCAAGGCAGGGGCCTCCAAGGCAGGGACCTTTCTCCGAAAGGTCCGCCGCAAATGAAAAAGCAAAAGAGATCGTAGATTGTGGATTGCGAATCAAAGAAGATGCCGCTTCTTCATCTTCTCTTCCTCTTCTCTTGAAACTTGAAACTAAAAACTTGAATCTTAATCATGTTTTCCCCCGACCGCTACGACGGACGCATGCCTTACCGCCGCTGCGGTGATTCCGGCCTGCTCTTGCCCGCCATCTCCCTCGGCTTCTGGCACAACTTCGGCCACATCGACAACCAGGACGAAGCCCGCCTGATGATGCGACGCGCCTTCGACCGAGGCATCACCCACTTCGACCTCGCCAACAACTACGGCCCACCACCCGGCAGCGCCGAAGAAAATGTCGGCCGCATCCTCTCACACGATTTCGTGGCACACCGCGACGAACTCGTCATCTCCACCAAGGCCGGCCACGACATGTGGCACGGACCCTACGGCAGCCACGGCTCACGCAAACACCTGCTCGCATCGCTCGACCACTCGCTCAAGCGACTGCGACTCAACCATGTCGATATTTTCTACTCCCACTGCCCCGATCCCCACACGCGACTCGAGGAAACGATGTCCGCCCTCGCCACCGCCGTCTCAAGCGGCAAGGCAACCTATGTCGGACTCTCGAAATACCCGCTCAAGACCCTCAAAAAAGCGGTCAAAATTCTCAAGGAAATGGGTGTCCGCTGCCTGATCTATCAGCCACCCTACTCGATCCTCAACCGCGCGGTGGAATCCGCCGGCATTCTCGATTGGCTCCATGACGAAGGCATCGGCTGCATCGCCTTCAGCCCGCTCGCCCAAGGCATGCTTACCCCAAAATATCTCAACGGCATCCCCGCCGATTCCCGCGCCGCACGCCCCGAAGGCTTCCTCCAATCCGATCAGGTCCACCACCACCTCGATCAAATACAAGCCCTCGGCCAACTCGCCGTGCAACACCACACCGAGCTCCACCACCTCGCCATCCAGTGGACCCTCCAGCACCCGGCCGTCACCTCCGCCCTCGTCGGCGCTCGCAATGTCGCCCAACTCGATCAAATCATCGACTCGTTGAAAGCCCCCACACCCACACAAGAACTCCTCCAAGCCATCAACGAAATCTGCCCGATGTAGGTAGAGACAGAAGACTTCAAGACAGAAGACAGAAGAAAAAATCCGCTTCTTCATGTGGCTGGGACTTGCAGTCCTAGGCCGTCCATGGAGCGTCTAGCTCCATGTTTTGAAACAGCGAATGAATTCGCTGTTTCTTGTCTAGCTTCTTCTGTCTTCCAGTCTTCCGTCTTCTTCAGCGGGCAAAATGCCCGCGCGCCCGTTTGAAGAAGTTACTTCTTCAATAACCATGCAGTGAACAACGGACCTTTGGGACAAAGGTCCCTGCCTGAAGAAGCGACTTCTTCAATCCAAGATCTTTCTCATTCGCATTTCATCTTCTCCCTCCCCCAAGATCCAATCTGTAATTTCCAATCACTCTTCTACTTCACCCCACAAAAAAAATTCCCAACGCCACAGCGGGCGTTGGGAATTTTCTTTGAAACTAATCGCTCAATCGCAGACCGCTCAACGGCGGCGGCGGAAAAGCAGGATGCTGGCCAGGCCGCCCAAGAGTGCGGTGCTTGGCTCAGGAATGCTGAAGCTGTACACGATGGCAAATTGGGTGGTAGTTTTAGCATTGGCAGTTTGAAATCTACCATCATCTCCGGTGATTGTCACAACTCGCGGATTGCTTGCGCTGAAGGTGACATTGCCCGCTCCTGTGTAAGCGCCGAAGAATCCCGATGAAATGTTCTGGTCGGCCACGACGAAAGTCTGACCTGAAGCAATGTTGAAATTTTGCGCGGTATTCGGCTGCAAATTGGTCGAAGCCCAGTTAGGGCTGGTCACCACATTGGTGAGATTTGCGGTCGTCTGCGCATAACCAAGACCCGAAGTGAATTGGCTAGCAATGAACGAGGCATTGAATTGATTCACTTGGGCAGTAATGGATCCTTGGTTGGTAACGGTAATGGAACCGTTGAAGGTGCTCTGAACAACCTTGACGGTCACACCGGTAAGCGTGGCCTGAGGAATGTTGAACTTGGCTACATCAAAAATGTTCACAGACGAAGACCCCACATCGATCGTGTTCGAATAATAAGTGCGGGTATCGTAGTAAATCGCGGCATTGGCAGTCGACGCGAGAGCAGTGAGTGCAAGGAGAGGTGCGAGCAGTTTCATGACCAAGTAAATAGGCTGATGTGAGGCAAAACTTGTATGCTGCGGCAATGGATACACACCAAAACCCTGCGCGTAAAGTGACAAATTCGCAATTTGCGCAAAAAACCTTCACTTTTTCGAAATAAAATCTCCCGCAAAGGCAAAATCGTTCATTTGAGCATATGACGCGCTTTCGACCAACGCGGATTGGACGGCTTCCAAAAGTCGCTGTTTGCATCGAACGCAAAATTTCCCAACACTCCGCTCATGCTCAAAGGTATCCACCCCGCTATCAGCCCCGAACTCCTCAAGATCCTCGCCGAAATGGGCCATGGCGATGAAATCATCCTCGCCGATGCCCACTTCCCCGCTCACAGCGTCAACCCACGCGTGATCCGCGCCGACGGTCTCGGCGTTGGCACCCTGCTCGAT
>JBKDYW010000080.1:0-2504 GCA_046308575.1 Verrucomicrobiota bacterium
CCGGCCATGGCGGGCACGAAATTTCCCCATGGGATCGAGGTGAAAAAGCCGCTGACCCAGATCTCGCTTGAGCGCGGACAAATTTTCGTCACCAAGAAGGCCGGTGGGCAGTGGAAAACCGGTGAGATGAATTCTTTCCTCCGGCACCCCGTAGGCCTTTAGGCGGTGAGCCGCTTTGCCGCAGGGCGCAAAATATTCCACCCGGCTTTCCCACGGGTTTTTCGCAACCCAGACCCGGTTGATGTCCGCATCGCAGATGATGCAATAGACTCGATTGAATCCCTTTCTGTCCACTGCAATCGCCGAGGCATAAAAGGAAGTGATGATCGGAATGTTTTTTTCCGAAGTGATTTCAAGCATGCCCTTGCACAGGCCCTTATCGATCTGCGACTCGAGTAAATTCACTTGGAATGTGCTACTGGAAAGATTTCGCATGGGATAGATCGACGGAATCTTCAGCATCGAATCGAGCAAGGAAAACAGCGGAGGGCCAATCAAAGGGATGCCCTTGGCCCGCGAAAAAAATTCGTAAACCCCCAAAAGCCTTCGCCACAATTTGCGCTCCGCTTGTGAGATTCTTCCACCAGATCCGACGGTGATGATTTCCTCGTCAGCGAGATCCTTCAGCGGATAAATCGCGCGCTGGTGACCATAGCCCATATCCGCCGATACAAGCCAGGCTTTGTGGGGAGAGTCATTCATCGGGATTCATTGGATTCAGCGATCGCTGACGCGTAAATCAGCAAGACCAGACAATGATATCGACGTCGCTGATTTTTATCGAGCGATTTTTGGAATTCCCCTACTCCACCCACATTCTGCCCTCGCGGCGGCGGAGGCGTTTGCTGCCGGGAAGATTGAGCACCGCGCTACCGTCGGGTTCGAGCATGGCGAGGGCCTGATCAATCATGCGGCGGTCGATGTTACTGATGCCGGCGGCGCTGAGAAATCTTCGCAGTGCGGCGCGTTGCAGGGTCGGGCCTAGTTTTTTGAGCGTGGGCAGGTGAAGGCGGCCTTGCGGATCGAGCATCTGCACACTGTCGAGTTGTTCGTGAATGACGCTTTCACACTCGCTGAAATCAGCCGCCGCGCGGACGAAGGCAGCAACCGCATCGCGGCCGGAAATTTCATTCATCAAAGGAAATACCTCGTTACGCAGACGATTGCGCACCGCCACCGGTTCGCTGTTGCTCGCGTCTTCGCGCCAGGCATGACCGCGCTCTTGCAACCAAGCTACCAACTCGGCATGACGCAGCGCGAGCAAGGGCCGATGCAATTCAAGCGTGCGGCGGTCGAGCAACACGATTTTTTGCATCTCGCGCATGCCTTTGAGCCCGTGTGATCCGCGCAGCAAATTCCACAGCACTGTCTCCGCCTGGTCATCCGCATGATGCGCAAGCAGCACCTTGCGGCAGCGATGCTTGGTGGCGCAGTCGGCGAAAAACGCATGCCTTGCATGACGCGCGGCGGTCTCCATCGACTCGCCGGATTCTTTCATCCGCTGGCGAATGTCGCTGCGGCCGATCTCACAGGTCAGGCCGAGTTTTTTCGCCAGCGCCTCGACAAAACGCGCATCGGCGTTGGAAGCCTTGCCGCGCAGTTGATGGTCGAGATGGCAGACGACTAAATTTTGAAATCCCGCATCAACCAGCATGTGAAGCATCGCGACCGAATCCGCGCCGCCGGAAACACCGATCAGATAACGCGAGCGCCGTGAAGCGTGGGTGAGCCAGGGAACCCTTTGGGAAACATTCACACTGCGAGTAATAGCAGGAACTGGAGGGAAAGGTGGTGGCTCGAGCCGGGATCGAACCAGCGACACGCGGATTTTCAATCCGCTGCTCTACCAACTGAGCTATCGAGCCATACACTCCCTTACGGGCGGGCGGAAATTTAAGTGGGGTCGCTGGATTTTGACAACACGAAAATGATGGGTTCGCGGATTTTCGCCAAACACCGCGCAGCGCGGGTCATTTCAGGTAGACCTCGCGGGGCTTGGCCCCCTCGCCCGGTCCGACGATGCCGCGTTGTTCGAGGATATCGACCATCCGCGCCGCGCGAGTGTAACCGAGACGCAGGCGGCGCTGAAGCAGCGAGGTGCTGGCCTTTTGCTCCTGTCGCACGACCTCGATGCACTTCATGATCAATTCCTCATCGGCGTCCGACACTTCTTCTTCATCCTCGTTATCGGCGCTGTTGATTGACGCCTGAATGTCGGTCTCAAACTTCGGCGCACCCTGCGCTGCGCAGTGATCGATGATGCGCTCGACTTCGGCATCGGTGACGAAAGCACCCTGCGATCGCTCGAGCTTGGCCGAGCCCGGTGGCAGGTAGAGCATGTCACCCTTGCCAACGAGTTTCTCCGCGCCCTTTGTGTCGAGGATCACGCGCGAGTCGAGCTGCGACGAAACTTGGAACGCGATGCGCGAGGGAATGTTCGCCTTGATGATGCCCGTGACCACATCCGCGCGCGGTGTTTGCGTCGCAATGATCAAATGAATGCC
>JBKDYW010000081.1:0-7361 GCA_046308575.1 Verrucomicrobiota bacterium
TCCGCGCACAGACCTGGGCGTCGCATCCACCCATCGGAGGACAAAGCCATCGCTAAGCCACAAAGAGACCAAAACCGGGGTCGTTTCCGCGACATGACGCGGATCAACGACCGAATTCGCGCCCCGAAAGTCCGCGTCATCATGGCCGACGGACAACAGCTTGGAGTCATGGGCTCCCGTGAGGCGCTTGCCAAGGCCCAGTCGCTCGGGCTCGACCTCGTCGAGATCGCCGGGCAGGTGGATCCGCCGGTGTGCACGATCATCGACTCCGGCAAGTTCAAGTACGAGCAGGCCAAGCTCAAAAAGCAAAAGTCGAAGAGCGCGACGCGCATGAAGGAAGTAAAATTCCGCGTTGGCACGGGTCAGCACGATTACAACATCAAGCTCGGCCGTGCGGAGGGATTCCTCGACGCCAATCACAAGTGCCGCTTCGTGCTGCAGTTCAAAGGCCGCGAAAACGCGCACAAGGAACTCGGCTTTGTCGTGCTCAACCGCATCATCGAAGACCTCAAGACCATGGCGCAGGTGGATCAACCGCCGCGCCTCAATGGTCGGGCCGTTGCCATGATCCTTTCACCGCTGCCCGCGCATCAGCGCAAGCGCAAGTTCCATCTCTTCCACGGTGAACTGATGGAAGAAGATGATCACGACGAGGATGATGCAGCGGACGAGGACTTCGACGACGAAGTGCCGGACGAATCACCCGATGGCGAAAGCGCTGCTGAAGAAAAACTCGAGGAGTCTGGCAAGGCTGAGTCCTGAGGTCGTTTCCCGCGCCTGTCACCGATGCTTTACCTGTTCGACATCGATGGCACGCTCGTCGACACCGGCGGCGCCGGCATGGCGGCATTGAAACAAGCGACGCGCGAAGTCTTTGGTGACGATGGTCCCGAGCTCGACCTTGCTGGCGCAACCGACCTTGGCATCGTGGGTGGCATTCACCGTCACTACGGGGTGGAGTTCACCGATGAGGGGTTTGCAAACTACCTTGCCGTTTACCATGAGCGCCTTGCTGAAAATCTCGCACGAGGCGAATTCGCCGGACGTGTGATCGATGGCGTTTTTCCATTGCTGGATCATCTGGCCACAAGTGAGCGCGCGACGCTTGGTTTGCTCACCGGCAACACGGCGCAAGGCGCGGGCATCAAGGTGCGGCATTTCGGCTTGGCCGATTATTTTGCCTTCGGCGCTTACGGCTGTGATCACGCCGACCGCAACCGGCTTGGCCCAATCGCACTGCAACGTGCGGAAGTGCACGCGGGCAAATCATTCAAGGCCGCGGAAACATGGATCATCGGCGACACCCCCAAAGACATCGCCTGCGCCAAAGCCATCGGCGCCCGCTGTCTCGCGGTGGCCACTGGAAGCTTCAGCATCAGCCAACTCCAAAGTCATGGCGCAGAACTCGTCGTTTCATCGCTGGAGGAAGCGATCGGGCTCATGGGGTGAGGAGGGGGAAATTTTGAATGATGAATTTTGAATCAGGAAGAGCATGAATAAGCTACTTCTTCAAGGCAGGGACCTTTCTCCGAAAGGTCCGCTGAATGAATCGTCTTTGAAGAGGATGCTTCTTCGTTAGCTTTTTGAAGGTTGATGGTATCTCTTTTGCTTGAGCAATCGCGGCGGACCTTTAGGGGCAAAGGTCCCTGCCATTTGACCGATGACGCACATAACTATTGCATCATCGGTCTGATCCGGTTTTTTCCAACCTCATGGTGATCGCGTTTCACAAGCCCTATGGCGTGTTGTGCCAGTTTACGGCGGATCAGCCGGGTCAGCGGACCTTGGCTGATTTTGGTTTTCCGGCGGGGGTGTATCCGGTGGGGCGCTTGGACATGGATTCGGAGGGTTTGCTTTTGCTCTCGGATGAGGCGGGGTTCAATCATCGGTTGCTGGATCCGCTGGCGGCGCATGGGCGGACTTATTGGGCGCAGGTGGAGGGAGTGCCTGATGAGGGGGCCTTGCGGCGATTGCGGCGTGGTGGGATCGAGATTCAAGATTATCGCACGCTGCCATGTGGCGCGAAGTTGCTGCAGCCCGAGCCGCGGGTGGCTGAGCGGAATCCGCCCGTGCGGTTTCGGAAATTGATCCCGACCTCATGGATTGAGCTGCGGCTTACTGAGGGTAAGAATCGTCAGGTGCGGCGCATGACTGCGGCGGTGGGTTATCCGACGCTGCGATTGATCCGTGCGGCGATCGGAAGCTTCGAGCTTGGCGCGCTGCCCCAAGGCGATTGGAAGGTGCTTGAGAAGAGCGACCTCGAAAAGGTGTGGGCCTAGAAAAATACTACCGTGTTTACATCGAAATCGGCAGGTGGCCGTAGAGGGTGAAGCCGGTGGATTCGTCGATGTGGATGTCGAGGATTTGGCCGGTGTGGCGGTTGGGGTCGCCTTCGAAGATGACGATTTTATTGTGTGAAGTGCGGCCGGAGAGGCGGTCCGGATTGTTTTTTGAGGGGCCTTCGCAGAGGATTTGCTGGCGGGTGCCGACGAGAGCTGCGTTTTTTTCGATGGCGATGCGGTTGACTACATCGAGGAGGCGTTGGTTGCGTGATTCTTTTTCCTCTTCGGAGAGTTGGCCGTCCATTTCGGCGGCGGGGGTGTTGCGGCGTTTGGAGTAGCGGAAGACGAAGGCGTTGTCGAACTGCAGGCGTTCTACGGTGTCCATCGTAGATTGGAAATCCTCCTCGGTCTCGCCGGGGAAACCGACGATGATGTCGGTGGTGATGGCGATGCCGGGTCTGGCGGCCTTCATTTTCTCGCAGATCTCGACAAACTTCGCGTTTTTGTAGGGTCGGCGCATTTCCTTGAGGATGCGGTCCGAGCCGCTTTGCATCGGAAAGTGGATGTGCGAGCAGAGCTTGGGCAGGTAGGTGAAGGCGGCGACGAGGTCGTCGCGATAGCCGATCGGGTGAGGCGAAGTGAAACGGATGCGCTCGATGCCATCGACTTCGTGCACGGCCTCGAGCAACTGCACGAAGGGTGACTTGCCGCCGACGATTGGGAATTCGGTGCGGCCGTAGAGGTTGACGATTTGGCCGAGCAGGGTCACTTCCTTGACGCCTTGCGCGGCGAGGTGGCGGACTTCGCCAACGATTTCGGCAATCGGCCTGCCGCGTTCGCGCCCGCGAGTGTCGGGCACGATGCAGAACGAGCAGCGCATGTTGCAGCCCTGCATGATGGAGACAAATGCCGAGGCTTCGCGGGCCTTGGGGATGTGATCGCGAATGGTGTTTTGCGAGCCTTCTTCGGCTTCGATGTCGCAAACCGTTCCACCGCGCAGCGAGAGTGATGGATCATCCATGCGGGCCTCGAGGCGGCGCTTGAGGATGCTATCCACATAGTCGAAAACCTTGTGGTATTTTTGCGTGCCGGCGACCACATCGAGGCTGGGTACGGCTTTGAAAAGTTCCTCGCCGCGCGACTGAGCCATGCAGCCCATGAAGCCATAAACCACATGTCGGCGGTCGCGGCTGGCATGCATCATCGAGCCCATTTTCCCGAGTGCCTTTTGCTCCGCCTGATCGCGCACCGAGCAGGTGTTGATGAGCACCGCATCGGCATCCTTTTCGGTCGGCGTGACCGTGTAGCCCCCTTCGACGAACATGCGCGCGACCTGTTCGGAGTCGCGTTCGTTCATCTGGCATCCGTAGGTCTTGATGTAAACCTTGGGCATGAAACAAAGTTTAAAGTATCAAGTTTTCAGTTTCAAGTGAGAGACGGAAGACTTGGAGAGAGAAGACAGAAGTAAAGAAGTGGCTTTTCATTGGCAGGGACCTTTCTCCGAAAGGTCCGTTGTCTATGAACAGAGCAATGGGGGAAGATCTCACGCAAGAACAAGCCTTGGGTCGGAGGCGAGTTTTTCGCTGAGTTCGGGCCAGCCGTTGGGGACTTGGAGGTTGAAGCAGCGGAGGTAGAGGGTGAGGAGTTTCGGGTCGAAGATTTCGATGAGTTTGTCGATCGTCGAGTTGAGGCGTTCGGCATCGAGTTTTTTCGGCAGTTCGCCGACGACGGATCCCTTGCCATCGTGTGGGATGCCCATGCCGTCGCAGAACATAGCGAGCAGCGATTGCTGGCCAGCCATCAGGTAGGCTTGCATGAGGTGTTCGCCGATCGTGTTGCAGGCGTTGATCTTGAGGGTTTTGTGGATCCACGCGTATTGCTCGGTCATCGTTTTTTTCTCGACGAATATCGGGCGCAATTTGCGTTTTTCGGCGAGCGATGCGACGGCGGATTTGTACACATTGCGGTCATGAGAGCGGAACCAATCGAGCATTTGATTGACGATGGACGGGTCGACGGCGGAGTAGATTTCGTAGGCTTTCACGGTGGGAAAATTGGGTGAGCGCCAGTCAAGTCGCGGAAGCGTGCCAATGCAAGGCCGGAGAAGGGCGAAATTTGGCGGTTTCAGCGGGAGATTTTGCCTATCGAGCGGTTGTGCGCGCGGTATAGAAACAGCAACGCGGCGATGGCTCCGACGCCGCAGAGAAACATGTCCCACTGAGTGTCCCAGTGGTCGCCTTGGGTGCCGAGAAATGATTCGGCCGCTTCCGCTGAGACCAGCGCGGCGGCCCATTCGATGAGTTCGTAAAACGCGCTGAAGCCGAGGCAGAATGAGATCACGCAAAACGCCAACCAACCCTTGCGTGCAAACACTCCATTGCGCAGGAAAATTTCGCGCAGCAAGATCGCGGGGACGAACCCTTGCATCAGGTGGCCGAGGCGGTCGTAGTGGTTGCGTTCGAAGTTGAAGCCATCGCGAAGCCAATCGCCGATCGGCACGCGTGCGTAGGTGTAGTGGCCGCCGACGATCAGCACCAGCATGTGCAAAGCAATCAGCCACAGCGCGAGATTGGAAAAGCGCCAGCCTTTTGCTTGTGCGATGAACAGCGCAACGAAGCCGATCAGCACCGGTGCCACTTCGAGCCACCAGGTGAGGCGGTCGAAAGGTCCGATTGCCGACCAGATGAGTGCCGGCAGGATGCCGCAAAGCAGCAGAAAATTTGGGTGGGTTTTCAGAATTTTCGAATGGGGTTACGCCATGTCCTCAGCGCAGGCCGAGCACCTTCGGTGAGCTGGCATTGCCAAAGCGGTCGAGCGCGGTGACGGCGATGGCATCGGCGCGTGGAACTGTGGTTCGGCCGGATCCGGCGGAGGTGATTTTTGCCGTGCGCCAGTTGCCGTCGATGCGGGTTTGGATGGCAATTTTTGCGGTGCCTTTTTCCGGCGTCCAGCGCACGAGAGTTCCATCGCCATTCGCTTGAGCGCTCACGCCGGGTGCGTCGGGTGAGTTGTTGTTGATCCATGGCATGGCTGGCACGGCGGCAGCTTGCGTGTAGCTGCCTGCGAGTTTGGTGGCGATGCCGCCGCGGTTGGTGACGAGGCTTTTCGCGCTCCAGTGGATATGGCCTTGCGGGCCTCTGCCGATTTTGCGGGAGAGGTCGATTTGGTTGGTGATTTCCGATGCAGGGCGTCCGGGGTCTTCGGATGATTGGATGCGTGCGGTGGCGATGCCGGGCCAGACCGGGCGGTTGCCTTGTCCGCGCCACCATTCGAGGAGCAGCGGGAAACTTTGTTTGCGCGGCGAGATGCGCCAATACAACTGCGGTGCGAGGTAATCGACCCAACCGTTTTTAAGCCACTTGCGCGAATCGCCGGCGAGGTGTTCGAAGCTGTCGATGCCTGCCTCGATGCCATCCGGCACGCCGGGCCGCCAGATGCCGAAGGGGCTGATGCCAACGCGCACCCATGATTTTTGGCTTTTGACCGACGAGTAGAGTTTGCTCACAAAGCTGTCGATGTAGGCGCGGCGTTCGGCGGATGATTTGCCATCGGCAAAGGTGCGCCCGCCTTCGGGATAGGGGTAGAAATAATCATCGAGGTGGATGCCATCGACATCGTAGCGGCGCACCACATCCATGATCGCGTTGAGCGCGCGGGCGCGAGCTTCGGAGCTCGCCGGATCGCACCAGGTCATGTTGCCGTAGCGTTTGGTGATTTGTGGCGACGCCTTCACCACATGATTGCCGGCGACCGGATGTGAGTTGTTGCAAAGTGCGCGAAAGGGGTTGAACCACGCGTGAACTTCGATGCCGCGGGCGTGGGCTTCGCGGATGCAAAAGGCGAGGGGATCATAGCCCGGGGAGCGGCCCATCGTGCCGGTGAGCCATTGGCTCCATGGTTCCAATGACGATTGATAAAACGCGTCGCAGGCTGGACGCACTTGGAAGATCACCGCGTTTATTTTCAATGCGGCGAGTTTGTCGAGGATGCCGCGAAGCTCCGCTTGTTGGGCGCCGGCGCTCGAGCCTTTGCTTGGCCAATCGAGGTTGTGCACGGTGGCGATCCATGCGCCGCGAAATTCACGGGTCAGTTGCGGCGGGCGATCGTTGATCGGTGCGTAGGCCTGACCGCTGGCGCTGCAGGCGAGGGCGAGAAGAAAAAAGATTGAGCGAATCATGTGGCGACCATGACAATGGATGGTCGGCATTGCAACTTCAAGTGGCCGCAAAGTCGCGATCACTCGCGCCAGCGCTTGGTGAGGTCGCCATAGGCGTCGATGCGGCGGTCGCGGAAAAATGGCCAGATGCGCCGAAAATCTTCGACCGCGTCGAAGTCGAGATCGTGGCAGAGGATTTCCTCATGCTCGGTCGAGGCCTTGGCGACGATTTCGCCGTAGGGGTTGGCGATGAACGAACGGCCCCAGAACTCGGTGTTATCCTGCGTGCCAGTGCGGTTGACGGCTGCAAGGTAGCAGCCGTTGGCGACCGCGTGGCCGCGTTGTACGGTCTCCCACGCGCAGTGTTGCGCATCACCAAGTGTTGGTTTTTCTTCCGGCAACCAGCCGATGGCAGTGGGGTAAATGAGCACCTGCGCGCCGCCGAGCGCCATCAGCCTTGCGGCTTCGGGATACCATTGATCCCAGCAAATGAGCACACCGAGTTTGCCGAACATCGTGTTCCAAACCGGCCAACCGCTGTCGCCGGGCGTGAAGTAAAATTTCTCCTCGAAGGCAGGGTCCTGCGGGATGTGTGATTTGCGGTAAAGCCCGAGCAGCGTGCCATCGGCATCGTGGATCGCGGCGGTGTTGTGATAGAGCCCTGGGCCGCGATGTTCGAAGAGCGAGGAAACGAGCACGATGCCGAGCTCACCCGCAATTTTGCCAAGACGATCGGTCACCGGACCGGGAAGGGGATCGGCGAGATCGAAGAGCGCAGGATCCTCGATCGTGCAAAAGTACGGCGTGAGGAAAAGTTCCTGCGTCACCACGATGTTCGCGCCATCGGCCGCAGCCTGGCGGATGAGCTTCTCATGATGATCGAAGGACTCGGCCTTGGTCGCGAAGGTTTTCGATTGGAGCAG
>JBKDYW010000082.1:0-6241 GCA_046308575.1 Verrucomicrobiota bacterium
GGCCTCGAGCATCAGCTCGCGACCGGCGAGCGCGCTGACGAGCATGAGCAGCGTGCTTTGCGGCAGGTGGAAGTTGGTGAGCAGGGCGTCGATCGCGCGAAACTCGTGCGGTGGATGAATGAAGATGTCGGTCTCGCCCGCATGGCGGGTTTCGGCGATGCGCATTCCGGCAGGCGGATCTTGTTTCCCAAGCGCCTCAAGCACGCGAGTGACCGTGGTGCCGACTGCGAGTACGCGGCCTGCGGCATTCACGCGCTTGGCGGTTTCCTCGGTGACGATGAATTTCTCCGAGTGCATCACATGGTCGGTGACCACCTCGGCGCTCACCGGGCGAAAGGTGCCGACGCCGACATGCAGCGTGAGAAACGCATGCGGAATGCGCTCGAGCATTTCGTTGGTGAAATGAAGTCCGGCGGTCGGCGCGGCGATGGCACCTTCCTCTTTGGCATAGACCGTCTGGTAGCGTTCGCGGTCGGCCTCGTCCTCGACGCGACCCATGTAGTGCGGCAGCGCGAGTTGGCCGTGCTTGTCGAGGTCGAGCGGCGAGTCCCAACGGATCAGTCGGTCGCCATTTTCAAAAACCTCGGTCACCACGCCGCGGATGCCGCCCGCGACGACTTCGCGGCCCGGCTTCATGCGCTTGCCCGGCCGCACGAGGCAGCGCCATTCGAGCTCGCCCAAACGGTCGAGGCAAAGCAACTCGATGCTGCCATCGTCGGAAAAGACGCGCGCTGGAATCACCCGCGTGTTGTTGAGGACCAGCAAATCGTTGGGTCGCAGATATTCAATGATGTCGCGAAACATCCGATGCTCGAGGCGGCCTGTGCCGCGATGCACCACCAGCATCCGCGACGCAGCGCGATCGGCAAGCGGCCGCGCAGCAATGAGCTCCTCGGGCAGGTGGTAATCAAAGTCCTTGGTGCGAAGTGACATCAGCAAGATCGGCAAAATTTCCACCGCGAAACTCAACGCGCGGCGACCAGATCATAGCCACGCCAGTCGCCGATGGTCACTTCGGCGAAACTGCCAACCGGAATCGATTCGTCGACCATCACCGAGCCGTCGATCTCCGGCGCGTCCCATTGGGTGCGGCCGACGCCGGGTTGCTCGACGAGCACGCGGACATTTTTGCCGACCTGCGCCTGGTTCGTTTCGCTGGCAATGCGCTGGAGCTCGGCCATCGCGCGCGACCAACGGCTTTTGCGCGTCGCATGGTGCAGGTGGCCATCCATCTTGTAAGCACGCGTGCCTTCCTCCTTCGAGTATTGGAACACGCCGGCACGCTCGAAGCGGAACTCGCGGATGAACTCGAGCAACTCGTTGAAGTCCTCCTCGGTCTCACCGGGGAAACCTACGATGAACGTAGTACGAATGCCGAGACCCGGAATGCCGGCGCGCATGCGGCGCAGCAGATCGCGGATGTAATCACCACTCGTCACGCGCTTCATCGCGGTGAGCATGCGGTCGGAAATATGCTGCAGCGGGATGTCGACATACTTCGCGACCTTGTCGCACTCGGCGATGGTCTGGATCAACTCGTCCGACCAATGCGCGGGGTGGGTGTAAAGCAGTCGCACCCAGAAGTCGCCTTCGATGCGGTTGATCTCGCGCAGCAAGGTGCAAAGCGAATTGCCCTTGCTTGAATCCACCGGCGAGCTCGGCTTCGGCCGCTCGCCTTCCCATTGGTCCATGCCGAAATAGGTGGTGTCCTGCGAGATGAGGTTGATCTCTTTGACGCCGGATTTCACCAGTGCTTCGACTTCCTTGACCACCGACTCCTGGGTACGCGAACGGTGACGGCCGCGGATCTGCGGGATGATGCAGAAGGTGCAGGTGTGGTTGCAGCCCTCGGCGATTTTCACATACGCGTAGTGGTCGGGCGTGAGGCGGAAGCGCGGCGTGGTGTAGTCCGGCACATACTTCGGCTTGAGCGTCACAAAGTCGCGTGGATCGTCGGTCGCGGCTGGGCCTTCGGTTTTTTCCACCTCGGTGGAGTTCTGCTTGCCGAGCAGATTCTCGATGATCGGCGCGACCTTGGTGATTTGATCAAGACCGATGAAGGCATCGACTTCGGGCATGATGCCGGGAAGCTCGGTGGCGAAACGCTGCGATAGACAACCGGCGACGATGATCTTTTGGCGCTCACGATCGGGGTCGTCCTTGCGGGCATTGACCGCGCCAAAGACGGCGTCGATTGACTCCTGCTTGGCCATGTCGATGAACGAGCAGGTGTTGACGATCAGGACATCGGCCAATTCCGGATCGGGCGTGAGCGCCATGCCCGCCTCGGCGAGGTGGCCAATCATGACTTCGGAATCGATCAGGTTTTTGGCGCAGCCAAGGGAAATGAGACCAACGGTGGTGGACATGAATGAAATGGAAAAATGGAAGGTGCGGGCCGGATGCCGCGGGATCAGGGCGGCGGAAGAATCAATTCATCGCCGGGCTTGGGATCGATGCGGCCGATGCCTGGAAGTTGGTCGGCCACACCACCCTCGGGAGTCACATCAGTGACGGTGAACTGGCCGAGAATGCCGGTTTTGCGGCGCAGCGCGAGCACTGTGCCGTTTTGAACCTGCTCGGGCATGAGGATTTCGAAGGTGATGAATCCGCTTTCCGCCACATACTCTCTGACGCGGCCGATAAGCAAGGCCTCACCAATGAGACGGGCGCGACGCAATTCGCTGTCGCCTTTTTCGAGATCGCGCTGACTGAGCAGGCCTTCCTCGTCTTGTGCGAGCTTGGCATCGCGTGAGGCTTTCTCCGCAGCGGCTTTCTCGGCCTCAATCTGCGCAAGCCTTGCCTTGTTCAGCTCAACCTCGGCTTTCATCGCCTCGAGCTGCGCGGCATTTGATTCGGGCGTGGCCGTTGCCGGCGCACTCGACTTGAGCTGCTGGAGCTGACGCTCGAGTTGAAGCTTATCCTGCTCCTGGCGCAACTCGGTCACCTGTTTCTTGAGGCGGGCGATCTCATCGGGCGAGGCATTCTCAACCCCTCGGCGCATGCCCTGCCACGACAACGCCAGGGCGCCAAGCAAGAGCGCGACCGTCGCGCCGAGAAGGAGTTTCATCGTATCCACGCGCGGGAGATTGGACGGGAAGCGGGCCGATGTCAACGCGGCGGACACTGCGCGCCGCAGGTGTCGGTGAGCGGCAAACTCACCCCTAAAATCCAATATCCACTTGCGGGCCAAAGATTTTGCGTTAAGAAAAAGACCGATGAAAGTCACCCTTTTGATCGCCCTTACCGCCAGCTCGATTCTTTTCACCTCTTGCAACAGCATAATCGGTCTCGGCCGCGACATGCGGATCGCCGGCGAGGCGATGGAAAAAGCTGCCAACAAGGGCGCTGGCGGAAGCTCCGAAGATACCTCGGGCGCTCCGGTTTATTGATCGATTCCGCTCAAAGGAGTATCGATCCGCTCAGTAGCCCCGCCAAAAGGCGAGGGCGCAAATGACAATCGCCACGCCGTAGGCAAGGCCGCCCAAGACCATCGCGTTCCAGCGTTTGCTTTCGGCGGTGACCCAATCGACCGCATCGCGAAAAAGGTAGGGCATACCGACCCAGAACAGCGAAGCGGTGAGCATGCCGTAGGCGTAAATCGGCACCAGCAGGCGCGTGGCAGGGTCCTTGAGAAAAGCCGATTCCAGCAAAGGCGCCGCAGCCAATAGCCCGAGCACGCCGAGCGCGCGGACCGCGAGGAAGTCGCGCACGCTGATGACTACTAGGACCATCGTAATTGGAATGAGAATGCGCAGCGGGGGCTTGGCGTTGTTGAATTCGCCAAGATCCATCGCCAAGGCACCGAGAGTGCCCATGCTGGCCGGCGCGACCAAAAGCCAAAACCACGCGAGACCAAGACCCAGCAGGATCTGCCCAAGCACGGCATTGCGCGGAAAGCTTTTCAGAAAACCCTGCACCAGCCGCGGGCGGGCAAGCATGAACACATGCACCGCGATCAAAGCAAAGCCAAGGATCAACCCCACGGTGAAAAGGGAAAGGCGCTCGTAGGGGTGCATCGCATCCATGTGGCACAGGAGTTAGCGGGCAAGCAGCAATCCATCAAGTGTCATTTGGGGAAGAAGTTTCAAGGTTCAAGTCTTCAGTTTCAAGAGAAGATGAAGCGCAAGAAGAAGCCGCTTCTTCATTCTCTTCCCAATGACCTATGACTATTGACCGTTGACCTTCCCCCCTAAAACTCACAATGCCCGGGAGTGCGGGCGAAGGGAATGACATCGCGGATGTTGGCCATGCCGGTGACGAACATCAGCAGGCGCTCGAAGCCAAGGCCGAAGCCGGCATGCGGCACGCTGCCGAACTTCCGAAGATCGGCATACCACGCGTAGGCCTCAGGATCGATGCCGTGGCGCGTGAAATTTTCCGTCAGCACATCGAAGCGTTCTTCACGCTGACTTCCGCCAATGATCTCGCCGATGCCGGGCACGAGCAAATCCATCGCGGCGACGGTTTTGCCATCGTCATTGATGCGCATGTAGAAGGGTTTGATTTCCTTCGGGTAGTTGAAGACGGTGACCGGCTTTTTGAAGTGGTTTTCCGAGAGCCAGCGTTCGTGTTCGGACTGGAGGTTGAGGCCGTATTCGACCGGGTATTGGAAAGTCTCGCCGCTTTGTTGCAGCAGCGTGACGGCATCGGTGTAGGAAATGCGCTCGAAGGGTCGCGAGGCGACGAACTCGAGTCTTTCGCGCAGGCCCTTGTCGACGAACTTTTCAAAAATCGCCAAATCGCCCTCGTGGTGCTCGAGCATTTCGCGGACGAGAAATTTCACCAAGGCCTCGGCGAGATCCATGTCGCCGGCGAGATCGCAGAAGGCCATCTCGGGTTCGATCATCCAGAACTCCGCGGCATGGCGTGAGGTGTTGGAATTCTCCGCGCGAAAGGTCGGCCCAAAGGTATAGATGTTCGACAGCGCGCAGGCAAAGGTCTCACCCTCGAGCTGACCGCTCACGGTGAGAAACGCGCGCTTGCCAAAAAAATCCTCGGCATCGCGCGAGATTTTTTCGTCAGGCAGCGTGGTGACGCGAAACATTTCGCCTGCGCCCTCGCAATCGCTGGCGGTGATGATCGGTGTGTGGACATGCACAAAATCGCGCTCTTGGAAAAAGCGATGAATCGCAAAAGCCATGCGGCTGCGAGTGCGAAACACCGCGCCGTGAAGGTTCGTGCGCGGACGCAGGTGGGCGATCGAACGCAGAAACTCCGCGCTGTGACCTTTTTTCTGCAGTGGATAATCCTCCGGCACACCGCCAACGAGGCGGATCGATGTCGCCTGCAATTCCCATTTTTGTCCGGCCGCGGGCGATGGCACGAGCTTGCCATACACTTCGACCGAGGCGCCCGTGTTCATCGCTGCGAGTTCATCGCTGCCCGGAATGCCGGCATCGGCGACGACCTGCAAGTTGGCGAGGCAAGTGCCGTCGTTGATCTCCAAAAATGAAAACGCCTTCGAGTCGCGACGCGTGCGCACCCAACCGGCGATGTGGATTTCATCACAGGGCTCATCACGCAAAAGCACGCGCTTGATCAATGTTCGCATGCACTTGGATAGGCTGGCTCGCGGCGCTTGTCAAAGCGGGGGAGAAGAAGTCAGCGGTCAATAGTCATTGGTCATTGGGGAAAATAAAAGCGGCCGCTTCTTTCGCATCTTTACCCGGTAGGGCGATGCGGCCCAGCAGCGCCGACTCTTGCAGAAATGTTCAAACCGCGAATGAACACGAATGCGCGCGAATCATGTGGGATTGCAGATCGTGAATTGTGGATCGAAGAGGAAGCCACTTTTTTATGTTGCTGGAGCATCCTGCTCCAGGCCGTCCATGGAGCGTCCCGCTCCATGTTCTGAATGGCTGAAGAATACGCCACTTCTTCGTTTTCTTGTCCCATTTCAGCTTTCTGCTTTCTACTTTCAGCTTTTACCTCTCCTAGCTTCTTCTGTCTTTGATTTTTCCAAATCGAAACGCCGAGGCGCAGAGAGCACAGAGGACTTCGCGGAGAGAATTGGGGTGATATTTACTGCACGCTCATTCAACTTCCCGAACAAAATGAATGGCATGTTTTTTAAAATATCCCTTGATATACGCGCCCTCCGCTCCACAGCATTCTTGTCAAGCGCCATGTGGAATCTCTCCCACCGATCCTTCAAACTTTCCGAGAAATTAAGTGCCTTGCATCATTTTGATTACTTGTACATGCGATGCTCATCTATCCGGGCAAAATTTGATGCTCG
>JBKDYW010000083.1:0-6616 GCA_046308575.1 Verrucomicrobiota bacterium
CGCATCCACCCGCAACACTGACTTCACTGACGCGGCATCTTGCCCGCCACCTTTCTCCCAAGCCAGTCGGCCACCACGCGCCGACTGGCTTGATCTTTCTGCGGAAACCGTCAACCTCTGGCGATTGACGCCATGCCCGGAACGCTTCGCTTCGAAAATGTCACCAAACGCTTCGGCTCCTTCACCGCGGTCGATGATGTGACGCTCGAAATCGAGCACGGCAAAACCTTCTCGCTGCTCGGCCCATCCGGTTGCGGCAAAACCACGCTGCTGCGCATGGCCGCAGGTTTCGAAGCGCCCGATCAAGGCCGCATCCTGCTCGACGGCCACGACATCACCGACCTCCCGCCGGAAAAACGCCCGCTCAACACGGTCTTCCAAAACTACGCACTCTTCCCCCACCTCAGCGTCCGCGAAAACATCGCCTTCGGCCTCAAGATCGCCAAGCATTCAAAAGCCGACATCGCACGCCAAGTCGACCGCATGCTCGAACTCGTCGACCTCGCGGATCACGCCGACAAAAAACCGCAGCTGCTCTCCGGCGGCCAAAAACAACGCGTCGGCATCGCCCGCGCACTCGCCAATCAACCCCGCGTCCTGCTGCTCGACGAACCACTCGCCGCACTCGACCTGAAACTCCGTCAACGCCTGCTAGTCGAGCTCGACGCGATCCACGACGAAGTCGGCATCACCTTCCTCTATGTCACCCACGACCAAGGCGAAGCGATGTCGATCTCCGACACGATCGCAGTCATGAACCGTGGCCGCATCGAGCAAACCGGCAAACCCGCCGAGATCTACGAGACTCCTCGTACTTCGTTTGTCGCGGCATTCATCGGCGATACGAATTTCTTCGAAGGCCGCGTGACCGACTCGCTCAGCGAACGCTTTTCAAAAGCCGACATCCCCGGGCTCGGTTCGATCATGATCGACAACGACAAACCAGTCCGCCCCGGCGATCGCATCCACCTTTCATTGCGCCCGGAAAAAATCATCCTCTCGCGCAACCAACCAAGCCCCGACACCTGGAACAACATCCTCCAAGGCACCATCGAAGATGTGATCTATTTCGGATCCCACACCCGCTACTGGGTCCGCTCGGGCGAATACCGCCTCTGCGCCGAACAACAACACCGCACCTTCCTCCTCGACGAGACACCACCAAGCTGGAACGACCCGGTATGGCTGCGCTGGCACGCCAACGACGGATTCCTCCTCGAACAATACCGCGAGGAAGATGAAAATCTCCTCACCCTCCCCGAGGACTGAAACTTTCATTTCCTCATGAACCTCCGCCTCATCGTTGGCCTCGGCAACCCCGGCCGCCAATACGAAGACACCCGCCACAATGTCGGCTTCATGATCCTCGATCGCCTCGCCGCCGAGTCGCAGACGCCATTTCAATCCGCCCCACGCTTCCAATCCCACCTCGCCCGCCTGCCCGATGCCGGCCCGCTGCTCGCCAAGCCGCAAACCTTCATGAACCTCAGCGGCCGCGCGATCCAAGCGATCCTCGCCTTTCACAAATGGACGCCCGCCGAAATGCTGGTGGTCTATGACGATGTCGCCCTCCCGCTCGGCGCCCTCCGCTTCCGCGAAAAAGGCTCCGCCGGCGGCCACAACGGGATCAAATCCATCATCGAACACCTCGGCACCCAAGAGTTCCCCCGGCTCAAGGTCGGCATCGGCGCCAGCCAACCCGACAACATGGTCGGCCATGTACTCGGAAAATTTACCCCCGACGAACAAGCCGAACTGCAAAACACGCTTGCAATGGCCGTCAAAGCCGTGCAGCTTGCGCGCTCCCAAGGTCTCGCCACCGCGGCGAACCGCTTCAACCAGTCCAAGCCAACCCCACCACCCCATGAGCCGCAAGTACCAGGGCCTGATCGTCCTTAACACCAAGTCCCTCGAAGGCAGCGTCGACGACCTCGTCGCCTCGATCTCCAAAGAAATCGAAGCTGAAGGCGTCAAACTCGACAAAATCAGCCAACTCGGCCGCCGCCAGTTCGCTTACGAATCCCGCCACCTCGAGTCCGGCCACTATGTGAACTACACCTTCAACGGCAGCCCCGAGACCATCAGCAAAATCCAAAGCCGCCTGCGCCTCAACACCAGCGTGCACCTGCAGCATTTCCAACGGATCGCCTGATCCGCCCATGAAATTGTTCTCTTGAACAATTTTTGCTTGCCCTCTCCCACGCCATCACCAACCCTTACTTCATTATGGCAAACCTCAATAAAGTCATGCTCATCGGGAACCTCACCCGTGATCCCGAACTCCGCCACACCCCACGCGGCACCGCGGTCGCCGAGCTCGGCCTCGCGATCAACCGCACCTGGATGGATGACCAAAAAGGCAAGCAAGAGGAAACCACCTTTGTCGATGTCACCCTCTGGGGCCGCCAAGCTGAAACCGTCCAACAATACCTCACCAAAGGCAGCCCAATCTACATCGAGGGCCGGCTCAACCTCGACACCTGGGACGACAAGACCACCGGTCAAAAACGCAGCAAACTCAAGGTGATCGGCGAATCCTTCCAATTCCTCTCCGGCGGCAACAAAGGCGGCGGTGGCAGCTCTGCACCCCGCAGCGCCCCCGATCGCTCCCACTCGGCCAGCGGCGCATCCGCCGCCCCCGCCGACGACTTCCAAGAAGAGGACGACATCCCCTTCTGATCGTGCGTCACCCGCACCTTCCACGGCAGGGACCTTTGTCCCCAAAGGTCCAATCCTGCATCAAAGGACCGCGGGCATCCTGCCTGCCCTCCCTCTTCTCTTGTTTCTTGCTTCTTGAAGTCTTGAGTCTTCCCCGCATAAGGGCAACTCGGCCATAGGCACGATCCGAACCTTCATTGCCCAAGAATCCCGTAATTTTGCCATTGCCAAGCCGGGCGGAATCCGCGAAATTTCGCGCGTTGGACCGACGGAGCGGTGCGTTTCGCTGAAACCTCAGCGGCACCAGTCAGCCTGTTTTCCATCTCCATTTCTCGGACTCAATCCGCACCCGTGGTGCCCCGAGCCGATTGATGCGCAGGCCCCCAAACCTGCAAGCCTCCATGCCAGCATGGGCGATCCGCCGCCCGCCATTGGCACAACCCCCACCTCATCCCCCATTTCACCATCCCATGGCCGGTCACAACAAGTGGTCCAAGGTCAAACACATCAAGGCCAGAGTCGACGCCATCAAGGGCAGGGTCTTCAGCAAGTGCGCGCATGAAATCGCACTCGCCGCCCGCGCCGGTGGCAGCGACCCGGCCGCCAACGCCCGACTCCGCACCGCCATCGAAAATGCGAAAGCCGTCTCCATGCCCAAGGACAATATCGAACGCGCCATCAAAAAAGGCAGCGGCGAACTCGGCGGCGAGGGTATCCAGGAAGTCACCTACGAAGGCTACGGCCCATCCGGCATCGCCTTCATCATCGAAATGGCCACCGACAACCTCAACCGCTCGGCGGCCGACCTCCGCTCGATTTTTTCCAAAAACGGCGGCAGCGTCGCCACCCCTGGCAGCGTCGCGTTTCAATTCGAACGCAAAGGCGAAATCCGTATCCCGATGCACACGATCGATGAAGCCGATCTCATGGAGCTCGCCATCGAAGCAGGCGCCGACGATGTGCAAAACGACGGCGATGACCACCTCATCCTCACCGCTCCCAACGAGCTCGGCACGGTCGCCAATGCCCTGCGCGCCGCCAACCTCAAACCCACTTCGGAGAAACTCATTTCAATCCCCCAAAACCAAAGCGTGGTCGACGACGCCGACACCGCACGCCGCATCATCAAACTCCACGACCAACTCGACGATTACCCCGACACGCTGAATGTCTTCACCAACTTCGAAGTCGCCGACGAAATCCTCGATCAACTCGCCTCCTAAACCCACCCCACCCCTTTCCCCATTTCAACACGGATGAGCAAAAAGCAATCTGACGAAACCCAGCCGCCGATTCCGGTGGATGCCACCGCACCCGCACGCAAACGCGCGGTGAAAAAAACCGCGGTCGCGAAAAAAGCCGCAGTCAAAAAAACCGCCACCAAGACGGCCAAGACAAAGGCCGTCGCTGCGGATGTTGATCCGGTCGCCACCGATGCGCCTGCGCCAAAGAAACGCGCGACCCGCAAAAAAGTCGAAGCCGCTGAACCCACTCCCACTGCTGCACCCGATCCCGCGCCCGCACCGCAAACCGGATTGGATGAACCACGCAAAATCGGCCGCGTGCCCGGCGGCGGACGCGTCACCGCACGCCAAACTTCCGATCAATCCGAGCAAGCGACCCCAACGCCGCAAGCACCTCACGAACAACGCCCGCATCACGAGCGCCAAGCCCCACACCCAGGCGGCGATGGACAACAACGCGACAGCCGCAGCAAACGCCGCCGCGACAAACGCAAACGCCGCGGCAACGGATTCCAAAAAGGCGATGCCCCGCGCGGCGAACACCAAGAACCACGCCACGGCGAATTGCCACGCCATGGCGAATTCGAAGAACGCCGCCCGATCGCTCTCACCGGCCCAAAAATCGCCGTCGATGGCATGCTCGAACTCGCACCCAAAGGCTTCGGTTTCCTGCGCGTGCCCCACAAAAATTTCGAGCAAGCTCGCGACGATGTCTTCGTCTCGCCGGAAAGCATCCGCAAACACAACCTGCGCCTCGGCCAATGGATCCACGGCAACTACCAAGAAGGCCCACGCGGACCCCAACTGGTCGAGATCACCGCCGTCAACGGCACGCCACCCGAAGAAGCCGCGAAGTTCCCGCACTTCGACGAACTCAAAGCGATCAACCCAAGCAAACGCATCAGCTTCGAAACCACGCCCGAACGCTTCACCACCCGCGTCGTCGACATCATGGCGCCCGTCGGTCGCGGTCAGCGCGGACTCATCGTTTCGCCACCACGCTCCGGCAAAACCACGCTCCTCCTCCACATGGCCGAAGCGGTGCGCGAGAAATACGACGAGTCGATCCACCTGATGGTCCTGCTCGTCGATGAACGCCCGGAAGAAGTCACCGAATTCCGCCGCGCACTGCCCGGCGCGGAAATTTACGCAAGCTCCAACGACGAACAGCCGCGCAACCACTGCCGCATCGCCGAGCTCGCAATCGAACGCGCCAAACGCCTCGTCGAAGCCGGCAAGGATGTGTTCCTGCTGATGGATTCGATCACCCGCCTCGCCCGCGCCTACAACAACACAATGAACAATCGCGGCCGCGGCACCGGCTCCGGCGGTATCACCATCGGCGCGCTCGAAGTCCCGCGCCGACTCTTCGCCGCCGCCCGCAACACCCGCGGCGGAGGCTCGCTCACGATCCTCGCCACCGCCCTCATTCAAACCAACTCCCGCGCCGATGAGGCGATCTTCATGGAGTTCAAAGGCACCGGCAACATGGAGCTCGTGCTCGATCGCAAAATTGCCGAAAATTACATCTACCCGGCTGTCGACATCTTCAAATCCGGCACCCGCCGTGAAGAACTCCTCATCCCCGAGCACATGCTGCACAAAATCCACCTCATCCGCCGCGGCCTCTCCGGCCACCGCCCGGTCGAGGCCATGGAACGCCTGCTCTTCTTCCTCAAGAAGTTCCCCAACAACCCGCAAATGCTCCTCGAAATCAAAGGCTGATGCTGCAAAACCCTGCAAAATGCCGTGTTTTTAGCGGCCCAGCCCGGATTCCGGCTTGACCGCCCCCAGCGAAAAGTTGAGCTTGGCACGCTTCACACACAGCCTCCACCACCCGCCCGATTTTCAGCCCTCACCCCTCGGGCGCCCCACCCCCCTTTCATCCGACATCCATGTTCAAAAAACTTTTTTCCAGCCTGTTCTCCAGTGACATCGGCATCGACCTCGGCACCGCCAACACACTCATCAATGTGAAGGACCACGGCATCGTCCTGCGCGAACCTTCGGTCGTCGCCGTGAAGTCTGGCACCAACGAAGTCCTTGCCGTAGGCGACGACGCCAAACGCATGCTCGGCCGCACGCCCGGCAACATCGTCGCGATCCGCCCACTCAAGGACGGCGTCATCGCCGACTTCGAAGTCACCGAAGCAATGCTCCGCCACTTCATCCGCAAGGTGAACAAAGGCCGCCGCTCGAACCCGCGCGTGCTCATCGCCATCCCCTCCGGCATCACCGAAGTCGAACGCCGCGCCGTGCGCGAATCCGCCGAGCACGCCGGCGCCCGCGAAGTCTACCTCATCGAGGAACCCATGGCCGCCGCAATCGGTGTCGGACTCCCCGTCCAAGAAGCCTCCGGCAACATGATCGTCGACATCGGCGGCGGCACGACCGAAGTCGCGCTCATTTCACTCTCCGGCATTGTCTACGCCCGCAGCGTCCGCACCGCCGGCGATGAGCTCGACGAAGCGATCATCCAATACATGAAGCGCGCCTACAACCTGATGATCGGCGAGCGCACCTCCGAAGAAATCAAAATCCGCCTCGGCTCGGCCGCACCACTTCCCAAAGAGCTCACCATGGATGTGAAAGGCCGCGACCTCGTCGCCGGTCTGCCCAAAACCATCACCATCACCTCACAGGAAATCCGCGAAGCCATGGCCGATCCGCTCAGCGCCATCGTCGATGCGGTCCGCACCACTCTCGAACGCTGC
>JBKDYW010000084.1:0-26519 GCA_046308575.1 Verrucomicrobiota bacterium
GCTGAGGCGCGAGTGGGTCATTTCTCCGAAATAGAAATTGCTGGCATCGCCGCTGCCAGCGTTGTTGTTGTAGAACTCGATCCACGCAATGTCGTTGCCGCTGGCGAGGGTGCCGGTGATGGCGCTGGATCCGGTGTTGAGCGAGTAGCTGTTGTTGGCTCCAAGGGTGAGCGTGAGAGCGAGGCCATTGCCGGTCCAGCCGAGGTTGGTGTCGCGAGCCGTGGCTGCGTCGTCGATGCGGTAGTTTGCTTGGCCGCCCACGAAGTAAAATGCGAAGCGTTTGTTGCCGTTTGCGTCGCGGAGTTCGAAGCCCGTGTTACCGCCGGATTGGATGCTGTTGTTGTCGAGACGGATCGCGAGGCTGTCGCCTGATCGCATGGATTGGGCAAAATTTCGCGTCGCCTTGCTGTTGCCGCCGTTGTTTGCCCAGAGGCCAAAGCCGTTGGGGGCGCCGACATTCATGTTGCTGTGGGTGCTGTTGCCGGCGAGGAAGAATCCACCCGCGCCGCTAGGTGTGAGATACCATGAGCCAAAGCCTGTGCCGCCGGTCGATCCGGTCGACCAGCTGCCGTAGTTGGCGGCCGAGTCGCTGAAGGCATCAGATCGCGTCGTTGCATAATTTCCGCTGAAGGTGACGGTGTTGGTTCCGATTGCGAGTGGGATCGTGGTGTTCCATTCCCAGCCATTGGTGATGTTGCCGCTGGAGGTGGTGATGTTGCCGCTGTTGTTGTTGGCGGCGTTGGACCAGCGCAGGCCGTTGGTGAAAAGTGCTCCGGCGCGGCCTGTGAAATTGTAATTTTCGGATGTCGTCTCGGCGTTGCTGACAGGGTCGAGGATGAGGATCGTTGTGTTGCCGACGGGTGCGAAGGGTGTGGTGGCGGGTACTTGCGCGGAGGATGGCGAGTTACCGACGCTATTCACGGCGACGATCGTGTAGGTGTAGGTTGTTTCTGGATTGAGATTGGTGTCGGCGTAGTTCGCGTCCTGCGGTGTCGCGATGGAAATGCCATTGCGGTAAACGATGTAGGAGCTTGCGGTGGCGGTGCTGTTCCAGCTCAGTGAGATCGTCGTGCTGGAGGTGACGGTCGCGGTGAGGCCGGTGGGTGCGGCGGGGGCCTGGCTGATGGGTGCGCTGTTGACGCTGAGGTTCCAATCGGCTCCGCCGTTGTTGTCCCATGCGAGGTTGTTGCTGCTTTCGGGATTGGCGGTGAAGACCACGCGGAGGTTGGTGGTGCCTGCGGGCGGGGTGTAGGTGTATTGCCACTTGCCGTTGTTAAGGGTCATTTGCGGCCGCGGGATCACTCGGTTGACCCATTCGTTCGGAGCGATGTGAATGTAGACTGGGTTGACGCTGGCCAGGTTGCGTCCGGCCGGATCGTAAGTGATCGTGACCGGCGAGCCTGCCACCGGTGTCGTCGGTGTGGTGGTGACGATCGGGCTTGGGGTGCTGCCACCACCGCCGCCTGCGCCCGAGAAATTTTCGACATAAACATGTTGGATGTCCGACTTGTGGACATTGCCTTTCGCGTCCGTGGCTTCGACATAATAATCGAGCAGCTTGTCGCGAAAACCGGGCAGGTTGGTGTCGGTGATTTTTGCAAAGTAGTAATCGGCCACCTCATTGGTGGGCAGGAAATAATCGATCTGGTTGTTGGCTGCGGCGGCGTTGAGTGCTGCGCGGGTTTTGGGCAGTTCGCGTTTGTTCATCGTGATCGTGACCCACGATCCCACTTCGTTGCCGCCCGCATAGGTTTCGTTTTGGTTGCTGGCGAGCGGGTTGGTGCCGTCGTTGTCGATGCGGATTTTTACCTTGAGGTTGCCATCGGGTATGCCGGAGATGTCATAGGCATGCGTCCAGATGTAGAACTCGGAATTCATCCGCTTGAGGAAGCGGGTGTCGACGCCGGGTACATTGTTGAACCAGCCGAAGGTGTAGCCGCCAGGGTTGTAGGGAAAGCGTTGGGGCTTGAGCACGGTTGGTGCGGTACGGTCTTGTGAGCGGCGATTGTTGGCATCGATCCAAGGCGTGAGTTTTTCCACCGCGCGGCGCGTGGCGAGGCCAGGTTTCATTTCATCGTCATTGCCGAGGCCGCCGTAGTAGTTGAAGCCCGAGTCGAGGCCGGTGAGGTAGATGTGCCATGCGAGCTCGACATCATTCGGGTTGGTCCATGTGCCGTCCCAATCGTAGGGTGCTTGAATTTTCCATGCCTGCACGCTGCCGCCTTCGTCACGCAGGATTTGCTCGGCGGTCTCGCACCAGTTCGCGCCAGCCATGAGCGGTGCGTAGCTGTAAAATTTGAGCGCGAAACCAGGGGTTTCCATGTCGATCTGCGTACCGGGCACGGTGGTGATGCCGCGGTTGGCGACGGTGGAGACGGGTGGCTCGATCCACTTGAGGAAATTCGGCGAGCCGTAGCACATTTCGGGGAAGATCCACGCGCCATCTTCGATGTGGGCGACGGGTGCGGCGGCGCCGTGGGCATTCACGAAATCCTGCGGCGTTGAAGCGCGGTATCCGGCCGAGACCGATTCGTTGAAAAATTGCGGTGTCGCTTCGAACCACGAGCTTGAGCCTCCGCCCCATGCGTTGTCGCCGTCGGTGGAGGGCATCACGATCACCGGTCGCGATGGATCGTTGGCGAAGGGCGAAATGAATTGCCCGATTTTTCCGATGCCTTCGTTGGCGTAACCGTATCGGTAGGAGAGCACATCGTCCGAAGGCACGGCGATCATGGTTTTTTCCGCGCCAGTTTCCGGGTCGACATGTTTCACCTTGTGGAGTTGGTAGGCGTAGGGCGCGACATTCCATGCCGAGTTGCCGGGGTTCGGTTCGCCGAACCACCAGCCGTCGGTGGGCGAAGGGCCGAGTTGGTCGGCGCGGTTGGGCGGGCTGGAGTAAATGTTGTAGCTGCCGGTGGGATTCGCCTTGGTGTTGTAAGTCGGGCAGGTGCGGCTGACGTGGTGGCTTGGCACGATGATCCATTGGTAGCCTTCATCGGCGAGCACATCGATGAGGTGGCGCGAGTAGCCCATTTCGGTGGGAAAGAATCCTTTCGAATGGTCGCTGAGGTTGGCGTTGCCGCCCCATGCCTTCCACCATGCCTGCTTGAAAATTTGCAGCTCCTTGCGGAAGACCGATTTCGGTAGCAGCGGTGCGAGCGAGTGATGGTAGGTGAAGCCGACGAGGTCCATGCGTGTGGACCCGGCCGGAGTAAGCCATCCGCGGGCTTCGCGGTATCCGTTGTTCCACCCTGAGCCGTAGCCAAGTTGACCTAGCGAACCGAGTTGGCGGACATTGTCGATCAGCGAACCCGAGTAGCTGATGGCGAAACCGCCGGAGTTGTTGAAGCTGGTGAGCGAGTTGCGTGGGCCGCTTTGGTAGGAATTCCGGCGGTCATCGAGACCGAAGATCTCTGTGAGATTGTTTTCCGGATGCTGCTTCGGACTGAGGCCACCGTAATTTTGACCCGACTTCATCACGATCGAATCCCATGCGTATTGAACGCGGCTCGTTTGAGGGCCGTTGTTGTTCCACTCCGGCCAATAGGTTGGCTGGTGGTTATGCCAGAAGCGCGACACATACACCTTGTCGTTGGCGCTGGCGAATGTGGCGCAGGCCAAGAGTAAAAATCCGATACTCCTATGGGCAAGGGTGTGCCTGGGCTTTTGATGCATCGACATGGGTTTGGGTTACGTCATGCTTATGTGACAGCCTTCCCTCTCGTTTAAGGAGATTTATCCTTATGTGGCGTGGGGCGAATCATTCGCCGCTGCTGAGGACCTGAAGCGAGGTTACGGCTAGGGCGGCTCCGGCCGAGGCGCCGAGGCGTACTTCATCGAAGCGTGTGCCAGGCGGGATTTTTCCGGTGTAAATGGCCGGTTTGAGAGGGAGCCCGCCTTCATGGAGGCTGACCGTGCCGTTGCTTGCGTCGTAGCGCAGCGTCATACTGGCGGAGTCGGCGGTGGCTGAGGCGCGCGGGGCTTGGGGCTGCGCGTCTTTGACATCGAGGCCCCACGAACTGCTCGGGCCGTAGGGGTCGCCGAGAAAGACCATTTCGCTGCCCTTGCTGAAGAGGCTCAGTCCTGCCCAGCCATCGCTGTGGAATTTCCCGACCGTGGGTTCGGCGCATTGCAGGGTGATGAGCATGACCGAATTTTCAGTGAGTGGCAGGGGCGATTCAAATTTTCTAAGGATGGCGAAATTTGCGCCTTGGACGCGTGTTTCGCTGATCGCCGGAGTACCGTAGTGGGTGCGCCAATCGGATTTGTGAAATGGCATCGCGATCTGCGAGTTGAAGCGGTCGAGTCGGTTGGCGAACTTGGTCGTCTGAGTGGGCAGGCGGGTGATGGCGGCGCCATTGGCGGAACGAATTGCGTCGCCTTTCATCAGTTGGGTGGCGTTGCCCTCTTCGCGTGGGAGCACTTCGAGGCTGCCATCGATCACATGGATCTCGTCGGATTTTTGCACAGGATCGACGATGATGCCGAAGTTGGTGCCCGATTGGATGCTGGCGAATTGAGGTGTAGTGACGGTGAGTTTGTCGTCGCGGCCGGATTGTTGGATGAGGCACTTGCCTTTGATGATGTCGATGGATTCCGCGCTCGGAAAACGGAGGCTTGCGGGGCCCTCGACGAGGGCGCTGACGGATGGCTTGAGGGCGATGCTGGCGCGGCCTTCGAGCAGGTGGAGGGTGCTGTCGGCAGTGAGAGCGGTGGCGCCGCCGAGAATTTTTGCCGGACCATCGATGCGCCATGCGGCGTCGATGGAAAACGATGCGAGCGCGATGTCGCCGGAATTTTTTTGGCCGAAAAACCATTGAGGCAAAAACCATGCGACGAAGCCTATGGCAACGAGCGCTGCGATGATGAGCGGAACGCGGAGTGTGCGCAGGATGGGTTGCCGGCCGATGGTTGTGAGTGAGTCCGATTGACCATCCTCAAACTCTTCGTTGAGGTTGTGATGCAGCGATGCGTAGGAGCCGTAGAGTTTGATCAGCTCGGGATCCTCGCGCATGCGGTCTTGCAATCCGTCGAAGCCTTCGCGGGAAATTTCGCCATCCAGCACTTTCTGGACCAGGTGATGGTCGGCGCGTTTCATCAGGGATGGTCGGTGGCGGATTGGATTTCGCGTTCGATGCAGCGTTTGAGGGCGGCGCGCAGGTTGAAGAGCACGGCCTTGAGCGTGCCGGCGCTGCGGTTGGTTTTGTCGGCATACGCTTGAAGGGATGCGCTGCTGACATAGCGGTGATGGATCAACTCGCGATCGGAGGGGCGCAAGCGTTGCAGGCATTTGCGCAGGGCGAGGTGGCGTTCCTCGAGTTCGTCCGGTTCGAAATCAAGCTCCGGCGCGACGCGTTGAAGGAGGTCGTCGTCGAAGACCAGCCACCCTTGCGATGCGAGGCGGCGGCGGTGGTTGAGCAGGTGGTAGCGGATTGTTTGGAAGGCCCAGGCTTTGAAGTTGGTGCCGAGTTCGTAGGATTCGCGTTTTTGCCAGAGGGTGATGTTGACCTCTTGCAGCAGGTCGCGGGCGCCGGATCCGCCGGGTGCCAACGAGCGGATGTAGGCGAGCATCGAGCTCTGGTGGTTGGTGAGCTCTTTGACGAAGTCCTCTGAATCGGACGCTGAGGATTGATCTTCGGCCATGTTGTTGATTCTGCGGGTGGAGAAATTTTTTGGCGAATTTGCGATCAGGCTTGGGTGGATTTTTCGCTGATGCTTTCGAGCGCGGTTGGGTTGATTGCTTGTGGCGCAATGATGCCAAGGATGAGGCGTCCTTGCGGGTGATTTAGCGGGATCAGCTCTAGGTAGCTGCCGGCGTGAACAAGCAATCGCACGGGCTTGACCGCATCGCGAATTTTCCAGTTGAGGGCCATGCCGCGGGCGGCGAAATGGAGATGGGCGCAGCCTTCGTCATGGAGGATACTGCCATCGAGGTTCACCACAAAAACGGCTGATGCGCCGAATTGCTGGTGCAGCCATGCGGAGAGTCCGTTGAACGCGCTCGGTGCGCTTGGAGATTTTTCAGCGGCTAGGGCGGCGTGCGTCTGTGTTGGTGCGGCTGCCTTTGGGGTTGGGGCTGGTGGCGGTGCGGGTGCCGCTTGCCTGATGACTGGCGCGGCTGGTGCGGCAGGTTTTGCTTCGGCAAAGCCGACGAAGGAATCGTCGAATCCGGATTCCTGGATGTTGGGCCGGGTTTGGCGGTCGGGCGACATGAGGCGCTCGGCGAGGCGCCGGACTTCATCGGTGTCGACCCAGGTGTCGATAGGGTTCATGCGTGGCGTGGATTGAGTGATGGAGAAGCGGTTTTGCGGGTAATTTCCGTGCGGATGCCTTCGAAGATTTTGCGGATGGGCTCGCCGTTTTCCATCACGCCGGCGGGGAGGCCGCGGGCGCTGGCTTTGATGAAGGTGCCGTCGCGCGGGACTTCATTTTGGAAAACGAGTTCGGCAGGCAAAAGTTGGCGCAGGGCTTTGGCGGCCTCAATGCTGTCATCGAGATCGTTTTGGACCATCGTGAGTAGGACGCCGAGGACTTGGAGGCGGGGGTTCATCACGCGGAGTTTGCCCAGTCCGTCGAGCAGCTTGGGCACTGAGCGGATGCCGAGGGGTTCGGCTTGTTGGGGGATGAGCACAGCGTCGCTGGAGGCGATCACATCGCCGGAGACACCGAAGAGGCCGGCAGCGGTGTCGATGAGGCAGAGGTCGAAGCCGCGCTGGGAGATTTGATGGAGAAATGTGCGCACGCGAGCAAGGTGGGCGCCCATGCTGCCGCCTGTGTCGTAATCACCCGCCTGGCCGCTGGCCATGAGTGAAAATGTTTCGAGCCTTGTTGGTACGATCAATTGTTCGAGCGAGAGGCTCGGGTCGGCGAGGTAGTCGTAGAAGCCTGGCAGGAGTCTCGATTGACGGGTGAGGGAGAGTCCGACCGAGCCCTGTGGGTCGGCATCGACCAGCAGGGTTTTCACGCCGGCGATGGCGAAGGCGTGGGCGAGGTTGATTGAGACGGTGGTTTTTCCCACTCCGCCCTTTTGGCTGGATACGGCAATACTGATCACGCGCTTGTTTATTTTTGCTGCCGCAGGATAGCTTTGGCTTGCCACCACGGAAGTCTTTTCTTCATCTTGTCCCGTCGGTTGAGATACTTTTTGTAAATTTTCAAACACCACCTGTAGATCATGCACGCATTTTTGATCCGAAGTTTCTGGCTCGTTTTCTTTTTGCCCTTGATTCTGGGGTCCGGATCCTGCCGTCGCAGTGACGGGGACGGCGAAGCGCAGATGGGCTCCGGTATCAAATTGTCATCGCAGCTTCAGAGCAACTCTCTCTCCGCCTATCCGGGCGCCTTGTACAAGAATCAGGCATCATCGCCGATCCGTTGGCAGCCATGGACTAAGGAGACGATTGCAATGGCCAAGGATGCAAACAGGCTGCTTTTTTGTGTGGTCACGCTGCCGCAGCAAGCGAACTTCCAGACGGCGATGGACTCGCTGGTGCAGGACCCTTCGGTGGTGACGGCGATCAACAACCAATATGTTCCAGTGCTGATCGATGGTGATGCGAGTCGTGAGATGGGTTTGCTGGTGCCGGATCTTTGTGCGCAAATTGAAAGGCCGGTGCAACTGCCGTTGTTTATGTGGATGACGCATGAGTGCAATCCGGTGGCGTGGATCCCGGTGCAGGCGAATGAGGTGGGTAATGCGGCCGAGCTTTTCAGCAAATCGCATGAGATGATTTCGCAGATGTGGCGCGACTCGAGCGAGTATGTGCTCAAAAACAGTGCGTCGGACAACGAGACCCGTCGCCAAAATTTCCGTGAGCGCAAGCTCAACAAGGTGGCGAGCAAAGAGCCGGAGAAGGATTCGATCCGCTGCATCCGCCAGTTGGCATCGCTGTATGATCCCTTGTCGAGAAACCTCGATGAGTTTGGTGGTCTTTTTCCTGCCAGCTCGCTCGAGTTGTTTGCCATTTCGTCTCGTCATCCGGGGGTGCCCGATGATCTGCGCCAGAAGTGTTTGGAGGCGACGCGTGGCTTGACTGGTGACTTGCTGCCCAGCGCGATGTTTGATCCGCTTGATGGCGGGGTTTTTGTTTCAAGGGTAGCCAAATCGTGGGCCTTGCCGAATTTTACATTCGATTGCCCGGCCCAGGCGAGAGCGGTAGTGGCCTTGCTTGAGGTGTACCGTAGCACGGGCGATAAGCGCGCCCTTGAGAGGGCCTTGGATGGCATCAAATTTGCCGAAAAGAAATTTTCCACGCCGGATGGGCTTTTTGCCATCGGCATTGCCGAGCCGCAGGACAAGGAGAAGTGGATGTGGACGGTTGATGAGGTGGAAAAGATTTTGGGCGCGGACGATGCCGCGTGGTGGATCAAGGCGACCGGCATGGAGAAGCTGGGCAACCTGCCGTCGGAGGATGATCCGCGCCGTGCTTATTTCCGCAAAAACACCATTGGCATGAAGATGACCCTTGAGGAGATCGCTGCGGATCTTTCGCTTGTGCCGGAGGAGTTTCGCCCGCGATACGAGGCGGCCAAGGCGAAGTTGCTGGCGGTTCGCGATGCTCGTACCGAGGGTCAGCGTCGCGACGAATGCGCGCACGCCGGCTCGACCTTCCGCATGGTTTCGGCTTATGCCGCGGCATTTGCCGCGAGTGGCGACGAAGCATATCGCGACAAGGCTGTGGCTCTGCTCAAGCGCGCGAGAGAGGCTTTTGCCGTTGGGCCACGCCTTCGCATTTTCAACAAGGAGGCACCCGATTCGATTGGTGCGGGCCGCGCATTTCTCTATGCGCTGTGTTTGCAATCGGTGCTCGATGTGGCGGCGGTCACGCTTGATGACAGTTGGTTGGTCTGGTCGGAGGACCTTGCGACAACGCTGGCCGAGCTTTTCATTGGCGATTCGTTTCTCAAGGAATGTCCGGACACTGCCAGTTTGATCAATTTGCCGATCACGGACCTGGCGATGATCTTTGATGATTCGACTTGCGGTTTGCTATCGATGGCGGAGGGCCGCCTTGCGGAACTTGGGCGGCCTTTGGTGGAGAAGTTGAGCGACCTGGCAACGCCATTGCCGCAGTATGCGGTCGAGCGCCCAGTGATGCACACCGATCTCATTCTGGCGACGATTGCCCGGCACCTCAAGGTGAGCGTGATCGTGGGCGAGGGCGTGCAGGGTGACCTGTTGCGCGCGGTGAAGGAATTGACGCCGAGGGTGATTCATAGGCGCATGGCGAGGCCTGAAGATGCGGTGCCGGCGGGTACGGTCAAAATTGTTTTTGCCAATGGCACGGAAAAGTCCGCATCGACCGCCGAGGCATTACGGCAAGGCGTCTTGTCGGCTGAGCCTAATTGAACTATACTAAGGCCGCATGATGTGCCTAACCTCCCGGGTCTCCATGAATTCCCGTACCGCTTTTGTTGTTGCTTGTGCCTGCTTTGCAGTCCCTTGCCCGATGTTTGCCGACATTTTCGTGATGAAATCCGGCAAGGAAATCGAAGGTCGACTTTTGGCCGAGGAGGACAATGCCTATAAGGTTGAGGTCAAGGTTACTTCCAGCATCAAGGACGAACGGGTGATCCCCAAGGACGAGGTGCGAGAGGTGCGGCGCTCGTCGGTTGCCAATGATGACTTTGCCAAAATTTCCAAACTCGTCCCTGTGCCGGACTTGCTCAGCAATCGCGACTACGAGCGTCGGATCCGCGAGGTGGAAAAATTTCTCAAAATCAAGCCCGAGCCAGCCGAGTCGGATAAGGCCCGCGAGATCCTTGCCACGCTTAAGCGTGAGGCCAACGAGGTGCTGACGGGAGCGCTCAAGATCAACGGCAAAATGGTCAGCGCCGATGGCTACCGTCAGGACGCTTACGACATGGACGCGCGGGTGGCGGAGATCAGGATCCGTCGCATGGTTGAGGCTGGGGCTTACATCGAGGCCCTGCGCGCGTATGAGGTGTTTGAAAAGGATTTCTCTAACAGCGAGGTGCATGGAAACTTGGCGCCCTTGATGAGGCAGGTGGTTCGCGCTCATGTGTCGGAGCTCGATGACATGCTTACGACGCTGGATGCGCGGATCAGGGAGCGCGATATCGGGTTGCAGCGGATGTCGGCGATCGCGCGGCGGGATGCGGAGTTGGCGATTGCCGACGAGGCGGCGCAGTTGGAGGCAATCAACAAAGCGGAGAAGGATGCCAAGGCATCTTGGCTGACGGTGGATCCGTTTTTGAAGAAATCGATTGAAGAGGGGCTGACCCACGCCCGCAAGGAGGAGGCGAAGTTTGCTGCTGTGGGGACGCAAAAGGCGGCCGAGGGTGGCAGGATTTTTCGGGATGCCTTGCGCATGGTGCGTTCGGCGGATAAAAACAGCCCGTCGATTGCGGCGGCCCTTGAAATGGTGAAGGCGGCGATGTTGCCAGAGCGCTACATGGCTCTTTTGCAGGCCGAGGCCGATGCCAAACCGGAGCCGCAGAAAGCAGAGTCGGAAGAAAAGCCAAAGGAACCAGAGCCACAGAAAGCTGAAACTCCAAAAACCGAGCCGACGAAAGCGGTCAACGAACCCACAAAGTAGGAACATTTCAACCAACCCACCCTTTGCCATGTCCTCAACACGAAGTGCCAAACGCAGCCGCAAGACCACCGAGACGCAGATTGATCTCTCGATCCTGATTGATGGCTCGGGCGAATCGACGATCGATACGGGCGTGCCGTTTTTTGATCACATGCTCACGCTGTTTTCCAAACACGGGCTCTTTGATCTCAACATCAGAACGGTCGGCGACATCGAGGTCGACATTCATCACACGGTCGAGGATACCGGCATCGTGCTGGGCGATTGCCTGCGCGAGGCGCTTGGTGCCAAGGAAGGCATTCGCCGTTACGGATGCGCGTATTTGCCGATGGATGAAACGTTGGCGCGGGTGGTGGTTGATCTCAGCAATCGTCCGCATCTCGAATTCCGCTCTCCGGCCGGGACGCCATCGGCGCCGAATATGCCTTTCACGCTGGTCGAGGAATTTTGCCGCGCGCTGGCGTCCAATCTCCGGGCAAACATCCATGTCGAGCTGCTGTATGGCCGCGACGGGCACCACATCGCTGAGGCGATCTTCAAGGGTCTGGCGCGCGCGTTGCGCGATGCCTGTGAGATCGACCCGCGGGTCAAGGGCATCCCAAGCACCAAGGCTGCGCTGTGAAGGTTGCTCTGATTGATTACGGCGCGGGAAACTTGCGCAGTGTGGCCAATGCCTTGCGTGCCTTGGGCCAGGAGCCGGCAGTGGTGGCGAATGCCGCTGAGCTTGGCGATGCGACGCACTTGTTGCTGCCGGGCGTTGGATCTTTTGGTGATTGCATGGCGCAGTTGGAGCAGCGTGGTCTTGCGGATCTGATTCGCGGCTGGGTATCCGCCGGGCGTCCATATCTCGGCATTTGCCTTGGTTATCAGATTCTTTTTGATTCCAGCGATGAGAGTCCCGGCGTTGCGGGGCTTGGGTTGTTTCGTGGAAAGGTGAAACGCTTCGGTGATGTGCCTGGGGTGAAGATTCCGCACATGGGTTGGAATGCGGCGAGGCCTGCGAAACCAAATCTTAAAAATTGGGCGGGCTTGGGCGAGGCTCCGTACTTTTATTTTGTGCATTCGTATTTCCCGGTACCGGAGGACGAATCGATCATCGCCTCGCGCACCGATTACGCGGCGGAAAATTTTGCATCATCGATCGAGTCGGGCGCCGTGCTGGCATGCCAGTTTCATCCGGAAAAAAGCCAGGATGCGGGCTTGCGTCTGATCGGAAATTTCCTCGGTCTTTGAAGTCTCCGCTCAACCTGCCAGTTCGCAGGCAAGCTTGATGGCGGAGATCATCGACGAAGGATCGGCGATGCCCTTGCCGGCGATGTCGAAGGCGGTGCCGTGGTCCGGGCTGGTGCGGATGACTGGCAGGCCGAGCGTGACATTTACAGCGTTGTCGAAGTCGAGAAGCTTGAGCGGGATGAGGCCTTGGTCGTGATACATTGCAAGTACGGCGTCGTGACCGCCGCGTGCGGCATCGCGAAAGATCGCATCGGGGACGCCGGGGCCTTTAAATTCGGCGATGCCGAGGGCATTGAGCGCTTCGATTGCGGGTTGGATGATCCGTTCTTCTTCGTCGCCAAACTCGCCGTTTTCGCCGGCGTGGGGGTTGAGTCCGGCCACGGCGATGCGGGGACGGATGATGCCGCGTTGATGGAGGTACGCAGCGGTGAGTGTGCCGATGTTGATGATCGAATCCACGCTGACCAACTGCGGCACGCGCGAGAGCGGTTCGTGAATGGTCGCGAGGCCGACAGTCAGGTGCTTGCCGGTGAGCAGCATGCCGAAGCGCGTGACACCGAAGGCATCAGCAAAAAATTCCGTTTGGCCGGGGAAGCGAAATCCTACGGCCTTGAGCTGGTGCTTGCAGACCGGTGCGGTGACCACGGCTGCGGCCTTGCCGTTTGTGAGTTCGAGTGCGGCCAGTTCCAAACCCTCGAGTGCGGCGGCGGCGGATCGTTGGTCTGGCTTGCCCGGTGTGCCGGCTTTGGGGTTGCCGATGATTTCAAATTCGTGGTTTTGCGGGATTTCCGCAGATGCAAGGGCCTGATCGACAATTTCCGGGCCGATGCCGGCGGGGTCGCCGATGGTGATGAGGATGCGGGCCACGGCCTAAGATTCCCATGCTGCCATGTTCTGCCAAGCGGTAATGCATGTGAATTTCAAATCTCACTGCTTGCCCGTAAGGTATCTCACGAATAGAAACTTCCGCAGATGGAACCCGAACACATCCGGCTTTCGACCCCTGTCCGTACTTCCGAAAGGGAGATCGGTGATCCGCCCGGTCTTGGGCGGATTGAGCGGATGGCTGGCAGTAGGTTGCGCAGGTCGCGGCGTAATTCGTCCGGTCGCGAACGTGGCTCGAGAAGAGGCAGAAGGCATCGCCATGGCAGCAAAGTGGTGCGTGGCGGCACATTGTTGATCGCCTTTGTCACGATCCTTGTGATGATCGTGATATTTGGAGGATGGATGCGCAAGCGACAGCAGCAGAGCGAGTTTACGGAATTTGAAATGCTCGCGAAACCCCGTGTGGTGGATCGGATTGAGTCGCGCTTCAAATCACCGAGCGAAGATGAAGCGCGAGCCATTATCACGAGAGCTCTTGCGGCCAAGGATGAGGCAGCTGTGCGTGAGAATTTCCATTTGGCTGCTAGCACGCCGGATGAGGTGTTGGCTTTTCTTCGGGATGAGGAGGAACGGAGTGGCCCGCCACGCGTTGACAATTGGCTTGGGAGCATCGATCCCAACAACGCTTTGGTCGAGGGGTTGGTCATCAAGCGTTCCAAGAATGATGGCGATGAAAGCTCCATCATCGCGATGTTGACGCCGGATCCGACGGGTATCTGGCGTCTTGATTTCGATTCATTTGCCGGCAAGTGCCAGCCATCGTGGGAGTCCTTTGTCTCTGGTGAGGCGGGCGAGGGGCTTGTGCGTGTTTGGTTTTCGGCGGACAACTACTTCAATGGTCCGTTTGTGGATGACGAGCAATGGGTCTGCTATTCGATGGCTCGTTCGAATTCGGATGTGATTCTTCTCGGCTATTGCCGGAAGGGTTCGCCTCAAGCGGATGCGATGGAGGACATTGCGGAAAGGTTGCGGATGAAGGGAAGAGCCAACGCGACTTCGTTCCGTGCGATACTTGCGATTTCGAGACCCGAGGGTGCGGAGAAACGGCAATTTGAGATCAAGCGCGTCTTGGCTGAGGATTGGTTGCTGACGGAAAAAGCCTTCGATGGATCGTTGGAGCCGGTCAAGTGAACGGGTATCTCTCGACACTTGCCATTCGCGGCAAGTTTTCCCAACCTCGCGCTCATGGAGAAGACATGGATGAGGATGGCCGCGCTGGCGGGCATGGTGATAGGCTTGTCGCATTGCGGCGTTTCTTCGGGTGGGCCCGGAAACATGGGTGGGCCATCGGTTGAAGAGCGCGCTGCGAAGATAGCTTCGGAGCCGACCGGCAATTTTTATTACGGCCGCAGATACTTTGTCGAAAAGACCCGTTTCTGGGGCTATCTGCGCGAACCGAGGCAGGATTGGAATCGCGCCAAGCTCGTGATGATGCGCGAGGACAAGAAGCGGGTGCCCGATCGTTTCCATGAGGATGGCCCGCCAGGAAGGCGCTACGCGCAGGACAACAACTTCGAGTATCGGATCCGCGGCAACTACACCGGTCGTGAAGTTTACGATCCGAACAGCAACCAGTTTTTACCGGAGTTCATGCTCACGGGATACGAGTTGCTCGATCAGCGGCCGGGATGGCTCTTTAAGCCGAACGACCGCTACAATCGATTCCGCATCACCTTGCTGCCGCGCTGAAGCCGCGGCGCTTCGCCATCAAGCGTAGGATGATTCCACGCGTCGCGCGACATCGCGGTAGCCGTAGTCGACTTCGTAGATTTGCTTGAAACAATCGAGGGCAGATTTTTTGTCGCCCATTTCTTCGTGGATGAGTCCCTTTTCGTAGAGGACTTCCTTCTTGGTGCCGTCCATCGCGTGGAGGTCGGCGAGCGCGTCGGAGAGTTGTTTGATGGAAAGGTCGAACATCGCCTTGCCCTTGAAGGTGCGGCCGAGCAGGAGGAGTACCTTGGTGCGGATGTGCGGGTTGCGGGTGGCTTGCTGGAGGTGGGGAATGGCCGCGCTCAGGTCGCCGGACTGGTAGAGTGCGTTGCCGAGTTCGTAGCGCAGTTGCGGGTCGGTGGGGTTTTGGTCGACACGGCGTTTGGCTTCCTGGACTTGTTCCGTGAGTCGATCGCGGCGGCGTTCTTCGAGGGCAGCGCGGAGTTCCGCGTTGTCGGGATCGGCGGCCACTGCGCTTTCGAGAGAGCGCAGGTCGGCTTCGGTTGCCTTGTCCTTCATCGCCGAGGCCTTGGACTCGAGGGCGACATCGCCGGTGCTCAGTGAGAATGCCCACTGGTAGAAATTGTGCGCGTTGTGCCAATCCTCGAGTTGTTCGTAGATGCCCGCGAGTTCCTTGACCGTGGCGAGGTGGTTCGGGTTGGCGTTGTATTTCTCGATCGTCTTGTCGCGGCGATCTTCGAGTTGCTCGCGGGTTAGTCCGGTGCGGGAGGACTTTTCGAGTTCCTCAAACTGCGAGGTGTCCCGCATCAGGTCGCGCATGCTGGCATTTTCGTCCCAGCGTTGTTTTTGCATTGAGGCGCGGGCAGATGCGTCTTTGGCGCCTTTGATCGCCTCGCCGTCGGTGGGGTGGTGGCGGATGATGTCGTTATAGACCTCGCCTGCGAGTTCGTGCATGTCGCGCGAGCTGTAGAAGGCTGCGAGTTTTTTGAGCAGCTTGGCATTTTCGGGATTCGAGCTGCGAACCGTTTCGAGCGCGAAGGCCGCGGTGTTCAAAAATTCGAGTTTGACGCAAATGTCGAAGAGCAGGTCATTGGCCGCGTCGTTGAGAGGATCCTTCTCAAGTTCCTTTTCAAGAAGCGGCAGTGCGCTGATGGGATCCTTTTTTGCCTGGCTCTGAATTTTCATTAGCCCCATGCCGCCGGTCTGGAGGCCGAATAGGCCGGATTTTTTCTTCGCGCCACCGGTGAGCTGGAGTTCGCATTTGCGCAGCAGCTTGCGGGCCTCGAGGAAACCGGGGTTGTCGTTGAGGATGCCTTGAAGCAGCGTGACTGCGTAAGCGTGATTCGACACCTGTTCCGCGGTGAGCGCCTTGAGCCAGAGTGGCTTCGCATTTGCGGTGAGTTCGTTTTCGCTGATCTCGGGCATGATAATGGGACGGAAATTGGCTGCCCTGCCGAAGGACTGGGCGAGCGAGAAACTGCAGTTTGTGAGGCCTGATTGCAAGCGTGCTTGTGGGAAATGGCGGCCTTACGGGATTGGTTGATTTTTTTGGGTTGATGGCTGCTGGCCTTCGCGTTAAGCCAAGCTTGTTGGCGGTCACACGGACTCGCTGGCAAAGCACCAATCAACATCATGCCTCCACGCCCGCAGAACAAAGGACGCCGCCCCACGGGTGGTGGCCGCAATCGATTCGGTCCCAGCAAACGCGCTGACAAACCCGAAGATGAAGAGAAGGCAGTGGAGGTCGATGGCGAGATTTCCTCGGTGCTCGCGGGCACGATGTTTCGGGTGAAGCTTGAGAGCGGTCATGAAGTGCTGGCGCATATCTCCGGAAAAATGCGCAAGCGTTTCATCCGTCTTGTCGTGGGCGACAAGGTGAAAATGGAGATGTCCCCCTATGACCTTACCAAGGCGCGGATCGTGTTCCGCGTTGGCTGAATTTTTCAGTCCTCTGTCTCGTCATCCGCACCGTTGAGCGCCCCGGCAAGGGCCGCTTCGCGGCGTTCGATGACGATGTCGCCAAGCAACTCGCTTTGGCGGACGACGAATTGGTTGAGCTTCATGAGCTCGAGCAGGGCGAGGAAGGTGACGATCACCTCGGCCTTGGTGGTGGCCGATTGGAAGAGCTCTTCGAAACGGCGTGATTGGCCGGGGACAAAGCTGGTCATGAGCAGATCGATCTTGTCGGAGACCGTGAAGCGATCGTCGATGATGTCGCCAAAGTCGTGGGATTCCTCGAAGCGTTTGAGGACATTCTGAAATGCGCGGATCAGGTCAAAGATTGAGACTTCGGCGAGTGCGGCCGGTTCGTCGGTTGTCTTCTCGCCGGGTTCTGGCTGATGGGCGAAGCGTCCTTCCTGTTCGATTTCGCGAAGCGAGAGGAAACCGGCGGCATCTTTGAATTTTTTGTACTCGATGAGCTGTCGGATCAGCTCCCAGCGCGGATCATCCTCTTCGGCGTCCTCTTCGGGTGGTTGATCGACGCGCGGTAGCAGGGTGCGGCTTTTGAGGTACATCAGGTTGGCTGCCATGACGATGAACTCGGAGGCGAGGTCGATGTTGAGCAGCTTGAAGGTGTTGATGTAGTCGAGGTATTGACGCGTGATGCGCTCGATGGAGATCGATTGGATGTCGAGCTCGTCTTTTTTGATCAGATAAAGGAGGAGATCGAGGGGGCCCTCGAAGATTTCCAGGCGGACTTTGTAGTCAGTGGTTTCCACGCGGGATTTTGATAATGGGTTCGCGGATCGCATGCGAGGCAATTTTCCCCTCGCTTCGGCCGCCAAAAGGGGCTTGAATGTCGGCGTCCTGAATTTCGCATGATTGGCCAAAAATTAGAGAGTTTCGACGAGCGTTTGAGCCAGTGGGTTTCCAGCCAGGGTTTCTGGTTCCAGGTGCGGTATTCCATGTCCGGCAAGGGGATGCAGGGTCGATTGGCGTTCCACCTGATGAACATTGCCTTCCGGTTTTTGGTTTTCCTGCTCATATGCGCGGTGGGGGTCTGGATTTATTTGGAAAAACGGACCGAATCCGCCCGTTTCATCATGGGCTTCAAGAAAAGCCTGACTGAGGCCGTATCGGCATCGGAGGTTGAAATGCGCGGTTTCCAGCGGCTTCAGGGCCAGATGGAGTTGAGCCGATTTGCAGCCGAGGGTGACAACCGGACATTTTTCTCCGCGCTCGAGGCCCGCAACATCCGCTGCAAGATGGGCTTGCTTGATGGTTTGATCGGCGTCTGGCGTTCGGGCATCATTGGTGTCGCCAAGCTGGACATCGATTTGAGAGCCGGCGCCGATGACGCGGAGTCGGCCGCCATGATGTCGAAGGTTTTTTTCTCTGATCCGGAAAAGGTTGAGATCCGTTCCTTTGACATCGCGGAAGCCAACATCCGCTGGGGTTATTCGGAGCGCACCCAAGGGTCGATCGAATCGACGGCAATCAAGATGCAGCGAGTCAATGATTCATGGCGCATGATCTTAAAGGGCGGCTTTCTGAGCCAGAACTGGATCAATCGGGTCGAGGTGATCGAGATGATCGTGGTTTGCTCGCCAAATGAAATTTTCTTTGAAAAGGCCGACCTCAAACAAGGCGCGGGCACGATCGACTTGGCCGGCTTGCGGATTAAAACTGGTGAGCGCCCGGAGGTGGATGGCATTGCAAAAATCCGCAACATGGCGATCGAGAATATCACACCGCCGTCAACGCGGAATTATCTCGAAGGTTCCATATCAGGTGATTTTAAGGTTTTCGGATCGACCAACAGTCCGGACGGAATTGGTTTCGCCGGACAGGTCGTGCTCGACGGCAATGATGTGATTTCGTTGCGCGAACGGATTCACCTGCTCAAAGCGCTTTCAGTCGTTGATTACTCGCGAAACTACCATCGTGTGGACTTCCGGGAAGGTTCCTTCCAGTTGCGAACGATTGGTGGTGGCTTGGAGTTGAGTGAGGTAAAGCTTGGTGCCGATGATCTTTTCACGCTGGAAGGATCGATGAGGGTGCGCCTGCCCTCGCAAAAGGAGATTGACGATGCGATTGCGAGGGGTGAGGGCGAGTCCCGATCTGTTTTGGGGGATGTGGCGGATGAGGCCTTTGTATCGAAGGGCTTGGCGCAGAGGGATGAGGCGGACATCACGCTCAGGCGTGCGGCGCAGGCCTTGGATAGAAGCGGAGGTGGTGGTGCCCGCGATGAATCCGGTTCGTTGTTTGATCGGTTGAGTTCAAATGCAGAGCTTCGAAAGTTGCAACAGCAGGCCTCCGAACGGATTTCGAGAATGTTGCGTTACGAGGGTTCTTTCAGTATCACCATTCCGGGCGATGCCTTTGAGCGCGCAAGCCGACTTCAACTTGAGTATCCGCTGGACGCTTCGATCGGGCGGATACCGATCATTGTGCCGGTGCAGGGCTACCTCTACGATGTCACGCTCAAGCAGGCGGAAGACATCTACGAGTGGCGCAACAACTGAGCCAAATTAGACGGCCGGCGTGAGGCCCAGGCTGTTGAAAATCTCGCGGGTCGCGTGGCTCTTGTTGAGCGTGTAGAAGTGGATGCCGTCGACGCCTTCATTGAGGAGGTTCGTGCATTGTTCCGCAGCGTAGTGGATGCCCGCCCTTTCGACGCCTTCAGGGCTTGAGCTGGCACGGTTGAGTGTGCGGATGAGCTTGGCCGGGTAGCGTGCGCCGGCGGCGAGTTCGGCCATGCGCTTCATGCCTGGCAGCGAGGTCACCGGCATGATACCTGCGATTATCGGTATCTCGATGTCGGCAAGCTGGCAGCGGTCGCGGAAGTCGAGGAAATCGTGATTGTCGAAGAACAACTGCGTGCAGATGTAATCGGCGCCGGCGTCGACTTTGGCCTTGAGGTGCTCGAGCTCGAGCATGCGGTTTGGTGTGGCGGGGTGGCCTTCGGGGAATCCGGCCACACCGATGCCGAAGCCGCGGGGATCGGGGTGGGTGCCGGAGCGGTTAAATTCGCGGATGAAGGCGACCAGATCGGCGGCGTGGCGGAAATCGCCGGCCGACCAATCGTAATCCGGCTGATCCTTCGGCGGGTCGCCTCGCAGGGCGAGGACATTCGAGACTCCGGCTGCGGCGTAGCGTTGGAGGATGGTGTGGATTTCCTCCTTCGTGTGGCCGACGCAGGTGAGGTGCGGGACGGGCGGGATCGAGGTCGTCTGGCGGATGCGCAAGACCAAGTCATGCGTGAGTTCGCGGGTGGTGCCGCCCGCGCCGTAAGTGACCGAGACAAAGGACGGATGCAGCGATTCCAGGTTACGGATCGTTTCATACAGCTCCTCCCACGCGTTCTCGGTTCGTGGCGGAAAAAACTCGAACGAAAGCGAGGGCTTGGAGTTGCTGAGGATGTCGCTGATGTGCATGGGGCGCTGTCTGATGCTTGATCCTAGAACCCGCGGCTTAATCCGCAACCCTGATGTTTTTTCGATGCGGCATCAAGGCGCGGCGGCGGCGGCTTCGGCGGCTTGCTCGGTGGCAAGCACATCGGTGCGAAGGTCTCCACCCTTGCGGTTGCTCCACCAGAGCACGATCGGCGAGGCGACGAAGACCGACGAGTAGGTGCCGACTACAAGGCCGATGAGGATCATGACCGAGAAGTCACGCAGCGAGGATCCGCCGAAGAGCGAAAGGATGGCTACGGTGACGATGGTGGTTGCCGAGGTGAGCAGCGTTCTCGAAAGCGTCGCGTTGATCGCTTCGTTCATGATCGATTTGATCGAGCCGCCACGGATGAGAAGGTTTTCGCGAATCCGGTCGAAGACAACAATCGTGTCGTTGATCGAATAGCCGGCGATGGTGAGGATCGCGCCAACATGGATCAGCGAGAGCTCGCCACCGAGCAGGACGACGAGGCCGACGGAAATGATCACATCGTGCAGGATCGCGACGAAGCCACCAAGGGCGAAGGAGAACTCGAAGCGGAAGGTGATGTAGAGGAGGATGCCGATGAGGCCGAGGACAAGGGCGATGAGCGAGTCCTTGAGGAAGGTGCCGCCAATGAGTGCGGAGACTTCGACCTTGCTGCTATCGATGACATAGTCGTGATCGGCTGGAGCGGCGGCTTCGGCGTTGACGCTCGAGGTTGAGTTCGAGGTTGAGTTCGAGCTTGCGTTGTCCTTGGTTTCAGGGCCGGGGGTTGTAGTGACTGCGGGTTTTTTCTCACCGAGAGCGGGAATGCTTTCGCGGAGTTTGGCGATGATTTGATCGGCATCCTTCGTGTCGCAGCGCACGGTGAGGAGGGTGCCGGTGGCGGGGTTGCCTTGCTCTTGCGGGTAAGCGGCCTTGGTAAGTTGGAGGGTGGAGAGGACTTTTTCGACATCGGCGGTGGGGATTTTCACATCCGTGCCGAGTTGGAATTTGATGAGTGTGCCACCGGTGAAGTCGACGCCGAAGGCGCGCTCCTTGCGAAGGCCGAAGGCGGCCAGCGAAAGCACGATTAGAACCAAGGATAGCATGGCGCAGGTGCGGGACTTGCCGAGGAAATCGAATTTCGTCCCCTTGATGAGATTGAGGAAGGAGACATTTTTGAGCGCGTTGAGGTCGGTGGCCCAGCGGAAGAGCACGCGGGTGACGAGGATCGCGGAGAACATCGAGGCCACGATGCCGATGGTGAGGGTGATGGCGAAGCCCTTGATCGCGCTGCTGCCGAAGATGAAGAGCAGGACGGCGGTGATGAGCGAGGTGAAGTTTGAGTCGAAAATCGCGGTGAAGGCTTTGTCGTAGGAGGCGGAGATCGCGGTTTTGAATGATTTACCGGCTTGCATTTCCTCGCGCAGGCGCTCGTAGATGAGGACATTGGCATCAACCGCCATGCCGATGGTGAGGATCATGCCCGCGATGCCGGGCAGTGAGAAGGTGAAGCCAAACATGGCCATCACGCCGAAGAGGATCACGCCGTTGATGGCGAGGCCGAAGAGCGCGATAATGCCGGCGAAGCGGTAGTAGAAGAGCACAAAGAGCGCAGTAATGCTGAGGCCGATGATGCCGGCCCAGATGCCTTGCTTGACGACGGCTGCGCCGAGGGTGGGCGAGACGGTGTCTTCCATCTCAACGACCAGTGGGTTTTCGAGCGGGTTCATGAGCGCGCTGGCGAGGTGTTGCACTTCGCCTGGTTCGCGCAGGCCTTCGATGATGAATTGCTTGCCGAGCGGGGTTTGGTTGACGACTGGAGCGCTGATCACTTCGCCGTCGAGCACGATGGCGATGCGGTCGACGCCGGAGCGCATGTTTTTGGTGAGGGCGATCATCTTGTCGGTGCCCTCGGCGTTGAGCGTGATGGCGACCGCGTCGGCCTGTTGCGGGGATGGTACCGCATCGGCGATGTCGGAACCGCCAAGTGCCATGCGGCGGTTGAGGAGGATTGGGTTGGTGTACTCGTTGCCGTCCTCGTCCTTGCCCTTGAGCGTGTAGGGCTTGTAGCCGGGGACTATTTCCTGGCCAGTCTGGACGCGTTCGGCGAGCGGTTTGCCATCGGGGCCGGGTTCGTCGTTGCGGCGGCTCACCTCACGGAGTTCGAGTTTCGCGACTTTTTCTAGGGTGTTGCGGATTTTGGCCGAGGTTTCGGGTTCGACTCCAGGCATTTGCACGAGGATGCCGTCGGTGCCTTGGCGGGCGATGAGCGGCTCGGAGGTGCCCATGCTGTTGAGGCGTTTTTCGATCACGAGGATCGCCTGGTCGACCTGTTGGGGAGTGACCTCCATTTTTTCTCCACTATCCGACTCTCGCGGTTGTACGCGGAGTGTGAATGAAGATCCGCCAACGATGTCGATGCCACCTTTAAGGCGCTCATTCACCGGTGTCGCCGACAGCACGCAGAGGGCGGTCGTGCCGATGAGCAGGACCGTGCCGACATTGCGTTTGCGCCGCTCGATGTCGGTGGCGAAGTACCAGAAGAACAGGATCACAAGGATCATGCCGGTCACGAAAATGGTGAGCGGGTCTTCGTAAAATGGGGTGGCGGCGAGCATGGCGAAAAGCAGTGGGTGAAATGCGAGGTGCGAAGAGAGCGGGACGGTGAAGTCTTATGCTGCGGAATCTTTTTTGGTGACCGTGGCAACAGCGGCCTTGTCGAATTCAATCATCGTGCCTTCGGCTACTTTCAGGACCACGGTGTGGTCGCGCACATTGTGGACGATGCCGTGGATGCCGGCGGTGGTGACCACTTTGTCGCCGGACTGCAGGGCGGCGATGCGAGCAGCCTGTTCCTTGCGTTGGCGCTGTTGTGGGCGGATGAGTAGGAAGTAGAACATCACGATCATGAGGCCCATCATGATCAGGGGGTTGCCAAGGATGCCGCCTTCGGGGGCGGGTGCGGCTTGGGCGAGGAGGGTAGTGAGGAGTGTGTTGGTGGTCATGATGTGGTGGGGTTGTGGTATCGTTTGATGAAGGAGTCTTTGTAGTCGTTGAATTTTCCGTTAGAGATGGCGTCCCTCGCGCCGGCGACGAGACCCATGTAGAAATGCAGATTGTGGAAGGAAAGCAACCGCAAAGCGAGCATTTCCCCCGCGCGAAACAGGTGGCGAATGTAGGATCGGGAGAACCCGGCAACATGCGGGTGGGCGGATTCGCAGAGTGGGCGGGGGTCCTTGGCGTGGATGAGGTTTTTGATGTGGAGGGGTCCGTCGAGCGTGAAGGCCACGCCGTGGCGGGCCATGCGGGTGGGCATGACGCAGTCGAACATGTCGACGCCGCGGGCGATCATTTCCAAAATCTGCGGGGGGGTGCCGAGTCCCATCGCGTAGCGGGGTTTGTCGTGCGGCAGGAAGGGCACAGCATTTTCTATCGCACGAAACATTTCGTGCTCGGGCTCGCCGACCGAGACGCCGCCGACCGCATAACCATCGAAGTCCATCGCCACGAGTTCGCGGGCGGATTGCTCGCGGAGGTTGGCGTAGACCGATCCCTGGACGATGCCGAAGTGGAGTTGGCGGCCATTGCCCGACATCGGTTGATGGGTGGTGACCCAATCCTTGCAGCGCCGTGCCCAGCGGGTGGTGAGGGCAAGCGAGCGGGCGGCGTAAGCCTCGTCGCAGGGGTAGGGCGGGCATTCGTCGAAGAGCATCGCGATGTCGGATCCGAGCGAGGCTTGGATTTCCATGCTGAGCTCCGGGGTAAGGAGCATTTTCGATCCATCGAGGTGGTTTTGAAAACGCACGCCCTCTTCGGTGATCTTGCGGAGCTTGGCTAGGGACCAAACTTGGAATCCACCGGAGTCGGTGAGAAATGGCTTTTGCCAGGTGGTGAAGCCGTGAAGTCCGCCCATGTCGCGGATCAGCTCGTGGCCGGGGCGCAGCCAGAGGTGGTAGGTGTTGCCGAGGATGATCTGCGCGCCGAGTTGTTCGAGTTCGAGCGGGTGGAGGGTTTTGACTGAGCCTTGGGTGCCGACCGGCATGAAGATCGGAGTTTCGACGACACCGTGCGGCAGGGTCAGGGTTCCGCGTCGGGCGGAGCTGGCGGGGTCGGTCGCAAGGAGGGAAAATGGCGCACTCAAGTCCGCATCAAGTAAGCGCAATCCGCGTGTGGGCCAAGTGGAAAGAAGCGGCAACGAAAAAGCCCCCAGCGCCGTAGCGGTGGGGGCTTGAGACAGTTTTCAGAGTCGCGATGCGAGTGATCAGTAAGAAACGCGCGAACGACCACCGGAGCTGATGATGCGAACGCGGTCGCCGACGGAGAATTGCTCGCGCGGGTTGACCTCTTGGACGATGGCGACCGAGCCACCTTGGTCGAGGCGGACGGAGATTTCGATGCCGCGGCGTGAGGTCATGGCCTGTTGGGCTTGTGAGGCGATGGCGCTGCCGACCATGGCACCACCGATGGCGCCAGCGGTGTTGGAGGCGCGGCCGCTGCCGATGTTGCTGCCGAGGAAGCCGCCGGCGATCGCACCTGCGAGTGCGCCGCCTTGGCTGCCGCCTTCGATTTTTACGGGGCGGATCGCGGTGATGCGACCGGTTTGAACCGCTTGGGCGCGACCGGCTTCACCGCGTGAGTAAACATCACCGGTGAGGCTGTCCTGCGCGCAGGAGCTGATGAGGAGGGTGGTAGCCAGTGCGAATGCCAATTTTGATTTCATGGTGCCTGAGTTTATCGGCGCGAAAATGGCGGTGGCAAGGGGGAAATTGGGGAATGGATATTTGATAATAGGAAAATTGGATAATTGAGGGAAGAAGGGTACGGCGGTTAAAAATTGCGGAAATCATTGGGCTTTTTTTTCTTCCGCCATGTCGCTTCGCTCCATTGCCACCACATTACGCATGAGATTTCTTGCTTGCGGGCGCATTTTTCCGTATCCGGTCATCGATGAGCGAATGGTATCACACACGCAAGGGAGAGCAGGTCGGGCCGGTGGATTTTGAAACGCTGCGGGACATGGCGGCTAACGGTGAGCTCGATGCCGAAAAAGACCTAGTCTGGTCGAATGGTATGAAGGACTGGATCGCGGCGGGCAAAGTTGCGGGCTTGTTTGATCAGCCACCACCCCCATTGCCGGTGGTGGGTCCAGACTTTGAACCCGAGCCGGGCAGCATTGAGCCGCTCGAAGTGGGTGCTTGTGTGAAGCGGGCGTTTGAGTTGACAAAGAAAAATTTCGGTCAGCTGCTTTTGGCGATGATCACTGTGTTGGCGGTCTACTTCGTGGTCGCGCTGGTGCTTGGTACGATCGATGCGGCTATGGGCTGGAAACCACCGATCGAATCGGCCCGCAATCAGGGAAGTGTATTCAATCAGCTGGCGATGCAGGTCGTCTCCATTTTTATTTCGCTGGGGGCAACGCGATTTGCGCTCAATCTCATTTCGGGAAGACCTTTCGGGATCGCGCAGATTTTTGGCGAGGGCGACAAGTTGCTGAGAGGAATCGGCGTATGGTTACTGCTCAGCTTGATGATTGTGGTGGGTCTTATCTTACTCATCGTGCCGGGTATTTGGCTCGGACTGAAATATGGTCAGGCCATGACTGCCTTGGTCGATCGCAACTGCGGCGTGATCGATGCTTTCAAGTACAGCGCGAAAATTACCGAGGGTCACAAAGCAAAGCTCATGTTGCTGGGCTTTGCGGCGGTTGGGATCATGCTGGCGGGATTGATCGCGCTCGTGGTGGGCGTTGTTTTTGCCTATCCGGTGGCAGGATTGGCTTGGGTGCTTGGCTATCGATGGATGCAGCTCGGCCGCCGCGCGGTGGCGGATGGGAATTGAAAATCTATGCGGCTTAGCATCCACCGCTTGCGCTTGTCGGGGTGGTGGATAGCTTGGTGGCCGTCCGATGTCTGATTCTTTTGTCCACCTGCATGTCCACAGCGAGTTTTCGTTGTTGGATGGAATGATCCGCATGGGGGATTTGGCGAAGCGTGCGGCTTCGATGGGGATGCCGGCGGTGGCGGTGACCGACCATGGGAATTTGTTTGGGGCGGTGGAGTTTTATCAGAAGTGCAAGAAGGCTGGGGTGAAGCCGATTTTTGGATGTGAGATTTACCTCGCGCCATTTTCGATGGAGGAAAAGAAGGAGTTGGTGGGGCGCAAGCGGGCGACGCATTTGACTTTGTTGGCGGAGAACAATGAGGGATGGGAAAATTTGTCGAAACTGGTTTCGAAGGGGCATCTTGAGGGGCTCTACCATGGCAAGCCGCGGGTCGATCGTGCTGCGTTGCGGGAATTTTCCAAAGGGGTGATCTGCCTTACCGGTTGCATTTCGGGTCCGGTGAACGAGTGGCTGCATGCGGGCGATGAGGCAAAGGCGCGTGAGACGTTGGCCGAGTTGGTGGAAATTTATGGTGCGGCCAACACCTATGTGGAGATTCACGATCACGGGATGGAGGCGCAGCGGCGGGTGAATCCGATTTTGCTTAAGCTCGCCAAGGAATTCGGTCTCAAGCCGGTGGCGGCCAATGATGTGCACTTCCTCGATCGCAAGGATCATGATGCGCACGATGTCATGATCTGCATCGGTACCGGGCATCAGCTTATTGATGAAAGCCGCATGCGTTATTCGCCTGAGGTTTATTTCAAGTCGGCGGAGGAAATGCGCGCGATTTTTGCCGAGCTGCCCGAGGCATGCGATGCGACGCTGGAAATTGCCGAGCGTTGCAATGTCGAGATGAAGCTCGACTCAACCTCATCGGAAAAGTACCCGCAGTTCGGCACGCCGGACGGCAGCCCGCGCGAGGA
>JBKDYW010000085.1:0-6081 GCA_046308575.1 Verrucomicrobiota bacterium
ACCTTGAGATCACGCAGCGCGCCATTCACCAGCAAGTTGGTCGATGTGCCAATCAGCGTGCAACAACCGCCAAGAATTGACGCGTAAGAAAGCGGCATCAACAACCTCGAGGCCGCAATGTCCTTCGACCTCGCGAAGCCCAGAGTCACAGGCAAGAGGATCGCCACGATCGCGGTGTTGTTCATCCACGCGCTGAAAAATGCGGCCACAGCCGAAAATGCCAAAATCGCCGTGCGGGTGTTTCCCGACAAACGGTCGCGCAGCAGCATGCCAATCCGGTCAACCGCCCCCGACTTCTCAAGCGCGCCACCGATCACAAACAAACAGGCAATCGTCAGTGGCGCCTCATTCTTGAAGACATCCACCATCTTCGACGCATCCACCAAGCCGAGAGCCACCACCAAACATAAAATCGACAACGCCAAAACATCCGGTGCTGCCCACTCGCGAATGAACGCCACAAGGGTCAACGCGATCACAGCCAAGGTCAGTGCAATTTCCAGTGTCATGTTGGGTTGGGGAAACGAGGACCCCTTGAACAGCCCCCGCCGCTTTGGCAAGCGCAAGTTTGCCCACCAAAACCCGATCGCGACTTGCGAAAATGTTCTGAATTCATCCTAATGCCCTCGGATGCAGCGCCCGCGGATCTCCACAAACCTCGCAATTTCCGCCGATGGCAAAATCACCTCGGCCGATCGCCGACCCTCGGGCTGGACCTCAAAAAAGGACCATGCCCGCCTCATGGAATTGCGCCAGTCCGCCGACGCCCTCCTCGTCGGCATGGGCACGCTCATCGCCGACCGCATGACCCTTACCTGCCCGGGCAAGGCCACTCCGCCGCTGCGCTGCGTGATCTCACGAGGACGCGCGATCGATCCCGAACACCCGATTTTTCATCGCGATGGCGGCCCGATCCATCTCGTGATCACCGGGCAAAAACTTCCGCCGATTGACCCACAGCTCGCCGACAAGCTCACGGTTCATCACATGCCGCTCGAGAAATTTCTCGAACATCTGAAGACCCAACTCGGTGTCCAAGACCTCCACTGCGAAGGCGGTGGTGAACTGATTCGCTCACTCGCCGAAATGGATGCGATCGATGAATTTCACGCGACCCTCGCCGCTCACACAATCTTCACCGGCGAAACTGCCCCCACGGTCACGGGTGCGATGAATGGTTATTTGCCGCAGAGCATCAGATTCGAGCTCAAGCACTTCGAGCCGTACCCCGCACTCGGCGAATGTTTCCTTAGCTACGGCCGCAAAACAGCCGATACCATTCAGTGAGCAGCCTTGTGCTCCTCGGCATGCTTGTCGGAATGACCCGAACCATGCTTGTGAAGCTGCTTGGTGCCGTTGGGACCCTCGAACTCATGACGCTCGCAGGAAATTCCAACGAGGCAGGCGACCACTAGAATCAGGGAGGAAAAGCATTTCATCGCGCCGCTTCATACCTTGCCACCACCGAAAGGCAACCCTGAAGCGATGGAAAAAACCACCGAAACCACCACTCGAACATCAAGCCTTCAACCAATCCGCCACCCGTGCGGCCGCCCTCTTCTCCACACCCGGCTCACCTAACATCGCCGCCACACCAGCAAGACGCTCCTGCATTTTTGAGACTTGCTCGGGCGATTCAATCAAGCGCTTGAGCTGCCCCGAAACCTTCTCAGGATTAGCATCCGATTGCACCAACTCCTCAACCACACGCTCACCGGCGATGATGTTGACCAAGCCAATGAACTCAATTTTCACCAGCAATTTGGCCAAGAAATAAGTCAAAGGCGCGACCCGATACACGAGACAATACGGAATGCCGAGACAAGCCGCCTCAAGCGTCGCAGTGCCGCTGGCAATGACGCCACAGCCCGCCTGCCGCATCAGCTCATGACTCCCACCAGTCCTGACCTTGATCCATCCCGCAGCCCCAGCCCCATCGATCAGATCGCGAATTTTTACTGCCAGTTTTTCCGTCGCCGCTGGCACCTCGAAATTCAAATCCGTGCGCCAGTTTCTCAAACGACCCGCGACCTCGATCATCATCGGAAACAAACGCGCAACCTCACGCTCGCGACTCCCGGGAAACAATCCGACCAAACGCGCATCCCTAGAAATATCCGCCGCAATTACCCCCTGAAGCTGATCCACCAAAGGATTGCCCACAAAGCTGGCCTTGAGACCGGCCGATTCAAAGATCGCCACCTCAAACGGAAACAAACAAAGCACCTCGTCGAGAATCCGCGCCATTTTTGGAATCCGCCGCTTGTTCCAAGCCCACACCTTCGGGCTGATGTATTGAATGATCCGAACACCGGGAAATTCCCGCCTCACGGCCTCGGCAAAACGCAAATTGAAACCGGGATAATCGATCAGCAAAAGCACCTCCGGGCGATATTCCCGCAGCTCGCCAATCATTAGCGCGAAACGCTCACGAAACCATCGGTACTTTTTCAACACCTCCCACACCCCCATCACCGCAGCGTCCTCAACCCAATCGGCGACCCCATCACCCGCGATTTTCACAATTTCAGGACCGCCCGCACCACGCACCTCAAGCCCCGGCCGCAGGGCCAGCAACTCACGCAAAAGCCCCGCGCCATGCGCGTCCCCGCTCAGCTCGCCCGCCACAACATACAAGCGCTCACCCATGGCCGCGAGCCTAACGGCCGCCGTTTGGGCTGACCATGAAAAACACCGCTGTTACGCCATTCGTGGAAAATCCCTGGCTGCGCGGACTTCCGCATTGATATCCCACCGCCCTGCCGCTTTGATCGCGTCAACGAACCACTTCACAAGCCCTTTCCATGCCCGAAAACACCACGCCCACAACCGCTCCCCTCGCGGAGATCAATCTCGGCCCCAGCAAGTTCGAGCAGTTTCTAGAAAACAATCAAAGGACCCTCGCTGTCCTAGTCGCCGTCGCGGTCGTGGCGAGTGCCGTTTACATCGTGATCCGCGGTGTGGAAAAAAGCCGCGAGCACAGTGCCGGTGTTGCCCTCAGCAAAGCGACTGACTCCGCCGCATTGCAGGATGTCATCAGCAACCACGCCAACACCAACGCTGCCGCATCGGCTAAACTTCTCCTCGCCGACAAGCAAATGGGCGACGATAAAAAACCGGACGCCGCAATCAAAACCCTGCAAGACTTCATCGCCACCAACACGGATCATCCAGCCAAGCCCACTGCAAGCGCCAAGCTCGCAGCCAAACTGATGGGCGCAGGCAAGACCGCCGAAGCATCCACCATTTTCCAAGACCTCGTCTCTGATCCGAAAGCTCGCTACATCGCACCCTACGCGCTGATCTGCCTCGGCGACATCGCCAAGGCCGGCAACGATCCGGCAAAAGCCGAATCTTACTTCAACCAAGTCAAAACGGAATACGCCGAAAGCAGCTTCGCCAGCATCGCTGCCGAACGACTCGCCTCGGTGAAGACGAAACCACCTGTCGAAATCGAGCCCCCAGCACCGGCACCCGAACCGCAAAAAGCCAACCCGGAACAAAAATCTGCTGAGCCCGCCGCCACTCCAGCAGCTCCCGAGAAGAAACCAGAATCCAAGCCCGCGAAATCCGACAAAAAGGACAAAAAATCGAAAAATTAAGGCTGGAGAAAAATTTCACGGAACACATATTCGCATAGCCTCATCCTCGTAATTCAACCAACTCCGCACCATGTTCAAAAAAGTCATCGGCCAAGACCAAGGCGAAGCCACCCGCCCCACCACCTCAACACCGGAAACCCGCCCCACGGATTCCGCCACGACCGCTGCTCAATCCACTTATTCGGCATCCAGCTCTTCCTACAGCTCGCAATCCGCCGCACCTCGCAGCACTTCACCGCAAGCCACACGCAATGTGCTTTCATCCGATGTGGAAATCAAAGGCTCGGTGAAGTTCACCAACGACCTCGTCATCGACGGCAAAATCGAAGGCAACATTTCCTCTGAAGGCAACCTCACCATCGGTGAAAACGCACGCATCAAGGCAGAGATCAGCACCGCAACGATCATCGTCTACGGCAAGGTGCACGGCAACCTCACCGCCACTGACCGCGTCGAACTGAAAGCCAGCGCCGAAGTCGTTGGCGACATCAAGGCAAAGACGCTCTCCATCGAAGCCGGCGCGATCTTCGTCGGCAAATCCACGGTCGGCACACCCGCCCAAGGCGCAGGTCAAGCAGCACCCGCTGCTGCATCTACAGCAGCAAAGCCCGCTACCTCATCGACCGAGCTTCCGAAACAAGGCACCCTCGCCGGAACCATTTCCTGACTCTGAAGTCCCGCAACTCCCGCACCAGCCGCCATGGCCGATGAGCCTCAGCGCCATCGCATCCGCATCGAGTGCCCGGAATGCGGAAATTTTCAGCTGGAGCCGGCCATGGTGGTCTCCACCCAATGCCGGAATTGCCGCGCAGGCATCGGCGTGATCGATGGCAAAGGGGTCGTGCGCAAAACCAGCACGGTGCGCGTCGCAAAATCGCCACCCGAGGCCATGCCCGAGCCACCTGCCGCGCCACCCACTCCACTGGTCGCAGCGCCTCCCAAGCCCACCTTTCTAGAAACCCTCCAGCGCCTGCTCAATCCGCCGGCACCCCCACGCGAACTTACCTGCTTCGCCTGCCACCACCATTTCACAGCCTCCGGCAACGCGCAATCAAGCCAATGCCCGAAATGCTGCGGCTACCTGAGCCTGCTCGACCACGAAATTAACGCCCTCCACGAACGCAGCGTCAAAACCTGCGGCAATGTGGTCATTCGCAAAAATGGCATCTTCAACGCCGCCAGCCTCGCCTGCCACCACCTCACACTCCTTGGCAACATCCACTCTCCGGTCGTTTGCTCCGGCGACCTGATCATCCGCACACACGCAAAAATCAACTACCCGGTCCGCTGCCGCAACCTGATGGTGGAAAAAGGCTCACGCGTGGAATTCCTCGGCACGGTCCATGCGGAAACCGCCCGCATCCACGGCAATGTCCGCGGTCAACTCACCTGCACAGGCCAAGTGACACTCGAAAAACGCTCGCAATTTCACGGACTTGTCCGCACGACTTCGCTCGTGGTGCAATCCGGCGCCCACCACTTCGGCACGGTCGAAATCATTTCCGCGGACACCACCGCACCTCAAACAATCTAACAGCACCGCAACCACCATGAGCTCACTCGACCTCAAGCAGGAAATCCTCGACCTCAAAAAATCACGCAACGCGGTCATTCTCGCCCACAACTACCAGTCGGCGGAAATCCAAGATGTGGCGGATTATGTCGGCGACTCGCTCGGCCTCGCTTATCATGCAAAGGAAACCAACGCCGATGTGATCGCATTCTGCGGCGTCCATTTCATGGCCGAAACCGCCAAGATCGTGAACCCGGAAAAAATCGTCGTCCTCCCCGACAAGGACGCCGGCTGTTCGCTCGAGCAATCATGCCCCGCCGAACAACTCGAAGCCTTCCTCAACGCCAACAAGGAAAAGAACTATTATGTCATCGCCTACATCAATTGCTCCGGCGCGGTGAAGGCACTCTGCGATGTGATCTGCACCTCGGGCAACGCCGTCAAAATCGTCAACAAAGCCCCCAAGGACCGCCCCATCCTCTTCGTGCCCGATGAAAACCTCGGCGCATGGGTGATGGAACAAACCGGCCGAAAAATGGACCTCTGGAAAGGCAACTGCTATGTCCATGTCGAGTTTACCCGCGAGTCGATCCAACGCATCAAATCGGAATACCCCGACGCTCTCGTGGTCGCCCACCCGGAATGCACCCAAGCGGTCAGACTCCTCGCCGATGAAGTTTGCTCGACGGAAAAAATGGTCGACTACTGCAAAAACGCACCAGTCAAAAACATAATCGTCGTCACCGAAAGCGGCATGCTCCACCGCCTGCGCAAGGAATGCCCGGACAAAAATCTCATCCCCGGCCCCACCGACCGCTGCGCCTGCGCCGACTGCCGCTACATGAAAATGAACACCCTCCAAAAACTCCGCGATTGCCTCGCCAACCTCTCTCCCCGCATCGAAATGGAAGAGTCCATCCGCAAACGCGCCGAAGCACCGCTGCTGCGAATGCTTGAACAGTCGAA
>JBKDYW010000086.1:0-7410 GCA_046308575.1 Verrucomicrobiota bacterium
CATGGGTCATTTGCCGACGCTGGTGGCAAGTGGCGGTGCAGGGCTTGAGGCTTTGCGGCGCGAGCGATTCGACGCGCTGGTGCTCGACATCGGATTGCCCGACATGAGCGGACTTGCAGTGCTTGAGCGTTTGCGTGCGGAAGGATCGGATCTGCCGGTATTGATCGTCACCGCGCATGCGACATTGGATCATGCGATCGCATCGCAGAAATTGGGTGCGACGGATTACCTCATGAAGCCCTTGGATTTGAGGCGATTTGAATCATCGCTTTCTGCCTTGGTCGCTCGCGGAATGGTGTTGGCCGATGCCGTGCAAGGCGAAGGCGCGGTGACCTTGATCGGTGCGGCACCCTGCATGCGTGATGTGTTTCTCGGAGTGGCGAGGGCTTGTGCGGGCGTGGGGCCGGTGATGATTCATGGCCCGAGCGGATCGGGGAAAACACTGGCGGCAAAGGTGATTCACGCCAATAGCGGTCGGTCTGGCAAGGAGTTGGCCTTGGTCGAGAGTTCGACGATTCGCAGCGCTGATGCTCTGCAAACTTTGATCCTTGGACGCGATGGAAGCATCGTACTGGAAGAGATCGGCGGACTGTCGGGCGAGTTGCAATCATGCCTTGCTGGTATGATCGGCGATGCGGCGGTGAATGCATCCGCGAGGTTGATCGTCACCAGCGGCATGGATCCGCGCGATGCCGTAGAGCGTGGGCTGATGCGTGAGGATTTGTTTTATGCCTTGAGTGCCTTGACGATTCCGATGCCGCCCTTGTGCGAAAGGTCGGGCGACATTCCGGCCCTGAGTCAATTTGTTCTGGGGTTGCGTCATGAGTTGGTCGCGCCGGTATCGATCACGGCGCCGGCTTTGTGCGCGATGCAGGCTTATTCGTGGCCGGGCAATGTGCGTGAGTTGCGTCATACGCTGGATCATGCCTTGGCGATGAGCCGTGGCGGGCCGGTGTTTGCCGCGCATTTGCCGCCGCATGTGGCAGCGGCTTTGCAGGATTCGAGTGGGCATGCCGCATCGGGCGAGCTTGAAGCGGCGATCGGCCGCTGGCTTGACGCGCAGTTGTCGCTCACGCCGGAGGCATCATGGAATCATGATGATTTGATGGATGGCATCGAAGCGGTGGCCTTGAAGCATTTGTTGGAAAAATTTGAAATGCGCCCAACGCGCATGGCTGCGGCCTTGCGGATGAATCGCGCGACCTTGCGGCAGAAATTGCGGAGGCTCGGGATCGAGCGGGGGAGGGAGCTCTAAGAGTTAGAGGTTATTGGTTATAAGTTGCAGGAAATCTATCGATACTAGCCCGCAAATGAGGGCTTGTTTATCCATGTAAATCACTTCGCCTCCGAGAGCAGGGCTTCGGCGGTGATTTCGGCGAAAGATCCTGGGGCGCCGAAGTAGTGGATTTTGCGTTCGCCATCGAGGATCAGGACCTGTGGCAGGATGTTGATCCGGTATTCGTGGGCGAGTTTCATTTCCGGGTCGGAGAAATTTTTCCAATTGGTGACTTGGTCGGCTTCGAGTGTGCGGAGTTTGGTGAGCGGGTCGTGGTTCACGCCGATGACGGTGAAGGGACGGTCTTTGAATTTGCGCAGTGTGATGTTGGTGATTTCGATAACGCGATCGGATTCGGGCATCTCGCTGTTCCAGAAAATGAGCATGGTGACTTTGCCTTTGGTGGATTCGAGCGTGAGGGGTCGGCCAGCGGCATCGGTGCCGGTGAGGTTGGGGGCGATGCGGCCTTTGGTGAGGTTGCGGATGATGTAGAGTTCGTCCTCGGCGATTTGGGCGACGGCGGTTTCGCCGATTTTCACATCGGAGCTTTGGATGATGGCTTTGCGCAGATAGGTGAGTCGTTTGCGCATGGGTTCAGCATCATCGCCGAGTGATTTGATCACGAGGGCAGCGGCAAGTGCGGCGACCCCTTGGATTTTTGGATCGGGGTGATTTGTTTGGATTTTTTCGAGGATCGAGAGGGTGCCCGGGTCTTGGTTGCGGGCAAGGGCCATGCACATCGGCGCGAGATTCGGGCTTTGCATGTGGTGGGAGGCAACGGCCTTGCGGATGGCGGCGCTTTCCTGTGCGAAGGCTGGGGTCACTGAACCATCGGCATTGTTGATGGTGAGTGAGCGGGTGAGGTTGAGCAGCCATGCGGCGGGCTCGACTGTCCAGTCTTCGCTGAGCGAGGGGCTGATCACTTGCCACATTTGCCGTGCGTAGCGGAGTGGGTCGGGTCGCGAGGCAAGCGCGGCAGACTTAGCCTCGGGCGTGGTGGCGGCACGGTTGACGAGCGTCCAACTTTCCGCAGCCGATTCCCATGATTTCTTGATGCGATCGGCATCGGCGGGCGATGCGGTTGATTCGGTGACGAGCAGCAGGGAAAGGGCAGGGATCAGGCGGCTCAGGAGTTTCATGGATGAGAGTTAAAAGTTTCCGGCGGGTGGATGGAATTCGAAAAATGTGGGCAGCGATACGGATCAAAGAGCTTGCGCGGGGTTGATCCAACTCAGTCCTTGAAAGCGGGCGAATCCAAGATCTGTGCTCACCAGGGTTGCGCGGTGTTCGATGGCTAGCGCTGCTAGCCAGGCATCATTGATGTCATTGCCACAGAGACCGAGGGTGTTGATGAAATTGGAGATAATTTTGGCATGGCGATTACCGGCGCCGAGACGACAGGTGCCGGGATAGCTCCACAAATCGTCTTTCCAGAATCCAAGGGTTTGAGCCATTGGCACCAGTTGCAACTTTGGTAGTGTTGGAATTCTCAATAATGCGGCTTCGACCATTTCACATAGTGCTATGGCGTCACCTGCGGTGGTGGTGTTCTTTAGCCATTGTTGGCAGGCATCATGCTCCATGGAATCCTCGCGCAGGGCGTTGATCAAAACATTCGCATCGGGTAGGAACAGGGCCATTAGGATCGAGGTGTGCGTAGGCCCAGTTTGGCGAGGTCATGTGCTTCTTGTTCTTCGTCGGCTATGCGGCGAATTTCCTCCCAGCTGCGAGGGTCATGTTTAGCGGCAGCATAGGTGCGAAAGGAATGAGGCGCGGCAGGGGGTGACGCTTTTTTCTCCAAACGCAGGCGCAGACCTTCTTCGAGAAATCGAGTGAGACTGACCCCTGAACGAGCGGCCTCGGCCTTGGCCTCACGGTAAAGCTGATCGTCGATGCGGAGAGTGGTTTGCATGGACTTAAATTAACTTGTGACAGATTTCTGTCAAGTGGTGTCTTTATGAGCTTCGGAACCTTATTTTCAAATATGATGGCGGCGGTTTTTAACCGCCAAGCCTCGTATGGAAAAGATGGGCATGGCGGTTGAAAATTGACTTCGTCCAACCGGGATGCGCTTCGCGATTCAGAAGTAGTCGCTAACGCTCCATCTGGTTTGCCGCCACGGGAGGTGCCTCACTAGAGGCACTCGCAGAATTTTCTCGCGGCGTGGCGGGCCCATTGGTCGGCGGTGACGACGGATTCAAGGGACGAGGAGGCTTGGACTTCGTGGTTTTGCATGACGCTGGCGACGCATTGCCAGATGCCGGGGAAGGGGATTTTTCCGGCGCGGAAGGCATCGACGGCGACTTCGTTGGCGGCGTTGTAGACGGCGGGCAGGGTGCCGCCGGTGAGGCCGGCTTCGCGGGCGAGGTCGAGTGCAGGGAAGTCATCCGTGCGCGGCGCTTCGAATTCGAGCTTCGCGAGGCTGGGGAAATCGAGTGGCGCGAGAGTGCCCTTGATGCGATCGGGCCAAGTGAGCGCGTATTGGATCGGGAAGCCCATGTCGGTGCGGCTGAGTTGCGCGAGGACCGAGCCATCGACGAACTCGACCATCGAGTGAATGATGCTTTGCGGGTGCACGACCACATCGATGCGATCCATGCCGATGCCAAACAGCCAGCGGGCTTCGATCATTTCGAGGCCTTTGTTGAAGAGCGTGGCTGAGTCGATGGTGATCTTCGGGCCCATGTTCCAAGTCGGGTGGCAGAGCGCTTGCTCGGGAGTCACCTTGGCGAGTTCGTTTGCGGGCAACTGGCGGAAGGGACCGCCGGACGCGGTGAGGATGAGTCGCGAAACTTCCGCGTTGCGCGCGTGTTGGCCGTTGAGGCATTGGAAAATGGCGTTGTGCTCGCTATCGACCGGAAGGAGTTGCACGCCTTTTTCCTCAGCGGCGCGGGTGATCACTTCGCCGGCCATCACGAGGATTTCCTTCGAGGCGATGGCGAGATCCTTGCCGGCGTTGATCGCGGCGAGGGCGGGAAAGAGTCCGGCCGTGCCGACGATTGAGACCAACACGATATCGGCCTCGGCGAGTGTTGCCACTTCGATGAGGCCATCGGGGCCGGTGTAAATTTTCACGCCATGGGGCAAAAGCGCGCGGAGGGCCGCTTCTTGGGATGCATCGTGAATGGCCACATGGCGCACTCCGGTTTCGCGCGCTTGGGCGGCGAGTTTTTCGATGTTGTTGCCAGCAGCGAGGGCGACGATCTCGATGCGGTCGGGCATCGCGCGGGCGACATTCAGTGTCGTGGTGCCGATCGAGCCGGTGGAACCGAGCAGCGCGACGCGTCGTTTGCGGGGTGGGATCATGCGCCGCGCAGGATGAACCATTTCATGTAGAAATACAACGCTGGCGCGGTGAAGCAGATGCTGTCGATGAGGTCGAGTGATCCGCCGATGCCAGGGAGCATGCGGCCCGAGTCCTTCGCATCGAGCGCGCGTTTGATCACACTTTCGGCGAGGTCACCGATCACCGCGAGAAGGCAAAGGATGAGGCCGAGGATGGCGATGTGGATCTTGGAGGTGAAGAACGAGTATTCCACGGGAAAGGCAAAATAGAGTCCGAAGGCCGCGAGTTGGGCAAAGATCACCGCACCGACGAAGCCCTCCCAGGTTTTTCCGGGGCTTACGTGTGAGATCATTTTGTGGCGCCCGAAAATCGAGCCGGTGATGTAGGCACCCATGTCGGTGAATTTCGTCACTGCAATGAGCCAGAGCAGGAGGAAAGTGCCATGGATGCCGATGGTGCCGGGGTTGGCGGTTTCGGTTGGGAAGAGAAAGATCACGCGAGCGGTGAAATTGAAAAGGATGACGATGTAAGCAAAGCCTGTGACATTGGCGGCGACGGCGAGCAGGGATTCCACGCCGCGGACTTGGTACTTCAGCTGGAGCGTGAAGGATCCGAGGATTGCGATGAAGATTGCGAGCGAGTCGAGCCAGTAAGGGGCGTTGTGTCCGGAAAGGAAATAGCCGTGCAGGACGCCGCAGTACGCAAGGGCCATGATGATGCCGAAGCGCGGGAAGCATTTCACACCGGCACCGCGCAGCATGCGGAAGTACTCGATCGTGCCGATCAGCACGAGCAGGCCGATCAGGCCGAGGTAGGCCCACGACCAGCGGCTGGCGAAGATGACCGAGACCGTGACCCAGAGAAAGAGGGTGCTGGCGGTTCTTCGCGCGAAGACGATGAGTTTTGAGGCGGGAGAGGGCGGCTTTGGGGCGTCCATTTCTATGTGCATCCAATCCGACTGGGACGCGCGTGGCAACTCAATCCGAAAATTTGCCGCAACCTTTTATGCGTAATGGGGTTTCACTGATGAGGCTGAAATCGGAATTCCGTTTTTAACCGCAACTACACGAACAATCATGAAAACAAAACTGATGATGATCATGGGTGCGCTGTTAGGCACCGTGTTGATGGCCGGCGCGCAAAGTGCCGGAGAAAAACCCAAAGGTGAGGGAAAGCCACCAGGTGGGCGTCCGCAGGGTCCACCACCGCACTTGTTGGAGAAATTCGACAAGGACAAGGATGGCAAGCTGTCTCCCGAAGAACGCGAGGCGATGAAGGCCGAGCGCGAAAAAGCGACGGAAGAGCAACGCAAGGTGATGCTCGAGAAGTTTGATACCGATAAGGACGGCAAGATCAGCCCCGAGGAGCGGGAAGCGATCAAGGCCAACCGTCAGAAGGAAATGGAAGAGCGACGCAAGGCGGATTTCGAAAAGTTCGACGCCGACAAGGACGGCAAGTTGAGCTACGAGGAATTTGTCAAATTGGGCGAGCATCATCGCGCCGAGATGATGAAGAGGCTGAAGCAGGGTGGTCCGCAGCGCGCAGGTGGTCCGAGGCCTCCCGGTGGTCCTGCAAGCGGTGATGGTCCGCCACCAACGGAAGCGCCGCCGGCCGAGTGAGGTCGGGGTATCCGAAAGTTTGCAAGCCGCGGACGGGAATAATGCTGTCCGCGGTTTTTTTGTGATTCGAGGTCGGGCTTGCGCCCCTGCGGCTTGGTCGGTATGCATCTGCGCACGATGACCCTTGATCCGGACCAGCATGCATCTCTCGGCGGGATGTATTCCGACTACTTTCTTGATTACGCCAGCTATGTGATTCTTGAGCGGGCGGTTCCGCATTTGAATGACGGCCTCAAGCCTGTGCAGCGCCGGATCCTTCACGCGATGGAGGAGCTCGATGATGGCCGCTACAACAAGGTCGCCGGGATCGTGGGCAACACGATGAATTATCACCCGCACGGTGATCAGTCGATCGGCGCGGCCATCGTGCAGCTGGGGCAAAAGGATTTGCTCATCGATACTCAGGGAAACTGGGGCAACACCCTCACTGGTGACGGAGCCGCGGCCCCGCGATACATTGAGGCGCGCCTGACGAAATTTGCGCTGGATGTCGTCTTCAACCCCAAGACCACGCGTTGGCTGTCGAGTTACGATGGTCGGCGCAAGGAGCCGGACACCCTGCCGGTGAAATTTCCGCTGCTGCTCGCGCAAGGGGTCGAGGGCATTGCCGTCGGGCTTGCCTGCAAGGTGCTGCCGCACAATTTCAACGAGCTCATTGAGGCTTCGATCGCCGTGTTGCGCAATGAGCCGGTGAGCCTGCTGCCGGATTTCCCGACGGGTGGCATCATGGACGCGTCGGATTACCGTGACGGATTGCGTGGCGGCAAGGTGCGGGTGCGCGCGCGGATCGCTACCGACAAAAAAGGCCTTTTGCGGATCACCGAAATTCCCTTTGGTACGACCACTGGCGCCTTGATGGATTCGATCGTCGCCGCGGCGGACAAGGGCAAGATCAAGATCGCAAGGATCGAGGACAACACTGCGGCCGATGCCGACATTCTTGTGCACTTGCCAGCCGGTGCGGACCCTGAGACCACGCGCGATGCCTTGTTTGCGTTCAGCGACTGCGAGCTCACGATTTCGCCCAACTCCTGCGTGATTGTCGACGGCAAGCCGCAGTTCATGGCGGTGAGCGACATTCTGCGCCGGGCGACCCACAACACGCGCGAACTGCTCAAGTTGGAGCTTGAGATCAAGCTCGGTGAGCTCGGAGAAAAATGGCATTTCAGCTCGCTGGAGAAAATTTTCATCGAGAACCGCATCTATCGCGACATCGAGGAATGCGAGAC
>JBKDYW010000087.1:0-4687 GCA_046308575.1 Verrucomicrobiota bacterium
GGCTGCGTAAATCTTTTTCTGTAAAAGTGATCAAGGCATCAATCTGAGGGATGTTTTTGGTGCCTGTTAGTTTTCTGGTTTGAGGTAAGATTTTCCGGATTCCCAGGCTTCGGAGATTTCGACGAGCACGGCGGTGACCAGTCGTTCCAAAGACTCTTCGCTGGGGAATAGGCCGACGACACGGGTTCGTCGTTTGATCTGGCTGTTGAGGGTTTCGCAGGCATTGGAGGTTCTCAATTTTCGGCGATACGCTTCAGGCAGATCAAAGACGGCAAAACCTTCGGGAATGTTTTCCTCGGCCCATGCAACAAGCTTGGGCTGTTTGTCACGCCAGGCTTGAAGAAAAACGCGCAGCCGTTCCTCGGCTTGTGGACGAGACTCGGCGTTGAAGATGGCGGCGATCTGCGTCGCAATGAGGGACTTCAGGTCCTGTTTGGTGATGAGGTGGCCGGCGTTCTGCTGAAGGTGAAATTGACAGCGCTGCCATGGACTCGAGTTGCAGGCAGCGCGCAGAGCGGCTTTTAGTCCGGCATGGGCGTCAGAGATGATGAGGTCGGGTATGCCAATACCGCGCTCCTTGAGAGCGATGAGGAATTCGCGCCAGTGGACTTCGGCTTCGGACAACGCGCAGCTCACGCCGAGGATCATGCGTTTGCCATCATCGCGGCGTATGCCGATGGCTTTGAGTGTGGCACAGTCACGAACGGTGCCGTCGATACGGACCTTGTAATAAGTGGCATCGAGGATGAGGTAGCGGATTTCGGGAAGAGCGCGGGCGCGCCATTTGGCAAACTCCTCGTCGAGTTGCTTGTTGAGATTGGAAACTTGCCCCGAAGAGACCTCGAATCCGCAAAGTTCCTCCATGATCTTGGTGACGCGGCGAGTACTGACGCCTTGGACATAGAGGGTGGCGATGGCGGACTTGAGCGCACGGTCGCTGCGGGAGCCTTTTTCGAGAAGTGAGGTGCGGAAAGGCGTGTCGCTGTCGCGCACTTGTGGGACGGCAAGCTGCAGGACGCCAACGGCGGTTTGGAAGGTTCGTGGTTTGAATCCGTTGGCGTGGCCATTGCGCTCGACGCCGCGTTGGTAAGGTCCGACCCCGATGTGATTCTCGCGCTCGATAAGCATGGCGGCGTTCATGAGGATCTGGGCGATGTTTGCGAGGCCTTCACCGAGGCCTTCGGCGAAAAGGATCTTGAGGATTTGGTCTTGGAGGGTATCGTTGGTTTGTTCGTTCATGGTCTTAGTCATTTTGGCGTAGTAACCTCAGACTAAAGGCCTTGAACGGACGCTGCAAGCCGACCTAGGGGAGCGGCGCACCGTGCGTGATCCCGATTCCGCTACGCTCCATCGGGCTCACGCACGGTGGGTCACAGGTGAAATCGGCTTCTCGATTTTACAGAAGAAATTTTACACCACCAAAAAATCACTCTGACATTAATCGCAATCCTCATTCTGTTCGGACTTAAGACGAATCTAAAGGCTCAGAGGTTGGATATTTCAGGGGACTTGTCGTATTCCAGAGTCGGAAATCTTGTAACTCTGAGCGCCGGTCGAATAGATCATTACACCAACCCTCTTTACTACCAAAGTGGAACTCTATATCTTCAGTTGTGGACTTGCTTAACACCCTTTAACGGCTTACAGACCAGCCTCGGGTATAAAGTGGCCGAGGCAACACTAGACCCACTTTTGGCAGGTTACTTCTATCCAAATGTGTCGCAAACAGTGCCATTTTATGCACCGCCTGACGGAACCTATTACATGGTGATGGTTTTAGCAGAGAGTGATGGGTACCAACGCCTAACAGTAGACTGGCATAATTTTTCTAATACGGAAACTTTTGGTTATGTGCCCCCGCCACCACCCGTGGTCATCACCCCAAGCATCACTAGCCATCCTGCCAGCTTGAATGTGACTGCAGGAGCCAGCGCCACATTTAGCGTCAGCGCCAACGGAACAAGCCCTTCCTACCAGTGGTACAAGAACGGTAGTCCGATTTCTGGCGCTACAGCGTCTTCCTACACCATACCTAACGCGAAAACCTCGGATGCAGGTAACTACACGGTGATTGTAGCGAACTCTTCTGGAACTGTGACCAGCAATCCGGCCACACTCACGGTCAATACACCACCTCCCGTGGCGCCCCCTCCAATCATCACCTCGCAGCCCAAGAGTCTTTTGGTTGTCACAGGAGCAAGCGCGCGTTTCGCCGTAACGGCCACAGGTAAAAATCTCACCTATCAGTGGAACAAAAACGGAAGCCCGATCAAAGGTGCTACAGGCGCATTCTTCAATATTTCGAACGTCAAGTCTTCCGACGCAGGCAATTACACCGTCGCCATCACGAACTCGGCTTCAAGAGTGACCAGTACCGTGGCAAAACTGACAGTCAATGCCCCAAAGATCACAAGCAACCTATCAGCTGTGAACTTACAATTGAATCGATTGATGCCCCGCTACACGGTAACAGCAAACTTTGCCCCCACATCCTACTCGGCTCAGGGCCTGCCAGCAGGGCTCAAGTTTGATGCCGGAAGAGGGGTCCTTTCGGGTAGCCCGACAAAAAAAGGCACCTACACGGCAACCTTCACCGCGGCTAGGAAACAAGGGACAAAGGTTATTCACAGCGCAACCGTCAAAAAGGTTTTCAAGGTGAACTGATTTTTGTGCCCTGTTGAGTGGTAGCATCATGTCCGGAAATCCAGCTTCCCCTAGGGTTTCCGAATTTCCGGACTTTTGATTCCCCTTAGTCAGCCACAAGCAAGTTTTTCACTGGGTCCTTTCTGAAGGACTGGTCTTCTTCCAATGATTTCTTGTGCACAAGGAACTGGCTTCTTTTGATGCAGAATTCTTCCTCTGCCCTTTTCTGCCAGTCACTGACCGAATCGGCCGGCAAGAGGGACAGAAGATCCTCCGGTGTGCACTTGGCTATGCGGTCTAAACGGGTGGGCTGAAGGCTTGGTATTTCCTCCTCAGGATTCACCAGACAGGATGTAATTGGATTTCCGCGCCTGTCCGCTCACACATCTACGGTCTCGAGTGAGAACGCCATGGGATCGATGGCAGGCAAGTCGCGTTGCTTGGTGACCGTCATAAGCGAAACGAGCCCATCAGAGAGCCTTGTGACCCAAATCTCGGCATCCATAGCTGCACGAAGCGACTAGTGCCCTCGAGCCCCACTGTCTTCGTTCTTACCGCAGGGGTTGACCGATATGACATAAGCCCCAGTTTAGGTGCGGATTCGATCCTTCCCGTACACATATTTACCCATGTCTCGGCCCTGATTTTCATCGCCCTCAGGCATTGCTCGGGCGAGGTCGTGGCAATCCCAGCCGGTGCCACAGCAAATCCGCGAGCAAACTAACTGATTTTCCTCCAAAAACAAAAAATCTCTACTTGCGATCGAGCTTCTGGACTCTACCTTTTGTCAAGAGGCGTCAACAGGCGTCCTTTAGCCATGAAAGCAACACGCCACGATCCTTTCGCTCTGGGCGATAAGACCCGATGGTTTTTCACAGCAGTAGCACTTTTCTTGGCTGCCCCACCAACAACGCTTCGCGGAACCTCCATCGCCTATTCCCATGGCGACCCGACAAACTTTGAACAGTACCAGCTCGAGTTGGTCAACGCTGCGCGCGCAAAACCCAGCAAGGAAGCGTCAAGGTTGGGTATTGATCTTAACAAAAACCTGACACCAGGACGCATCAGCTCCGCCCCAAAACAACCGCTCGCATTTCACCCGAGACTCCTGCAGGTCGCCAGAGGGCACTCCGACTGGATGCTTAATACGGGAAATTTCTCACACACCGGATTGAATGGCAGCACACCTACAAAGCGCGCCGCGGCAAAAAGTTATAATTTCAGCGTGGCGGAGAACATCGCTTATCTATCGACCTCCGAAACTCCCAATCTGAATTCCTATACCATCCAAACTCACGAAAATCTTTTTAAAAGCCCGAGCCATCGCCCCAATCTGATGGACCCATCCTTTTCAATCGTGGGACTTGGATTGAGGGAAGGGCTGTTTTACGACCAAGATTCCCAAAAGAAACTCAACACACTGATGGTGACGCAGAATTTCTCCAGCGGCGGTAACTCAACCGACTCAGGACCATTTCTGGTCGGCGTTGTCTATAAAGACCTGAACAAGAGCGGCGCCTATGATCCTGGCGAAGGAATTCCTGGCGTACGGGTGGAGCCAGACTTTGGCGGGTACCATGCCGTCACTTCGCAATCCGGCGGCTATGCGGTGCCGCTGCCTCCGATGGAGACGCGTGATGAGGATGTTTCAATACCGCTCGCTGTCAAATCGACCCCCTGGGACAAAGTTCGCCCGCATGACCAAAAATATCGTGAGTTTAAAATCAGCGAAGCTCCCGAGATTGAGATTGGTATCACATGGAGTGGAGGCGCCATCGCTCATGCAGTCAAAACCATCGTCAAAATTCGCAAGCCAACCCGAATCAACTACAAGCTCATTGGCGCCGATAATTTCCACTACAAGAAAACTATGGTGAGTTCCTTGAATGTGAAGGCGGATTATAACTTGGCAAATCCTCCACCAAGGATCACCTCACAACCCAGAAAAATGGCTGTTGCTGCGGGCTCTAAAACGCGTTTTAGCGTCACTGCCACAGGCATAAAACTCACTTATCAGTGGAATAAAAATGGAAGCGCGATCAAA
>JBKDYW010000088.1:0-9724 GCA_046308575.1 Verrucomicrobiota bacterium
GATCGGATATGACTGAGGGTTGGCGCTATAGCCATAGGCATGACCTCCTCCCTGCCCGGCAAGACGCTCCGCCACGCGCTCGAAGAGTCCGTTCTCGTGCGCAAGTGCGATGGCCTTTGTGCGCTTGGAGGCATCGGTCAACCCCGGCCATGGCGATGGTGCGGCGGTCTTACGCAGCGCCTCCTCGAGTTGGAGGGCCGGTTCAAAATGGTCGAGGGCTTTGCAGAGTGATGTCATAGGATTGGAAGTTTAAAAGAATGTCGCTCACTCCAGCACATCGGAACAAATGTCAGTGCCTTTGAAGCGGTAGGTGCCGCCGCCGAGCAGTTCGGTTTTGCCATAGCGGGCTTTGAGGTTGGTGCTCCCGGCCACGGTGATCTCGGCTTCGCTTGCGCCGGGACCGGTGCCGGTGACGAGCACTTTCACTTTGCCATCGGCCGTCTTGTAGGCGGCGGCGTTCACCGTGCCTTGGATCGTCTTGACCGTGACGGCGGGTGCCGTTTCATCGGAATAGAGGAACGGTTGCAGTTCACGCAGGAGTGCAGCGACCCGACAAAGTTCGGCCCAGCGCCGATCGAAGTCGGGGAGGACAGCAGGCTTGAGCAAATCAAAGTAGGAATAAAAGAGAAAGCTGCGAGCGCCTTGAATGGCCGTCAGCAGGGTCATGGATCGCATCTCCTCCTCGCTCGGAGCGCGATACTTGGCCAGTAGCTTTTCGCGATCCTCCGCCCGGTCGAGGCGTCGTCCGTTTTCCTCTGTGTAGAGCGCGACCAAATGCGCCTGCGACACGTGCAAAAACGGTAGCCCCCTGCCGTCCCCGCCGAGAACCTTTTTGGCAGTCGTCGTGACCCTATGGAGAAACTCCATATCGTTGGTATTGAAATCGCGGACAGGGTAAGGATCAATGCCAAACACATCCACTGTGCCGCCCATGGCGAATAATTGATCAACCTTGTAGAATGCCCCATAAGTGGAACGCGACGGATCCAATTGATGAATCAGGCGGCGGCGTTCGATGAGACGAGGGGCCATATCGGGACCATTTTCATCAGCGATATACCACGCCAGCAAGGCCGGACTCTTGCGGAAGGCCTCGACAACGGCCGTGACGATTTCCTTTTCGCCGGTGATGCCATTCCAGGTTTTCGGATAGGGAATCGCGCCACCATACCAAGTTCCATTTTCGTAGATGTCCTTAATGGAATAGATCACTTTCACACCGGCTGAGTTGCAAGCATCGAGCACCTCGCGGGTAGCCTCGACCCCCTGCTTGGTGGTATCGCGGAATTTCAGGCTGAGGCTGTGGTAGGGCATCACGCAGTTGAAGGGACTGTCGCCAATTCTGGCAATATCTTCGCGCTGGACTCCTGCCATGACGAGGCCGACCGGCAGGTAAGGCTTCCCATCGACAAAGGTACGGCCCTTTGCATCCACACGCACGGCATTCGCCGGGATGTCCGTCGGAGCCATGCAGGTCACCGGGAACTCCCCTTCGTGCAGGATCGTTTTCGCAGCGGGGTCCAGCAACGCCAAGCGTAGCGTCAAATCTCCAACCGGCAAGGAACCAAGATCACCGCGGGTCAGCAGCCCGGTGCACGGAAACCGTTCGACCCTGATCTCTTTGTTTCCTGACAGAACCTGCACACGGGTCTCGAGAGCCTTCGCCGCGTATTCCTGCGTGGTGCCAGAAAAATTCCCAAAATTCCAGTTCACCTCAAACTTCCCGTCATTGGTCAGGAAGCGTTCTTGGATGGGCTTCAGGAGAAGGACGCTCGGCGGAAGCGACACCGGCTCCAAGACCACATCTGTGAACCACGCTTTGCCTGTATTCCCCTTACGCATGTATAGGGCGATTTCCATGCGATCGGCATCGGCCGGAACGGTGAATTTCTCTCCCACTTCCTTCCAGTCGCTTGTGCCAAACGCGCCACTGGGGTAAGAACCTCCAAGAAACTTGCCAGCTTTGTTGTTAAATTGCACAAACACACTCGCCCCCTTTAGATCCGCACCCTGCACGCCGTCCGTTTTCACCATCGCCCGAACCCGATAAGCCGCTCCGGGTAGGAGCTTCACCGATTGCGTGGCAAAATGATAATCGGCAGGATCTGTCCGTTCATAAAATAGCGCACCCGTTTGGTTGATGCCATCTCCGGGTGCTGCGCGGAAACCTTTGCGAAGGTTCCAGCCTTTTGATCCGTCCGCAAAGGTGGGATTGATGACCTCCGGCAAGGGAATCTGTGGGGCTTCGACCTTGCGGTATCCCGCCAGATCGTCGGTTTTTTTTCCGCCAATAGACTCTTCGGTTTTTTTCTCGCAGGCAGCGAAAATCGAGATGAGTGCGAGCAAGCAAGCCATGCGGCCCATGATTCGGGTGTGTAGGGATGATGCTTTCATGGTTGATGCGAATTCATGTTGGTGGAATGGGTTGACGTTGATCTGTCAGTAATCGCTCACTCCAACACATCGGAACAAATGTCGGCGCCTTTGAAGCGGTAGGTGCCGTTGCCAAGCGTTTCGGTTTTGCCGTAGCGAGCTTTAATGAGGTGTTAGAAATGACAGCAACTGCTGCGGTTGAGACTAGATGATGGTTATGATTCTAGAAGGAGCGCTTTACCAACTCGATGATAGGATAAAAATACGCAAGGAGCACAATTAATTTTTTTGTTTATTTTGTTTTTTATTTGCTCCACCGTAGGTAGTGCGATTCGTGAAAATTTAGGGGACATTATTTGCATTGCTCACCCCGAAAGCGGCAGAGCGCTTGCATGCAGTTCCTACCTGGGGCTATAAACTTGCCTAAGTAAACAACCCGCCTGCCTCACGGAATGGGAAAAATCAAATCCGCAGCGATCAGCAAACTTCTCGATTTCAAATTGCCCGGGCGGAGGCCCGCCACAAAGGAAATCGGGGGCCATGTGCGTGCATTGATCAAAAACGGCACACTGCCTGCCGGGGCGAATATCCCCTCGACCAAGGCGTTGGCTGCGGCGTGGAGCGTTTTTCCCAATACCGTCAAGCTCGCCCTCGATCCGCTCGTGAAGGAGGGATTGCTGGACCGGCGCCAAAATCGCGGCACACGCGTCTTGGATGGCCACCAGAAGATCCGCCGCTTGGGCATCTACGAAAATTTCGGCGCGATCGCGCCCGCCGACCGTGACTTCCTCACCTCGATTCAGGTTGAGCTGGCACAGGTTCTTGAAAAGCAAAATGCGGAACTCAAAATCTGGATAGACAGCAAGAAGTCGCGAAAATCTTTACCTGAAAACCTGATCGAAGCATGCGGAAAACGGGAAATCGATGGCGTCGTGGCCAGCCATACCTCCCAGGAAATCCTCAAGGCGATGAAGAGACTTCCCGTGCCGTTCGCCGCCCTCACCTCCTACCGCGACTGCCCATCCCGCGTGGTGTTCCGTTACGCCGAGCTCGTGGAAAACGCCGTGCACCGTCTCGCCGAACGCGGTGCCCGCCGCGTGGCAGTGATCTCCAATGTCATACCGGAACCCACTACCGAGATTTCCAACCGGCAGGATGTTTCTCATTTCTACGAAATCTTCGCCGAGACAGCTGCATCCTTGGGCCTGGAAACGCGCCCCAATTGGGTCATCCATCCCGCGTCGAAGAAGCCGGTCGAAATCGAACGCTTCGGTTACGAGGCGATGAAAACACTCTGGAAACAGAAGAAACGCCCGGACGGACTTTTCATCTACCCCCACACAGCGGTCCGAGGTAGCCTGACGGCCCTGCTGGAACTCGGCGTAAAAATTCCCGAGGAGCTCAAGCTCGTCGCCCACGGCAACATCGAAACCCCGATCCTAAGCCCCTACCCCGTCGATTGGATCACCTCAAGCAGCCGCGAAATCGTGCAGGCCATGGTGAAGCAAATCCAAAGCGTCCTAGACGGCAATCCCGCAAAACCCGCCCGCCTTGCATTCCGCCCCGCTTGGCATCACGAGTAATGCACATCGAGGTGCATCAAGACAGAAGACTTTGAGACAGAAGACAGAAGATGAAGAAATGGCTTCCTCTTTCGCTTCTCAAAACATGGAGCGGGACGCTTCATGGACGGCTTGGGACAGGATGTCCCAGCCACGATGAAGAAGCGGCGGGACGAACACTGAACATCCAACATCGAACATTGAACATCAAAGTGGAAGAAGATCGAAGAAGCGAATTCTTCATTCGCCTGCAATCAACGATCCACGATTCTTTTGAAGAGCATAACAAGAGTGTCGTGTCTCCTTAGTACGCAGCGCATGTTCCGCGCACGCCACGGCAAGCCTCCGGGCGCTTATGCCCGCGAGGCGCGAATGCTCGGCTTGGAAAAAACCCTGATGCGGAACCTCAGAAAAACAGCAGCGTTCGTTCCGGCGTCCGCATGATGTTGCGCCAGTCCATGCGGAGCTTGGCGCCTGCCTTGCTCGGATTCCAAACAATGAGGTAGTGGTTGTTGCCAGCTTCAAGGTCGATGTCGGGCACCGTGACCACGCGGGAGGCGAGATCGACCTGAGCGATCGCTGCGGTGTTGAGATGAAAGATCGCGGTCCCCTCCCCCTCGAAATCGCAGAACACCTGCTCTTCGGGGTTGGGGCAGTTGAGCACGCTAATCTCACGGTTCTTGCGTGCACGCGGCGATTGAATGGTGCCGGCGAGGATGACCGTCTCCATGTTTTCGGCGGTGATCCAACCATCCTTGATTTCGATTTCCTCCCAGCGCGACTGCGTGAGCATTTGGCGCGAGCCGAAGAAATCCTGCAACGGCTTGGTGGCGGCGACGAGGCGCGTGAGGCTTTCCGCATTGTGCGCTTCAAGGCATCGATAGATCTTGGTCGGGAAGCCATCGCTGCGGTTTTCCGATTCGACGACTGGCACATCCCAGATGCGGTCGTTGAGTTTTTCTCCCGCGTTTCGACGGATAGCGTTCAAGCAACGCGAAAGCCGTGAAGGCGCTTCGGCGGCATCGTCGAGCAGCGATAAAATAACGCACCCCTTGCCGTGGTGCACCACGCCGGCAATCACTCCATATTCGGCCAATTCGTTGCCGTAGCAGAAGCGGCTTGCGGTATGGGCGCGCAGCATTTCGGAGCTGCCATCATAAACATAGAGTTCGCGCAGGGCTGAACGCTGCGCGGTGACGAAAAGCTCCTCCAGACGCGCGACCGGAATCAATAGGCGCGATGCAACCGCTTTATTTGGCAAATTGCTCCAGCTGTAGGTCCATGTTTCGATGCCGCAGAGATCGTGATTTGAGACACTCTGCACGAGCGGATGCCCCGCACCGCTAGCACGCACGGCCTGATAGATTCCATTCGGATCCACGCGCGCCTCAAGCCGCACGGCAAGCGCGCCACCCCAATCGGCCAGCACGGCATCGGTGGGATTGCTGACGATAATGGTCGCGCCCTTCGCCGCTTTTTCGAGTAGCGACTTTGAAAACTCTTTTGTGGTTTCAACCTCACGCAAAGAACGAGGACTCCATGAAGCAGCATGCCGGAGCATGTTGGTAAGCAAAAGTTCGGCCACCGGAAGATCGCCAAAGCGCTCACCGATGCGCAACTGACAAGCCAAAAGAAGACCCGCACCATCCTCGATCTCAAGCAGCGCCTGCCCCTCGAGATCACCATTACCGAAGCCGCCGTCACCCGTGTCTGCAAGGCATGCGGCATGGCGGGCATCGCCTTTGGTATAAGCGCTGCGAATGACAAAGTGATCGCCATCGAGCGCTGGAAACGGTGTTTCACCCCAGAAGCAAAGGAGGGTGTCGTCGATGTTTTCAAACACCGGATGCAGTGGTGAGCGCCTCCATGCAGTCACCACCGACTGTTCCTTCATCGGAGAACCTGGGAAAATGCTGGCAGTTTGCTCCAGCACAACGATGCGAAGTCCGGCATCGAGAAGAGCGCGCAAGCGGGACGCAGCCGTGGCTTTGATGGCGAACGACGCCACCAGCACAACACGATCCGAAGCGGTATCGACTTCCTCCAGCGTAGCGATGCATCGCACCGAGGCACCGAGCTTAACCAATGTTTCCGACAGGCCTTCGCTCCCGACGAGCGTGACGCTCATTCCTTCAAGCGAGCGGCTGGAAGCGAATGGCTTGGCAATGAACCATGGTCGCTCCCATGAGTCGCTGCCGGCATCGGATTCCAGTGACACCGCATAGGCGTGTTCGCCATTTGTTGAGACATCGGCAATGGTCCAGGAGACTTCGACGCTTTCCACGCGCCCGCGTTTCACGGCGACGACCGACTCATGAATCAACTTGCCGCCAAGATGCACGCGCAGGGTTCCCTTGAGGTCGCGGGCGGAGTCGTTGACTACATGCAAATGACGCAGCACTTTCGCACCGGCGTGATACTGCGAACGGCGCGATTCATCGATCACCGCCACGGGACGGAATGCCTGTTGCATGAGATCGAAAGCGACCGAAGCGGTATAGCCTTTTTCTTCGGGCTTCCAGAATGCGAACTCGCTGGAGTGCGGTGGGACGATGAGCGGCTTGGCACCGGGCGCATTCCAATCATCATAATCGAGGCGCACCAACTCGGCGTCCATGCGCGGATTGACATTGCACGAAAGGTTCCAAGGTGCGAGCAGGCAGACCCCGCGGATGCGGGCGCTTTCGATGATCAACAAAGCATCCTCGGAAGCCGAGCGCTCAATGTTGGCATAGTTTTCAAAAACCCCATCGCCACCGAGAGCGAGGGTGTTGTTGGCTCCCATGAGGTGGTGGATCGACATCTCGCCGGCATGCAAGGGGCGCTTCTGATCCCACCAACCGCAACCGGCAACCTCCTTGCCGTAGTGGCGGTTGTTGATTTCCAATTCGCTCTCGTCCCACAGTGAAGTATCGCCCTCGTGGTAAGCGGGCCGGGTTGGATCGAGTTCATTGAAGAGGTGACGGAGCTTCGGCAACTCCTCCTTGTAAAGCGGGGTCGTGTCGCGGTTCCAACGCATTTCATTCTCCACCGACCATAGGACCACGCAGGGATGATTGGAGTAATACTTCACGATGCCGCGCACCTGCTTGCGGGCAGCCTCCCAGTACTCCGGCGAGTCCGATCCCTGCTCGCCACCCGATCCATGGATACTAGTCTCGATGGTGATGAAGATGCCCATCTCGTCTGCGATCGCAAGGAAGCGCTCGTCGTGCACATAGGCATGGAGACGGGTTTGGTTCATGTGGGCGTCGCGCAACATGCCGAACCACTGCCGCACCCATGACTCGGTGAGATGGTAGGGCGTGGCCTTGTGGCCCCAGTCGGAGAAAAAGTGAACGGGCTGACCGTTGAGCAGGATGTCCTTGCCCTCGATGGCGATCGTGCGGAAACCGAAGCGCTCCGATGCACGGTCGGATTCCTGACCGTTCACCAAGAGACGGGCACGCAGCAAATAAAGATTCGGCGTAAAGTTATCCCAAAGTTTCGCATCAGGAAAATGCACCCGCGCGCTGACTTCATGACTACTTCCAGCCGCAAGTTCCACTTCGATCGGCGCGCATGACAAGACCGACGACATCCCCCATGTGTCGGCATCCTTGGCCCACTCGGCCAGATCGGGATGGAGCGTGATGGCCGCGGCTTTGTCGCTATCGTTGCGCAGCTCCCAAACGACATCGATGGTGTGGGTATCGACCGCGCGAATCTTCGTGTGATCGATCGAGACCGCCGGATGGGTACTGAGAAAAACATCGCCCGTGATGCCGCAGTGGGCGGTCATGTGGAACTCGTTGCCGCACGGAACCAGCGGACGCCCGCGATCGTCGCGGCGGAAATCGGCAATGAACACCGCCAGCTCGTTTTTTCCCTCGCACAGAAAATCCGTGATGTCCGCCATCCAGCGCAGGCCGGGATCATCGTGCTCGCAAACAAATTTTCCATTCACGAAAAGCGCACCGCGGGGCATCACGCCCTTGAGGGTCAACACCGAACGCGTGCCGGCGGCTTGCTTTTCCTGTACCCACTCGCGGCGCAGCCAACCCGAGCGTTTTTGCGCCCACTCCAAGGGATAGCCGTAGGCGTCGAAAAGAAACTCGTCCTCTTCGTGATACGCATCCGTGGCCTTGAGTCCACGATAGTGCCGCTCTCCACGCCGACGCACCGCAAAGCGGGACTTTGTCCACCACGAGGGGGTGAGCACGGCTTCAGCATTCCATCCCGTGGCGGGAACCTGGGCGGGGATTTCGGTCGTGGTGTCCACTGGCAGGAAATCCCACCAGCCGTTGAGGCATTGGTTGCTGATCATGGTGTCGTAGCGTTGCAAAATGAATCATCCCCGGAATCGTCAAAAAACACCATGGCGCTTTGCGCATATTTTTTTGACATATTCCGCAGTATCTTGAAAACAGGATTCATGCCGCGCGTCGCCGTGATCGTTTCATTTGTGGAGCAGGAGTACTGCCGCAGCATGGTGCGAGGGATCACGCGCTACGCAAACGCGCACGGCTCCTGGGAGTGGGAGGTTTTTTTGGCAGGTAATCCCGAGATCAAGCGCATCAACGCCCACGATTTTGATGGCGTGATTTTCGATGCCGCCAACCCAGCCACTTTGGCCAAGTGGAAGAGATCCAAACTGCCATGCGTCCAAGTCATGGACTCCGACGAGCCGTTTTCGGTGAATTACGACGAACGCAAGATCGGAGAACTCGCCGCCGAGCACCTTCACGGCACAGGGAAAAGACTCGTCGCCCTGGGTAGTCCTGCGGAAACCAAACCCGCATGGCTCGGCCCACGCGTCGCCGGTTTTTGCAAATGGGCGCGTGAACACAACTTGCCAGTGGAGACCTTTCGATTGGGCGGAGGAATTCCCCACCCCAGTACGCCGTTCGGTAAATGGAGACCCGTGCCGCGTATCGCGCAATGGATCAAATCCTTGAATAAACCCTGCGCGATCTTTTGTGCCGACATCCATCTCGCGCGCGAGGTGATGGCCGTGTGCCGCTCTTTGAAAATCGACATCCCCGCTGAGATTGCAGTCATGGGCGTCGATAACGATGAGATCCTTTGCTTGATGGAACGCCCGACGCTTTCCGCCGTCATCACGCAATCCGAAAAGGTCGGCTACCATGCCGCCGAGATGCTTGATCGAAGATTGAAAAGGGAAATTCGCACACGGCAGAAGCGCTTGCTCATTCCGCCAGCCGGGATCGTTGCGAGGGCTTCGACGGCGGGAATCGTTGCCGAAGATGTTGCGCTGTCAAAGGCACTCAGCCTGATCCGCGAGCACGCGGCGCAGGAAATCCACATCGATGAAATCGCACGCCTGACCGGCGTCTCGCGCCGCTCCCTCGAAAACCGCTTTCAAAAAACCCTGGGGCGCTCGCCACATCAAGAACTGATCCGCATCCGCATCGAAAAAGCCAAGGCCCTGCTATCCGACACTTCCTTGCCCATGGGCAAAATCGCAGAGCTTTCCGGCTTCGGCGACCCCTACAACTTCTCCCGCGCCTTCCGCCGCGAAACAGGCAACACACCCCGCCAATACCGGCAACAAAACTCACGAACAAACACGCTGTAGCAGATAATGAGTGAAGATGAAGAAATGGCTTCCTCTTTCGCTTCTCAAAACATGGAGCGGGACGCTCCATGGACGGCCTGGGACAGGATGTCCCAGCTACGATGAAGAAGCGGCTTCTTCATTTTCTTCCTCATTCAAAATTAAAAATTCAACATTCAACATTCACCCCTCCGGGCTGCTCCTGCTGTTTCTTCCAATCACGATATAGCAG
>JBKDYW010000089.1:0-6887 GCA_046308575.1 Verrucomicrobiota bacterium
CCGCGCGTCTGACGATCGAGGTTGGGCGTGATGATCAGCGCGAGGATAAAAATCAGCGACAGCGAAAATATTCCATAAACTGCGATCATCGCCAAGGCCTCGCCATGCGTTGGGACCCAATCGGCCTTGAGCGGAATGAAGCGCTCGAATCCCCGCGATGGGAAAAGCTCGCCGGTTTCGATGAGGGGCAACGCGTTACCAAGAAGCAGCACCTGCACCCACGCGAAGAAACCCAGCGCCCATGCCTTGTTGAGCAGGTGAGCTTCATGACGCTGCCACTTGCGGCAAAGCATCGTCGCAAAAACAAGGATCAGGCCGCCTTGCGAAAACGCGGTGAAAACCGCTTCGGGAAAATCGAGGTCGAAGAATTTGACGGTGGGAAAAAGCTGCTGTCCGGCCTTGAGCGCGGCAGCGGCGTCTTTTGGCAAAAGGCCGGGAAGACTTTCCTGGAACACCGGCGTGATCGTCAGGTACTTGAAGAAAACCAGACCGAACTTCGCCATTTGCGGCACGATCGTGTAGAGCGAGAACACGAGGCCTATCGAAATAAGAAATGCCCAGCGCCGGTTGCGCACGACCGTGCCCGTGACGAGACCGGTGAAGTGATAGGTGAGCGTGGTGGTGAAAAGGATAAGATAAAGCGGCAACCAAACCCTGCATTCAATCCCGCCGCTCCATATCGCCCACGCGGTGAACGGCAGAGTGCAAAGAAACATCGCGTATTCGCGAACCGGCAGACCAAAAAGATAACCCAGCACCTTTGAAAGCGGCGTCATCGGAATGAGCCGTTGATAATCGATGACCCCTTCATCGCGCTCGGTGATCATGCCGCCCGATGCCTGCGCGGTGCCTAAGACGAATAGAATCAGAGACTGAAACACAAACAGCGGAATGATGGCAGAGCGCGCGGCGCTGACCGGATCCGCATTGGACCTGAGCCCCAGCGACTGCACCAACCCGCTGATGAATGCCGCGATCAGAAGCGTGATCAGCAAGGCAATGCCGAGGCCGCGCAGGCGCAGACGCGAACGGCAGTAGCGCAGGAAAATCGGATTTTCCCAAATTCGCCACGGGACATGACGCGTAAACTCCGCTGTGTGGTTCGTTGCGTTCATGACTGACGGTTGATTTCGGCGACCTCCACCAGCAGGTCTTCGAGCGATGAGCGTTTTTCCTCGAAGGATTTGATGCGCACGCCTTGAGCAACGAGGCCGGCGACCAAGGAAGCTTGCGCGTGATCATCGCCATCAAAATGAAAGCCGATCTTGTTGGCATCCACGCGCAGATCGCGCACACCGCTTTGCGAAGACAGCCAGGCCACCGCTGATTGCGGATCATCGACGCAATGAGCGGTAAGCATGCGGTTGGTGTTACCGAGTTGGTGGCGCACCTCGTCGACGCTGCCCGAAGCCAGCAGTTGGCCGCGATTCATCACGCAGAGCGAGCTGCACATTTCGGCGAGCTCACCGAGGATGTGCGAACTGACGATCACCGTGGCTCCATGATCCGCGATCTTGCGGAGCGCCATGCGAAGATCGCGGCGCGCAAGCGGATCAAGGCCGCTGGCAGGCTCATCAAGGATCAACACGCGGGGCCGATGCAGCATCGTCTTGGCAAGCACCACGCGCTGGGTCTGGCCACGCGAAAGCTCGCCGCACCACTGGTTGCGCTGACCTTCCAACGCGACCTCTTCAAGGCACTCGGCGACGCGATCACGACGCTTCGCTCGACTGCCAATGCCATAGGCGGCGGCGTGAAAATCAAGAAACTCCCACACCTTCAGATCGGATGGCACCGGCGCAAGATCCGGCATGTAGCCCACAACGCGCCGCGCGCTTTCGATGTCATCCGCGATATCAATTCCATCGAGCAAGACCTCGCCATAGGTCGGCTCCATCAGCGTCGCGAGCACACGAAAAGTGCTGGTTTTTCCCGCACCATTTGGACCCACCAGACCAAACACCTCGCCTGTCGGCACGGATAGGGAAAGGTCATTCACCGCAACAAAATCGCCGTAATCCACCCGTAGCGAGCGGATATCGATGGCGGGCGGCGCGGCATTCATGACTTGGAAAATCGTTATTCAAAAATCATCAAGCGGATCCCATTCGGCAGGCAGCTTGAGTCCGATCGCCTCAAGGTCCTTGGAAGCGTCATCGCGTCGGCGCATTTGTTCGGCATCATACGCCGCGCGTTGATCAGGCCGCAGCACGGAAAGCATCGCCTCACGCGAATCACCCGCCGAGGAAAGAGCCAGGCCATCGGCGCCTTCGATGCGCAGGGCGGGATCATAGTCCTTCGAGCTTCTCGCCATGATGCCGAAAACCTTGTCGGTTTGCTCCGCATCGAGACTGACGATGTTGTTGAGTCGCTCGACTTTCATATCGGCAAATTGCTGCACGCGCTGTGCCTTCTCGTTGATGCGCTCGGTCTTGAATTTCGCAAGGTCTTGGCCGCTCAACATGTTTTCCATGAAACGATCGAGTCCTTCATCTGGCCGCGCGTCGCGCGAGGCACGCATCAGGTCCTCGATGCGAGTGCCCTCCTGCGTGACCAATGCCGTCCATGCCTTGGCATCGTCCTCGGCTTTTTGCCGAAACCATTGCTTGAGCGACTCCTGCTGCGATGCGTTGAGATTGTATTTGCGCGCCATTTCGCCGACCCGACTATCGATCGTACGCTGTCCCTCGCGCACGCGCATTCGATCAAAGAGCGGGGCAAGATCACGCAAGAGCGGCTGGCTTGCGCGAAAGATATCATCGGGGCTCACTGGGCGGCCGTCGCGAATGTTTTGACCGAGGTCGCGCAAACGATCGGTGACCGTTTGGGTCGGTCGGCGCCTGGATTCGGGCACGCTTTCCTCGAGCGCGGCGATGCGAAGGTTCGCGCGCTTGAGGTCATGCTCGAGTTTTTGCGCGCGCTCTTCGGGTGATCCAGCCGCTGCGGGCATGCTGTCGCGGTAAAGCGTGACCCCGGTACCACCAAGGGCAAGGCCGACCACCAGCGGTATCATCGGACGCAGCGATTGGAAAATTTGCATGGATCAAAGCTGTGAAAACACGCAACGCGACGCAATCACCAAATGCCCAGCTCCGTGAGCTGGCGGGTGGCGGCTTCGGCCCAGCCGCGGTTGGCGGCGGGTGAGGCGGGTGATGGATGAAGCACTCGGCCGACTGTCGCCTTGCTACCGCAGGCGGCGGCTGCGCGCGTGAGGCGATCCTCGGCAAATCCGCCGACCCCGATCAAGTACGATGGATCTAGTAATTTGATCACCTCGGCGAGGTGCTTGAGGCATGCCTGTTCGACAGGCTGCATTTCGCTGGCGGGAAGTTTGTCCGGCGTGAGGTTGGCACCGGTCGCGCTCATCCACACGAGCGGGCAGTAGTTCATCACGAAATGGTCTTTGAAAAATGAATCCGCCTTGCCGAATCGCTCGGAGAAGAGCCCCCACAGGCGGCGACCGCTTACTTCCGAGCGTTTGCATGCAAAGCCTTCGATCGGGCGCTTGGGATGCTCCTTCCGTGGTTTTTCCACATCCTCGCAAATGCCAAGCCAGTCGCGCACGGCATCGACCTCGCCAAATGGCACGCCCGTCTGCGCCATGCCGAAGGGCCCGGGATTCATGCCGAGAAACAGCACGCGTTTTTTGCCGGATCCATAGCGGGAAAGATACGCCTCGTGCGCCCGCCATGCGTACTCAAGCGGGTTGTACACGCAGGCGACCGGGTCAGCAAACTCCAGACCGGAGAGATCACTCAGCAACCGCCGGGTCGATGCGATCAGCTTGCTCATGCAGGATCAGGCTCGGGTTTTCCATCCAATCGCCAACAGCGTCAGAGCCAGAGGCAAGTAGAGCAGCGTCGAGAAAAACAAGCGCCGCGCGGAACTGCGCTGACCGTCATTTGCGAAGCCGAAGGCGAGCGCTGCCATGATCAATGCCAGCAGCGGGCCACCAATTGTCCATAGGATATTGGCGAATCCGACGAGAGCAGGGATGACCGAAAATGCGGCGAGTGAGATCGCAAACATCGCAGAAAGCAGTCCGCTTTTTTTCCCGCTGAGGTCGCCATTGGACCACATTTTGTATCCGGCGGCTTCGTACTCGGCGCGGTGCAGCCAGTTGATCGCGATGAAGTGCGGCAGTTGCCAAAGGAACAGCACGCCAAAAAGAAACCACGCCTCCCAGCCAAGGCCGCGGCCAGCACCGACCCAACCGATCAGCGGCGGAATCGCACCGGGAATCGCACCGACCAGCGTGTTCGACGAATGGATGCGTTTGAGTGGCGTGTAAACAAACACATAAATCGCAATGGTTGCGGCGGTGAAATAAGCGGCGAGGTGGCCAACCTTTACCGCGAGGTGGATGATGCCGATCGCCGACAGGATCCACCCAACGCCGAAGGCCGCCAGTGGATCCATGCGGCGCGCGGGCAGCGGGCGATCGGCGGTGCGTTTCATGCGCGCGTCGAGATCGACCTCCATCAGTTGATTGAAAGCGGCGGAGCCAAACGCCGCAGCAGCCGTTCCGAGAAGCGTGTGCAGTAGCTTCACCCAATCGAAGGACATCCCACGCGAGGCAAGAATGAAGCCGAAGAAAGTCGTGATGAGCACGAAAATGTTGAGCCGCACTTTCATCAGCACGACGAGATCTCGGCGAAAGTTGTGGGGCTTCGGGCCGGAGCTTTCGATCTCGGCATGATCTCCCGTTTGATTGGCTGCATCCATGTTCACCGCCCAATGATGCCCATGCCCGCCGCTTTTCCAATATTTTCCCGACGAAGATCGGCGACGCCTGCAACTATGGCAAAATCGCATTGCCACCGGCCACGAGCCCGGACTGAATGAAACATGATCCGCATTCATCATGTTCTGGGATTTTTGCTGCTCGCAGGCATTAGCCACGCTGGGGATGAAATGCGCACCTGGACCGACGCGCAGGGCCGCAAAATCGAGGCGCGGATGAGCGGACTTGATGGCGATCAGGTCATGCTCGAGCTCAAGGACGGCCGCAAGCTCCCCTACCCGCTCGCCAAGCTTTCCGCCGAGGACGCACATTATGCACGGCACTTCAAAGCTGCGTCACCGACTGGCGAGACCACCACGCAAGGCCTCAACTTCGACGCGGAGTGGCCCGACCGCATCAAGTTTGGCGAGGATCCCGAGATCGCGATCATCAGTGAGGACGCGGAGCAAAAAAAATTCATCTATGAGAGTGCCAACTACCGCTACCACTGTGATGTGCGGCTCTCGAAGTCGGTGGTTCGTGGCTTCGCGCTCATGTTTGAAGCGACGCATTTGTTTTGCCGCAGTTTGCCACTCGCATTGGATGGCGGCGACAAAACTGATGGCAAACTCGAGATCCGGCTTTTCGAATTGTATGAAGATTACATCTCGGCGGGCGGCATGCAGGGATCGGCGGGTGTGTTTATCGGCGGGCGCGCATTGGTGCTGGTGCCGCTCGATAGCCTCGGCGTGCGCAAAGTGGGCAGCGGCTACATGCTTGATCGCGACAAGAGCAGCAAGACCTTGCCGCACGAGTTGACCCAGCAGCTCACGCCTCGGCCCTATTTTGCCGAAGGCTCGATGGGTTGGTTCACCGAAGGCATCGCCGAGTATGTCGCGGTGACGCCTTATCGCTCCGGCGCTTTCAGCGTGCGCGGCAACCACAAGGACATCATCGATTACACCACCGCCTACGGATCAAAAAACACCGGCGGCCGAGCGCTTGGTGAAAACATCCACATCGCCGATCTCAAGGAATTCATGCTGCAGGATTACAGCAACTTCATGCGCGACCCGCAGATCAATTACGGATGCAGCCTGCTCATCACCCACTACTTCCTGCAGATGGATGGCGATGGCGACGCCAAACGCATCAAGTCGTTTCTCAAGGCACTGCGCGATGGCAAAACCGGCGAGGATGCGATCGCTGTGTTGCTCGATGGAAGAAGCTACGAACAGGTCGGAGAAGAAATCGGCAAAGCATGGGGGCGCCGCGGGATCAAGCTCACCTTCGGCGCAAAATAGCAGGCCTCCTACAGGCCTTTGAAGCCGCGGTATTCCTGATAGGTGCCGATCGGAACAGAGACCGGGCGCCACTCGCTTTTGAGCTTGCGGTGGCGGTTGATGAAATCGGTGGGGTCGACCCAGTTGACCATGTCGGCAGGCACGCTGTTGCGGACGACGCCGATGGTGATGTTGTGACGCATTTCAAAATGCAGGTGGGCGGGATACATGCCGTAGTTGGTGCCGATCGTGCCGATTTGCTGACCGCGTTTCACCATCTGGCCGACCTTCACCAGCATCGTGTCGAGGTGCGCGTTGAGGGTGTCGACATATTTCACCTCGCCGCCTTCCTTGTCGCGATAAGCATGGCGCGTGAGCACAAGTTTGCCCCAACCGGTGCGCACATCGTGGGCAAAGGTCACAACGCCATCGGCGATCGCATAGACCGGATCACCGAGGTCGCTGTCGCCACCGCCGCGGCCATTCCAGTCCTCGCCAAAATGTTGCGGTGCGCGCAAACGCAGGCCGCGTGATTTGTAATAGCCATCGGCATTCGGTTTTCCGACAGGGAAATCAAATCCATCGGCGAGGTTCATCTTGATGGTTTGCGCGTCCGCCAACGGCGAAAAAAAAAACAGCATCGACATAAGGCAGCAGGCATTCAAAGCGAGGATAATCGCGACAATTCCAACGCCAGAGGCTGTGGCCCGCAATGGAAAAAGCGCAAACGATTTTTTCGTCAGCGCAGACCCTTGAGCGATTCAAGGATTGCGGCGCGCATTGGCGGGCTGCTCAGGTTGCCGAGATGGCCGCCATTCGGAAACATCGTGAGTTTTTTACCTGGAAATGTCGACTTGAGCCAAGCGGCGTCGGAAGGGCCG
>JBKDYW010000090.1:0-2183 GCA_046308575.1 Verrucomicrobiota bacterium
ACCCAAGGCATGCTGCGCGCTGCGGAAAAATGCAATGGCTCCGGCGATTGCCGCAAAGGTCCGCTCGCCGGCGGCACGATGTGCCCAAGCTACATGGCCACCCGCGAGGAAAAACACACCACTCGCGCCCGTGCCAACATCCTGCGTCAGATGCTCACCGATCCCGCTGACGCCACGCGCCCCTTCGACAGCGAGGAAATCAAAGAGGTCATGGACCTCTGCCTTTCCTGCAAAGCCTGCAAGTCGGAATGCCCATCGAGTGTCGATATCACCAAGCTCAAAGCGGAGTTTCTGCAGCATTACCAGGAAATGCACGGCGTGCCCTTGCGCTCGTGGATCATCGCCCGCTTCGCCGACAGCGCGCGACTCGCTTCGCTAGCTCCATGGCTGTACAATGCCATTTTGCAAACACCCGTGCTGCGACGCATCGCCAACCGCCTCATCGGATTCCATCCGGACCGCACGATGCCGCGACTCAATCACACACCGCTGCACAAATGGTTCGCCCGTCGCAAACCGCTGCAATCCAAACGAAACACCATCGGTCGCGTCCATTTGTTCTGCGACGAATTTACCGATTTCAATGATCTCGATGCAGGCATCGCCACTGTCGAATTGCTCGAACTCCTCGGCTACGAAGTCGTCCTGCCAAAGCATGTCGAAAGCGGCCGTGCCTCGCTCTCGAAAGGCCTCGTCCGCAGGGCCAAACATTTCGCCGAGGAAAATGTCCGTCTGCTTTCACCACTTGTTTCACAAGACGAACCGCTCATCGGCATCGAGCCTTCGGCCATTCTTGGATTCCGCGACGAATATCCGATGCTTGTGGAACCATCCCTCCGCGATGCGGCAAAAAATCTCGCTCCAAATTGCCTCATGCTCGATGAGTTCATCGCGCGCGAAGCCAGCGCCGGCCGCATCACCTCAGACAGTTTCACCGACGAGCCAAAAACGGTGCATGTACACGGGCACTGTCACCAAAAGGCCCTCTCATCGGTGCAACCGACACTGAGCATGCTATCCCTGCTGAAAAATTTCACCGTTCGCGAAATTCCATCCGGCTGCTGCGGAATGGCAGGATCCTTCGGATATGAAAAAGAGCACTACGAGGTCTCGATGAAGATCGGCTCACTCGTGCTGTTTCCGGTTGTCGAAATGCTCGACCCCAAGGCGTTGATCGCCGCCCCGGGCACCAGCTGCCGCCACCAGATTCACGATGGCACCGGCCGCAACGCGATGCACCCGGCAGTGATCCTGCGCAATGCTCTGAAACAATCGCGCCTTTGAAACGGCCAAGTATCCGTTCACCTCATGTTTGGCGTGCCATCAGCCCAAAAGCCTGCATCGCATAGCAGCCTTCTGTAAGGCTTCCGCGCTCCTCGAAAAGAAAGCCAAAAAAAGAGCTGATCGCAGCGGCTCGAACCTTGGCAATCATTGAAAAACCGTAGCTCCCGCACGCGGATGCTTCGGTTTTTTGTTGAGACTTATGTTCGATCCAAAATGATCTTATAAAGGGACAGTCCTTTTATATGGATTTCCCTTGCCATCTGGCCTTGGCTGGCTATCCTCCCCTCATGCGACAAGCACGCTGGCTGGTAGAATGGCGGAATTCGGAGTCCAAACCGGTCTTCTATCACTGCATTTCTCGCATCGTCGACCGGCGCTTTGTGGTTGGGGCTAGGGAAAAGGAGAAATTCCGCACCCTGATGCGCATGTACGAGAAATTTTCCGGCTGCCGGGTCGCTTCCTACTGCCTGATGGACAACCACTTCCATCTCCTCCTAGAGGTCCCGCCGATGCCGAAAAACGACGAGTCCCATGCCGGCCTTTCCGACACCGAACTCCTCCAGCGCCTCTCCGCTCTCTACAACGAAGCTTTCGTCTCGACCGTGGCCAAGGAACTTGCCGATGCGCGCAAGCTCGTAAAAGACGGCCTTGCAGAGGAATCCGTCGTCGTGGCGCAGATCCACAAGCGCTTCACTTATCGCATGCATGATCTCGGCGAGTTCATGAAAGGCCTGCTGCAGCGTTACACCCAATGGCACAACCGCATTCACGAACGCAGCGGCCGCTTGTGGGAGGATCGCTTCAAGAGCGTCATCGTCGAAGACGGCGTCGCGGCCCGAACCATGGCGGCCTACATCGACCTCAACCCGGTGCGCGCCGGCCTTGTGAAAGATCCGGCC
>JBKDYW010000091.1:0-3504 GCA_046308575.1 Verrucomicrobiota bacterium
CATGGCGAGCTCGGGCGAGAATCGCGCGTCGAGCATCACTCCGGTGTCGAGTTGCTCCTTGAGGCTGATGTCACGCTGAATCGCGAAGAGCGCGCCGATTCGTTTTTTGGAGAGGTGAATGACCGCATCGGCGAAGCGCTCGAGGAAATCGAGTTGGCGTTTGCTGTAGAACGAGAAGAGGCGGTTGCTACCGAGGCGGGCAAGGCCATTGCGAAGTTCCGGTTGGAAAATCACGATCAACGCAAAGGCCAGCACAGCAGCCGCGCGGGTGATGATCCACTGGATCACCTCGAATTTGAAGAGGGCGGATACCAGTGTGAGAAAAACCAGAATCGTGATCAGCCCTACCAGGATCTGGGCGCCGCGCGTGGCCCGGAAGGTCCGGTAAATCTGATAGATGCAGGCCGCGAGGAGAAGGATCTCAACGCCATCACGCCAGTGCGATATGAGGAATTTCACCATAGATTCAGCTCAAAAACTTTAAACGGGCCGGCAAATAGCTGGCAACCCCCGAATTCGGCGAAAAATGGGAAGAATTACTACCGATTTTTCACTTGATGTCGTAGTCTTAAAGGGTCAGATTAGAAGGCGTTATGAAAATCAAGCCCTTACACATCTCGACTGTTGCGTTTCTTGCTGGCGCATCTGCGGTACTTGGCGGTGGAGCTCTGACCACTGGCAGCCTTAACTTGTCTGGCTCGCAATCATTCGAAGGTGGAACCCTAGTTACAGGTGGTTCCGTCGTCGAAAATAACCCAGTTTTGGAAGGCGGTTCGGAATTATCCGATGGAGTCGGCGCTGTTGCCTGCGAGGGCCTTGTTCTGACTGGAGAGAGTTCTTTTGATGGTGAAACAGTTGTTACTGGTGGTGAAATCATCGAGATCGACAACGGGCAGGTTGATGCCGAGGGTAAAGAGGAGCCGCAAATTGTTATTTGCGAACCAATGATGCCACCTCCGACCGTAGAAGCGTCTGACGGCGAACTCGATGAAACAGGCGGGGAAATCGCTGATGGCGAAAATGTCCAAGATGAGACTTCAGATGTTTCCTCTGAAGTCGCCACTCCTACTCTGTTGAGTGGAAGTCCGCTCGTTCTCAAGGGAGAAAATTCTTTCGATGGAGAGGTTGTTGTGACTGGAGGTAGAATTGCCGAAAACCAAAGGTCTGTTGATTCGCTTGGCACACCCGAACCTGTCTACTCCGCTGGAGTGATCAATCTTAAGGACGACAAGAAATTGAGTTTAGCAGGTGCCTCCTCATTTTCTGGCGATACAGTTGTTACCGGTGGCAAGCTGATTAAAAATGAACCAACTGCCGAGAATGCTGTTGAAGAAGTGACAGTCATCAACAGTGAAAGCTCCGTTACAGGTAATAAGGAGCTTTCCAGTTCAGACAAAATCAAGCAAAGCAAAGATATCAATGCCTCGGAAGATGCTGTGTCCGGTGAAGTCTCTGACAGCGCCCAATCCGCAGTATTGAAAGGTGGGAGAGTCTTTTTACGCTGAGCATGCTCAATTCTGATTTTTAGTTTTTCAACCTTCAGGCCGCCGTCACACGGCGGCCTTTTTCTTATGCCAATGAGATTTTTGACTTTATCGTCTGTTTTTTCGCTCGTTCTAGTTCTGCCGAGTTATGGAATAAGTGCCGATGATGCCACTCGGACTGATGTCCGCAAACCTAAGGACTATGCGGCAGAGAGTTCTACTGATTCCGCAGGAGATGGTCGAAAAGTTGCAAACAAAAAACAGGCCATACTGCCGGCTCTAAAAGGGGTTGTGATTTCGAAATCGGCCAAGTCGGCATTGGCTTTGCAGGCAAAAAATCCAAGTGGGCTGGTGATCGATGGCTTTGATGAACGCACTCAGAGTGCTATCAGTCGGATCGTTCCAAGTTTTTTGGGTAAGCCCGTTTCGCTTGAGTCATTGGAATCTTTGAGAAAAAAGATCGAGTCGGCCGCACAGCCCTCCGGGGGAGAAATGTTGAAAGCCATATTTCCGCCCCAGGAAATTACCTCAGGAATCCTTGCGGTGCGACTGGCTCCCGCTCGCTACGGGAAGGTAATGATGACGGAGTCTTCATTTGGGAAACAGTTCGTTGCAATGGGCATGCGTGCCCCAAAAGGTGTTCCTTTAGACAAATCACGCATCATAGAAGATCTAGAATGGATCAACGAGAACCCCTTGAGAAATGCGAGCATTTCGATGGTGGAAGGTGAGGTCGATGACCTTGTGGATCTCGTGCTGCGGGTTCGTTCCCCAAAGCCTTGGAAATTGTATATGGGAGTGGACAACCAGCTTAGCGATTCGCTGGGTGATGAGCGGGCCTACCTGCTTTACCAATATGGTGATCTTTGGAAATTGGATCACAGGTTCACCGGACAGTACACCACGGCTGTTGATGTCGAGAGGCTCCAGGCTGTCAGCTTTGTTTATGAGATGCCGTTGAAGATCAGGCAAATTACCGAGATATCATCCGGTTACAGTGAATCCGAGGCTGAATCTGATGGTCCTTTGGATCAAAGCGGAAAGTTTTCGCGCGTTGGAGTGATGCATCGAATTCCGCTTGGTCACTGGCATTCGGTTTTGCACGAATGCCGGTTTGGTGCGGAATTCCGAAACAACGATTACCTTTTCTCGGATGGTTCGGATTCGGCGGTGCAATTTTTTCAAATCGAGGCTGGATGGAAGGGTCGGCAAAACGATCGTTATGGGGTGACGCGTATTGATTTTTCCCTCAATTACTCTCCCGGTAATGGGGCGTTAGGATCGGATGATGAGGATTTCATCGAGCTTGATGGTTCCGGTGCGGAGGCCTTCATCGCTAAGACGGAATTGCGAAGGAATTTGAAACTTGGAAAGAAATGGAATCTCTCAGGCAGGTTGCAGGCACAATGGACAGAGGACGATCTGCTGGCATCGGATCAAATTCACGCGGGGGGATACAACCTTGTGCGAGGTTTTGATGAGTCCGTTGGATATGGATCAAAAGGACTGGTGGGAGGGATCGAATTGCAGACGCGGCCCTATCGTTTGTTTGATATGGGTAAGATTCTTGCTTTGTCATTCATTGATGGCGCCTCGTTGAGTCGTAATCAGGAAAGTGACGCGGGTCAGTTGTTATCTGGTGGCGTTGGCTTCCGATGGCAGTTTGAGGACAGTGCCTCAGCGCGGTTTGATGTTGCGCTTCCATTGGATCATCCGGAGTCGGAAGACGGCGATGCCATGATTCATTTCGGAGTTACAAAATCATGGTAATTCGTGTATTAGGCATTCGGAAATGCTGAATTATACTGAATGCCATGAATGCGTATTGGGTTCTCATGGTGTCAGTGGTTGTGCTAGTTTCGGCGTGTGTGTCATTGAGCCCGAAATCCGAAGTTGAATGCATTTTGAGCTAAGCGGCGCGGGTTTTTTCTTCACTTGATCCGCCATCTGGTGCCCCTCCGGGCGGGTCGGGCGGCAACTTCGGCGAAGTTGAAATCTTCCAACTCAATATATTGTCAAT
>JBKDYW010000092.1:0-2987 GCA_046308575.1 Verrucomicrobiota bacterium
AGCGCGACATAACCGATCAGCGCGAGCCATGCGGCGAGCTTGAGCCGTTTGTCGCCGACGGGCATGCCTTTCTCCATCGCCCATGCAAGCAGCGCGCCGATGCCGAAGTAATCCATCGCCGAGCTGGTGATCGCCTCGGCATGATAAATATGCGGAAAAGCATGTTCACAAATCAGCCGCGAAAGCGGAGCGATGGCAACGCAGGCAAGAAAGAGCGGAGCGAGCCAGCGCCGCGGCGCAAAGAACACCAGCAGCGGCCAGCAAAGGTAAAATTGCATCTGGATCGCAAGGCTCCAAAACGGCGCCGAGCCACTGGGCCATTTCGGCGTCATTGCCATGTGGATATTTGAAAGATGCGCAAAATACGCGAAGGGATGATCACGGATGTCGCCTGCGCCGAGCAGCATCGAAAAAAGCATCGCCGCATAACACGGCAAAAGGATCCGCGCCATGCGCCGTTTAGCAAACCGTCGGTAAGCGACCCATTTCCATGCGCCTCCACCATCTTCGCCGCGCGACCTTTCCCACAACAAAATCCGCGTGATCAGAAATCCGGTCAGCGTCAGAAAGAAAAACAAGCCGATCTCGAAGGGCCATGGCCCGCGCCACTCGCGAGGCGCCCAATGGAGCCACATCACGCCCGCTACCGCCAGTGCCCGCCAGCCGTCAAGCTGCGTGTTGCGCTTTGTGTCCGGCATGCGGTCTTGTCCCACGCGCCAAACGGCGAGGCAAGGGGAATTGCCCTACGCGTCGATCCGCCACATGGTTGTGTTTTTTTCGCAGCCTGCGGCGATCTTCCTCTTACCGCTTGACGCGATTTCGCCCGGCCCGGTAGCTTGGCGGCAGCAAGGAAGTGGCATCCGGCCGCTCCCGCTCACCCATCAACAACTCCTTCTCATCGTGGACCTCCAGGAAATCCGCCGCATCGTCGAGCTCATGAACGAGCATGGTCTTACCCAGTTTGACCTCACCAAGAAGGACTTCCAGCTCAAGCTCAAGAAAGGCAGCGATGTCGATGAGCTGCGCGGTCTGCTTGCCAGCCTTCCTGCGCCTGCTGCCGCACCTGCCTTGCCTGCACCCGCAGCCGCCGCTCTTCCTGCCGCAGCCGCGCCGACCGCCGCTCCTGCCGTGGCCGATGGCAAGGAAATCTGCTCGCCGATGGTGGGTACTTTCTACCAGAGGCCCGCACCCGATGCGGCTTGCTTCGTCGAGGTGGGCAGCACGGTCTCCGTCGGCCAGACGCTTTGCATCATCGAGGCAATGAAGGTGATGAATGAAATCAAGGCCGAAGTCTCGGGCACTATCACCGCCATCGTCGCCAACGACCAGACACCAGTCCAGTTTGGCGATGTGCTCTTCCGCATCAAGTGACCGGCCGTCCGCGCCAGCCACTGACCACTGATTTCCCAATTTCCCCATCATGTTCAAACGCGTCCTGGTAGCCAACCGTGGCGAAATCGCCCTTCGCATCATCCGCGCCTGCCGCGAACTCGATATCGAATCGATCGCTGTTTACTCCGAGGCGGATGTCGACTCGATGCATGTCCAGCTCGCCGACCAAGCGGTCTGCATCGGGCCCGCTTCGAGCAAGGAGTCTTACCTCAAAATGGACCGCATCATCGCCGCTGCCGAAATCACTGGCGCCGAGGCGATCCATCCAGGCTATGGGTTTCTTTCCGAAAATGCCCGCTTCGCGGAAATTTGCGAATCGTCCGGCATCACCTTCATCGGGCCGTCGGCAAAAGTGATCTCGATGATGGGCGACAAGGCGACTGCGCGAGCGACGGCGGTCGCCAATGGCGTGCCGGTCACTCCTGGCTCAGACATCATGTCGGATGCCGAGGCGGCCTTGGCGGAAGCCAAGCGCATCGGCTTCCCAGTGATGATCAAAGCCACGGCCGGCGGCGGTGGTCGCGGCATGCGCCCCTGTTTCAACGAAGCAGATTTCATCGGACTTTTTCAACAAGCATCCAACGAAGCGGTGGCCTGCTTTGGCAATGGAGATTGCTACCTCGAAAAACTCGTGCTCAACCCGCACCATGTGGAGTTCCAGGTGATCTGCGATTCGCACGGTCACTTCATCCACCTCGGCGAGCGCGATTGCTCGATGCAGCGCCGCAACCAGAAGATCATCGAGGAATGCCCTTCACCATTGCTCACACCCGAGCTGCGCAAACGCATGGGCGAGGCATCGGTGAACCTCGTCCGCAACATCGGTTATCAAAACGCCGGCACGATCGAGTACCTCGTCGATGAAAAGGGCGAGAATTTCTATTTTATGGAAATGAACACGCGGATCCAGGTCGAGCACCCGGTCACCGAAGAGGTGATGGGCTGCGAGCTGATCAAGGAGCAGATCCGCGTCGCAGCCGGCGAGTCGCTCTCGCACCATGTGCTCGAAGCCACTCCGCGCGGGCATTCGATCGAGTGCCGCATCAATGCCGAGGACCCCTACAACAATTTCGCACCAAGCCCCGGCACGATCGAGCTGTGGTATGCGCCGGGCGGCAAAGGCGTGCGCGTCGATACGCATGTCTACTCGGGCTACACCGTGCCACCGCACTACGACTCGATGATCGCCAAACTCATCGTCACCGCCGCCACCCGCGAGATCGCCATCGCCCGCATGAGGCGCGCACTCGGCGAGTTCACCATCCGCGGCATCAAGACGACGATTCCTTTCCAGCTGGAAATCATCAATCACCCGGATTTCATCAACGGTCACTACGATATCGGTTGGGTCGGGCGCTACCTTGAGGAACGCAAAGCTTGAGCGCGATTTTTTTCGCCCGCTGACTCATGACCGATGACCGCTCCGCTGATTGGAAGCTCTACGCGATCCTTGATCTCGGCTATGTCGCGGAGCCCGATCGGGTGGCAACGGCCTTGAAGCTCATCGATGGTGGCGCCGATGTCTTGCAGCTTCGCGCGAAGGGCCACGACATCGGTGAGATTCGCGATGTCGCGAAAGAAATTTTTCCAATCTG
>JBKDYW010000093.1:0-11568 GCA_046308575.1 Verrucomicrobiota bacterium
CTTTCCGCATTGGCAAAATTCCGCACGGAATGCCTCGCCCAGGAAATCATCCGCCTCAAGCCCCCTCGCCATGTCGAGCACAAGCAGCCAATGATTCTTGGCAGCGCCACGTGGATGAGCAGTTGGCATGAGTCACCCGTCTCGCCACCACCGGAGTTGGCCTGACCCTACCCAGCCCATTGCTGGCACGTCATAAGGGAATCCGCCCATGTTTGCGGATCCAATAACTCACGCACACATCAAGCGTGAAACAAAATCCCTATTCGTACGCACACGGAACAGTTCCGCGTGCAACTCAAACGTAACAAACAATCTTACTTCAAAAAATTTATGAAATTCATCCCATGCTTGATCGCCTCACTGACAGGCCTTTCAACAATCCACGCACAAAACAGCAATCCATCCACAGCACCTCGCAAGCTGCCCGCCACCATCGTGGAGGCCAGCCGCGATCGTGCCACACCCACCGCAGCGACACCCGAATCCAGCCGCAAGGAATTGGCAAAAACTCCGGGCGGCACTGAAGTCGTCGAAGCCGAACGCTACCTTCAAGGCCGCGCCAGCACGGTCGCCGATACCTTCGCGCTCTCACCCGGCGTCTTCGCCCAGTCGCGTTTCGGATCCGATGAAGCCCGACTCTCGATCCGCGGCTCCGGCATTCAACGCACCTTCCACGGGCGCGGCATCCGCGTGATGCAGGACGGCGTGCCACTCAATCTCGCCGATGGCGGATTCGACTTCCAAGCACTCGACCCGCTAGCCACCTCGCACATCGATGTCTGGCGCGGTGCCAACGCCCTCGCCTACGGCTCATCCACCCTCGGCGGCGCGATCAATTATCACTCGCGCACCGGCCGCACCAATCCAGGCCTTTTCAGTCGAATCGAGGCCGGCTCCTACGGTTACCTGCGCGGCACCGTCGCCGGCGGCAACACCCACGGCTCATCGGATGCCTACGGCGCCTTCACTCACCAGTCTCAGGACGGATTTCGTGACCACGCGCAACAAAGCAACCAGCGCTTGTTCACGAATTTCGGCCAACAACTGAATGACGACGCCGAAACACGCTTCTACCTCAGCGCCATCAAAACCGACTCGGAACTCCCCGGCAGCCTCACCAAGGCCGAGTTGGAAAATGATCCAAGCCAGGCCGACACATCGATGTTCGGTGCTGTGCCCTACGACAACAAACGCGACTTCGAATTGATCCGCCTCGCCAACAAGACCTCGTTGAAAAATGGCGACACACTCTTTGAAGTTTCATCTGCATGGAGCTACAAGGACCTCGATCACCCCATCACTCCGTTTGTCGGCGTGATCGACCAACTCTCCAACGATTTCCTTTTCGGAATCACCGCCACCAACACGAGCGAACTTTTCGGTCGTGAAAACCAATTGCGCGCCGGCGTGCTCTACACGACCGGCCTCATGACCGATTCGAGATTCAAAAATGAAAAAGGCACCCGCGGTGATCTCACAAAACGCTACGAACAAACCGCGACCAACCTCGAAGGCTTTGTCGAAGACCAACACGCCGTTGGCAATGACCTCACGGTCATCCTCGGTACCAGCGCTTCGATGAACCGCCGCGACAACGACACAACCTTCAGCGCCGATCCGGACTACGCACTCGATTACACGAACATCTCGCCGAAGCTCGGACTCCGTTGGGATGGCAATGGCATTCAAGCCTACACCAACATTTCGCGCAGCTACGAGCCACCGTCCTTCAGCGAAAGCTATACCGCCAACACCGCTCGTGATGCCCAAACCGGAACTACCTTCGAGGTCGGCACTCGCGGCAACTATCAAGCGGTTCGCTGGGACGCATCGGTCTACCGCGCCGCGATCAATGACGAACTGCTGGAAATCGTCGACCCCGTGACATTGGCGAGGTCAACGAGAAACGCCAAGCACACCACCCACTCAGGCATCGAACTCGGCACCCATGTCGACCTTCTCGGATCCTCATGGGAGGACAGCCCCGTGCATCGACTCGTCTTCGGATCGGCATGGACTTATGGTAGATTCCGCTTCGACGACGATGCCACCTACGGCGACAACGACATTGCCGGACTCCCCGAACACCTCGTTCGCGGCGAACTGCTCTGGCAGCACAGCGACGGATGGTATGCCGGACCCACCTTCGAATGGGTGCCGGTGGAATCCTTCATCGACCACCGCAACACCTTCTCGGCCGATGCCTACGCGATCTGCGGATTCAAATTCGGCCGCCGCATCAACGATGGCATCTCATGGTTCATCGAGGCCCGAAACCTCACCGACGAAGCCTACGCCGCCACCACCGGCGTGATCGAAAACGCCAACGGCACCGACCAACGCCAATTCCTCCCCGGCGACGGCCGCAGTGTCTTCGCCGGGCTGGAATGGAAATGGTAAGATGCTTTTGGAACAAGGGTCTGAAAATCCCCTGAAACACAGGAGAAGGCAGCCATCTGCTGGGATGGCTGCCACTCCCAAAAAAATCATTGCTTGGAAAAGTGGGCCGTAAAGCTACTTTTCAGCCCCGTAGATAAACCCATTCAAGCGGCTAAAAGTCTCAGTCATAAGGTTGCCTTATGCCCAACCCAAGGACTGACTGTTCAGCCCCGTCAAAAAAATCCCCAGCACTAAAATTTTATGAAAGCGCGTCTTTTATCAGCTCTGACTTTTCTATCAGTCTGCTTTCCCGCGCATTCCGCCCTCATCAGCAACGACTATTTCACACTGTGGCAATACTACAGCGTGGCGCCGAATACCGGTCTTGGCGATACCCCGAGCTGGTTGACTTATGTGGACAACATTCGAGCTGCAGCCAGCAGCACCGGACTCGGCAGCGCGGGTGATCCAAACACACCTGGCTATTTCACCACCACACCATCTAGCATAACAATCGACCAAGCTGTGGTGACCGATGCCACCGGTCCCGAGCTCACACTCGCAACAGGTGCCCGGCGCTTCAACTCCTGGCGCGGGCAAGCCAATCCTGGTGAAGTATTTGGCGCGGCATTTGCCAACGAGTACGGAAGTCGCATTCACACGCCATTGCTGCTGGTGACTGACGACACGCCCATCACCATCACAAGCATCGAATGGGGATCTTTCAGCACGGCATACGGCGGTTATTACAACACAGGCAACTGGACCACCTGGGGCAACAGTCGCGTCGGAGTGTCGAGCTACGGTGCCAACGGCGTCCTTGGAGGTGGCGATGATGTTTACCTCACTAGCGGAGAAATGAATACCAGTGCCATTCTCGCTGTCATCGCGACGGGCACCGGATACGCCCACCAGATGAGCCAGCAGTTCAATGTGACTCCATGGGATCCATCGTTGCCCGATGAGGAAATTTTCACCGAGTACCTCGCGCAATGGGGCAACATCGCTTGGGACTTCCGAATGGATTATGCGGTGAACTTCACCGCCAGCAGCAACCCGTACTATCAGACCCTGATGGGAGACACCCTTGTTGTCGTCCCAGAGCCCGGCACTTTCGGGCTCATCAGCATGGCGGGACTCGTCATGCTTTCACGCCGTCGGCGTCGCTAGTTCGGCTGAAGCTTAACATCAATCAAGCGCCCTCACGCGCGCGCCGATGTTAGCGGCGATGGGATCGCGATCACCTGCATGCCAGCGCGCTGGGCGGCGAGAATGCCGGCCGGCGCGTCATCGAGCGCGAGAGCATTGGCGGGGTTTGCGCCGAGCAACTTGCAGGCGCGAAGAAAAACATCAGGCGCAGGCTTGCCGAGCTCCACATCGTCGGCGGTCACGACTTCGTCGAACCAATCGGAAATGCCAACGACCTTGAGTGATTTCTCAATCACCATGCGCGTGCCACCGGTCGCAATCGCCATCGGCACCTTGCCGCGAAGCGATTCGGCAAAGGCCGCAACTTCATCGATGAGCTCGATCGAATTGAGACGCTTCAAGTAAGCCTCGCGCTTGGCAAAGGCCACAGCTTCGGGATCGAGGCGCAGATCGTATTCGTCATTCAACTCAACCACGATGTCGCGCGTCGGGCGCCCACCCATCGCGAAGAAAACATCCTCTTTGAAAACTCCGCCGGCACCATACATCGCGAGTGCCTCACACCACGCTTCGAAGTGCGTTGGCATCGAGTCGGCAAGGGTGCCGTCGAAGTCAAAGACTACCGCGTCAAATCCGCTGCTTGGGAAATCAAAAGGTCCGATCGATGCCATGGCGGCGGTGAGGTAGTTTCTCCGACCGACCTTGGCAAGCCCGGCATTTCAAAAAATCACCCCACCCGGCCACTGTTCAAAGTTCCACGATCTGGTCGCGGTAAGTTCCGGCAGGCACTTCCTTGATCGATCCGCTGGCATTGCGGATATCGACCCTGCCCTCGATCACCACCCCGGCCGCAAATTTCACCGGACCGGAAATCGTCAGCGAATCGCAGCGCAGCAAACTCGGTACGCCCAAGCCGTCCAAGGAATCCACCATCTTGTATTCGTCGGAAAGCACGACCAGCGGCGGCTTGCCCGACCTCGATCCGTCCAAGCGCACCTGACCGTCGGGCAAAATTTCGTAGGCATCCGAGCGCAGGGCCAGCAGGTCGCCGGTGGTCTTGACCGGTGCAAATCGGCTCCTCGGCACCTCGATCGCAGCAGCGCCCTCGAAGCACTCGATCGCCGCACCCATCGCGACTTCGAGCTGGATCACCGGCGTCGATTTCTTGTCGCGCGGGTCGACGGTCTTGAGGTTGCGGATCATCGGCAGCGGCAAGACACCGGAATCCGCCGCGAGCTGCTCCTTGAGCAAATCGAGCCTCAACCAAAGACTATTGGTGTTGAAATAGCGGTGCTTGTCGATGTCTTGAAACGCCTCGAGATCCGCCTCGGGGCACTGCGCGACTTCGCGCAGCAGGAGACGACCGTCGGATTTCCTGCGCGCCAAATGCCCGCCCTTGCGGTCCGCCGCCGTGCGCCGCGTGACCTCCATCAAAAACGGTGCGCCGCTCTCGGCAAAGTATCGCAGGATCTTGGGATCCATCACCGCACCGAGGTTATCCGAGTTGGAAACAAAGGCATATTTCACCCCCTCGGCCAAAAGCCGGTCGAGCCATCCGCTAGCGACCAAGGCGGGGTACAAATCACCATGCCCCGGCGGGCACCACTCAAGCTCGCGATCAGCCGACCACTCGACGGGTTGCATCGTCGCCGCATCAATCTTCGGAATGCGGTTCTGCATAAGCTGAACCTGAGCCGCATCGGCCATGCCCTGCGCACGGTACTTTTGCAAATGCTCCAAGGTCCCCTCGCTCGTGCTGAAGCTGTTCATCAACAACAAACGCACCGGGGCACCGGCCGATTCGCGCAGCGACAAAACTTGCCGCACCATCAGATCAAGGAAGTTCGTGCCATCGCGCACTTCGAGCAAACTCTTCGGGCCCTGCAAGCCCATGCTCGTGCCAAGACCACCGTTGAGCTTGATCACCACCGCTTGCGCCAACAACGCCGCGTCGGCCGCCGCATCGCCGATCGCATCCAAGGACTTCACGCCACTCGCGGGTTCGATGCCCGACTCATCGATCATGCCAGTTTCGTTGGCGAGCAAGGCATTGTAATTTCGCCGAAACGCTCGGATCGCCGCATCGCCCATTCCCGCCGCCTTCATCTTGTTTTCGAATGGTTTGAAGTCTGCCATAAGTTTCAAATTTTGCTGCGCGCACTGTGTCGTGCTCACGCATTCGGGTCACGCGAAAAACTACCACCACGCATGCCGCAAATTTCCCTCCGCGCAATCCAACCTCGACACCCGTCGCGGCCCGGGCAGAATGCCGCGCATGAATTCACCCCACGCATTTGCACCCCGAGGCGCCAAATCCGATGTCGAGGAAGGCGCTGATTTTTCACCGAAGTTCGATGCCGATGGCCTCATCCCCGCGCTCGCTATGGATGCCACGACCCGCGAGCCGCTCATGCTCGCCTACATGAATGCCGAGTCGCTGCGCCGCACCCTCGAGCTCGGCGAAGCAGTCTACTGGTCGCGCTCGCGCCAAGAGTTCTGGCACAAAGGCGCGACCTCAGGGCACACCCAGAAGATCATCGAAATCCGCACCGATTGCGACCAAGACGCCCTCATCCTCATGGTCGATCAAGCCGGTGCCGGCGCCTGCCACACCGGCCGCGAATCGTGTTTTTACCGGAAAATCCACATTTCACAGGAAGCCGGAGCCGCGAAACTCACATGGATCGAAGAGGGAAAATCCTTCGACCCTGCCGCAGTCTACGGCAAACCCTGAAATTCACTCATTTTCGCGGTTGCAATTGCCCAGCGGATTCGCTAGCTATCCGCCCCCGCGCACGAAGGCCCACCGCCCGAACGCAACCAAACACGAATTTCCCGCCAAGGAGAACCACATGGACATCATCAACAAAATCGAAAAGGAACAATTGAAACAGGATGTCGCCGCATTCAATGTCGGCGATACCGTGAAGGTCCACTGCCGGGTCGTCGAAGGCGGCAAGGAGCGTATCCAGATCTTCGAAGGACTCGTCATCGCCCGCAAAGGCGCCAGCGTGAATGCCTCATTCACCGTCCGCAAAATCTCCTACGGCGAAGGCGTCGAGCGCGTGTTCCCGCTTCACACCCCCCGCATCGCCAAGATCGAGGTCCTCAGCAAAGGCAAGGTCCGCCGCGCCAAGCTGCACTACCTCCGCGGCCGCGTTGGCAAGCGCGCCCTGCTCGTCAAGAGCGCGGGCTGATCCGGCAAACGCCATCATTTCCACCAAAGCCCCGACCGATCATCGGCCGGGGCTTTTTTGTGTTCGCACGGCACCAACGCAAGCACCCGAAAATTCCCGCTTCACATCGCCCGATACGCATCCATCTTCTTGCCGTGATTCGCATGCTTACACGCCTGATCCTCCCGCTGATCCTCAGCACCTGCCTCCATGCCAATGAGGCAGCGACCGCACCGACCCCGCCACCTGCGGAAAAACCCGCGGAAAAACCGACGGTGGAGAAAATCGACGACAAGCGTTACCGCGTCGGCAAAATCGAATTCGACTCAAGCACCCGCGAAATCCGCATCCCGGCCAAGGTGAACATGGCCAAAGGCCTGCTCGAATTTCTCATCGTTCACGAAAACGGAAAAATCCACGAGGCATTGTTCACGACCGACGCCTCACCAAGCGACATCAACCTCGCGATCACACTCCTCCGCTACAAACCCTCGCGCGAACTCTACGCGCTACCAAGCGAAACCGGCGGACTTTCGGGAAATTTCCCCGTCGTCCCCGAAGACATCCGCGCCGCCGCGCGCGTGAGCATCGATGTCGAATGGACCAAGGACGGCAAACAGGAACGTATCGGCGCAAACGAGTGGATCCAACACGCCACCACCTCGGCCGCCATGCCATCGAGCCACTGGGTCTACGGCGGATCCCAAATCGAAGAAGGCCGCTTCGTCGCGGAATCCACCGGCGACATCGCCGCGATCTTTCTCTCCAACGCCGCCATGATCAATTACCCCGGCAAAGACAACGGCGACGACACGGTCTGGCTCGCATTTGAAAATCGCGTGCCAGCCGAAGGAACAAATCTCACCCTCATCATCGCTCCATACCCGAAACCTCAATCCACCGAACAACCATGAAATCCACCATCCTATTGCTCGCCGCGACACTCGTTTCGGCAAACGCAGAAAATGCCCGCTACGAATCGCTGCGCCAAGAGGTCAGCCAGTCGATCGCCCGCGGCAACGCATGGCTCAAGGCAAAACAAAATGCCGAAGGCTACTGGGACGAGCCCGCCCTCCCGGCATTCACCGCCCTAGCGCTCAACGCCGCAGTTCGCGACCCGAATCTCGACAAGAAAGCCAAGCTCCCCGAACACATCGAAAAAGGCTTCACCTGGCTGCTCGCCCAACAAAAGGAAGACGGCGGCATCTACAATCGCGGGCTCTCGGTTTACAACACCGCCACCGCCGTCACCGCACTGACCGCCGCCAACCGCAGCGACTTCGAACCGGCGATCGTGAAGGCCCGCAAACACCTCATCGACAACCAATGGGACATCGGCAAAGAAAAGGAAACCGACAACCCGAATGACGGCGGCGTCGGCTACGGCTCAAACAAGGAACACAGCGACCTTTCCAACACCTACCTCGCAGTCGAGGCACTCGCGCTCTCAAAGAAAATCATCGAGGACGGGAAGCACGGCGATCAACCCGACCTCGATTGGGACGCAGCCGCAAAGTTTGTTTCACGCTGCCAAAACCTCGAGGAAACCAACGATCAGGAATGGGCCTCGAACGACCCAAAAAACAAAGGCGGCTTCGCTTACTCGCCCTTTGAGTCGAAGGCCGGTGATGATAATAACCCCGAAGGCCGTACCGCCCTGCGCTCCTATGGCTCGATGTCCTATGCCGGACTCCTCTCGTTCATCTATGCAAAACTAAGCGCTGAGGATCCACGCGTGGTCGCCGTGAAGGAATGGCTCGGCAAAAATTACACGGTCGATGAAAACCCCGGCATGGGCGCCCAAGGGCTTTACTATTACTACCAAACCATGGCCAAGGCCCTCACCGCCGCCAATGTCGATCAACTCCAGCTCGAGTCCGGCAAGAAGGCCGATTGGCGCACTGAGCTCGCCAACAAACTCCTCTCGGCCCAACGCGAAGACGGATCATGGGTCAATTCCAACGGCCGCTGGATGGAATCCAACCCCACCCTCGTGACCTCCTACACGGTCCTAGCCCTCGAGCAGATCCTCGACTCGATTCCCTGACCCGATCATTCTCAACGGATTCGCATCATCATCGATGCGAATCCCGCTTGCCCAAAGCCCCGATCACAGGCATGGAGAACCCGTGACCCGTGACCTGACAAGCGACCCTGCGTGGACCGAGGATGACCTCGGGCGGCCACTGCCAGATTCGTCGCACGCATGTTCGGTCTGCCTGCCGACATGGGATTCGATCGTCGGCTACGAGGAAGGACGTGAAAAAATCCTCAAGCGCATGCGCACGGGGTACCCACGGTTTTTCAAACACCTCACCGTCGAGCGGCTCTTCGACAACGCGCGGGCGGAGATCGCCAACGACCAGGAACAGGTCGCAATTTTCCCGACCAAAACTTCCGTCCAACGCGCCCACCGCTGGGTCGAGCAACGCAGCGGAAGCGCCCTGCGCATCACCAGCTACCACGGCCTCCAGGCCCTGGTCTTTCCGGAAAAAGCCAAGGCCGATGTCAATGCCTACTGGCGCTTCTCCGGCGAAGTGATCAGCAGCCGCCAGGCACAGGATTTTCTCGATGGCAAACTTCGCGAGGGATCAAAATCCCACCTCATCGCCAGAGCTCTCGCACCAGTCTACGGATCCGCGCCCGACCACAATTTCGTTTTCTCCAGCGGCATGGCCGCCATCACCGCCGTCCTTCGCTCACTGCCGGGCCTCGCTCAAGGCAAAAAAACCCTACAAATCGAGTTCCCCTATGTCGATGGACTCAAGGTCCAGGAACACTTCGGCAACGGCGCGGTCTATCTCAACGAAGCCGAAGGCGAACCCTTCGACGAGGCCCTCAAACGCATCAGCCGCGGCGAATTTGCCGGGGTCTTCACCGAGGCGCCAAGCAACCCTCTCCTGCGCACCGCCGACCTGAAAAAAATCGCCGAAGCCTGCGCCATGGGAGCCACACCATTGATCGTGGACGACTCGGCCTGCGGCCCTTCAAATGTCGACGCCTTGCCCTACGCCGATGTCGTCACCGGCAGCCTCACGAAATGGATCTCCGGCGAAGGCGATGTCATGGCCGGCATGGCGACCGTCGCGAAACAATCACCCTTCGCGGCAATTTTCACCTCACATCTCGCCACCGAATCCGAATCGGTCTCGCCGCTCTACATCGGCGACGCGGAAGTCCTGCTCTCCAACATCAAGGGCTACCCGCAACGCATGGATGCGATCAACGCCAACGGCAGCACCCTCGCCGAATGGCTGTCGAATCACCCAGCCGTCGCAAGCGTCTGGCATCCGTCGATCACCACCCGCGAGAACTACGACCTCATCCGCCGCAAATCCGGCGGCTACGGCGGACTGCTTTCCTTCACGCTCAAAAACCTCAAGAAAACCCCCGCCTTCTACGACGTCCTCCGCCTCTCCAAAGGCCCGAGCTTCGGCACCAACTTCACACTGGTCTGCCCCTATGTGATGCTCGCCCACTACACGGAACTCGAATGGGCCGAAGCCTGCGGCGTCCACCCCTTCCTCATCCGCGTGTCCTGCGGCCAGGAACCGATCGAGACAATCATCAAGGCCTTCGAAGACGCTCTCAAAGAAGCCTGATAAAGAAAAGACCGCGACCGCTGAAGCCACATCTTCATTTTCTGGTCCAGGTTCAGAACATAGGTAACACATTAGGTTCAATACATAGGTAACACTTTGGCAGAGTGATGTGCGACGAAAGGAGCACGCATTATGCCTTGGAAAGAAACCTTAAAAATGAACCAGAAGACTGAATTTGCCTTAAAATCGATGAGGACGGAGAACTTCCGCGAGCTGTGCCGTGAATACGGCATCAGTGCGAAGACCGGCTATAAATGGAAGCAGCGTTTCATGGAGCGCGGGCTTGGGGGAATGGATGACGAAAGCAGACGGCCGCATAGCCATGCCTCGGGATTGGCCGAGGAAGTGGTGTGTGCAATCGTGAGGCTTAAGACCGCTCACTTGCACTGGGGGCCACGCAAGATTCGCGCGCTTTATGAACGCAAGGAGGGCGGCGAGGTCCCCAGCGAGAGCAGCTTTAAGCGGGTACTGGAACGCGCGGGCTTGGTGGAGCGGCGCAGGTTGCGGAAACGGGCGCAAGGAGCGAGGCTGGCACAGGGACGCAAGGCGTCAGCGCCTAACGAGGTATGGAGCGTGGACTTCAAGGGGTGGTGGAAGGACCGAGAAGGACTGCGGGTGGAGCCACTGACTGTTCGCGACGAGCATAGCCGGATGCTGCTAGAAATGAAGGCTTTGGATAGCTCGCGAACGGAAGATGTGCGGGCGTGCTTTGAGCGTCTGTTTGAGCGTCACGGTCTGCCTGGGGCGATTCGCAGCGATAATGGATCACCGTTTGCCAGCAGCAAAGGGCTACTGGGATTAAGTCGGCTCTCGGCATGGTGGGTGGCGCTGGGGATTGGTCTGGAAAGAAGTCGTCCGGGATGCCCGCAGGACAATGGCGCGCACGAGCGGATGCACTTGGACATTAGGCGCGAACTGCAGGCTGGGCGCATCGGCCGAGAGCAGGAAGCGTTCGATCTATGGCGGCTGCAATACAACCACGAACGCCCGCACGAGGCGCTGGGCATGCGTACGCCTGCGGAAATTTACCGGAATTCGGAGCGGCTCTGGACCGGCACGCCCGACGATATCGACTATGGCGCGATGGACAGACGCAAGGTGATCGCCGGGAGCGGCTGCATCAGCTATGGCGGAGAACTAATCCAGATTTCGACGGCTCTCAACGGCTGGTCGGTGGGCCTGAGCCCGCTGCCAAACGGACTTGTCGAGGTATGGTTCGCCGAGTTGCTCGTCGGCCACCTCGACCCCAAGACATCCAGCTT
>JBKDYW010000094.1:0-2632 GCA_046308575.1 Verrucomicrobiota bacterium
GCTAAAACATTCCGCAAGCTTGTCGGCATGACTCCTGGCGAGTATCAGGCGTGGCTTGTTTCCTGAGCCGGCGCCTCTCGCCGGCGAGATTTACATTGGGGGCTCGCCAGTCGCCTGGGCTACGGAATTTTACCAAACAAAAGTCAATATATTCATAACGGAAAATCGGGGCTTGTGATAAGTTCGTACCGATGAAGACACGCACCCTCACGCTCACTCTCAAAAGCAGTCTCCTTCGTACAAACGCGATCCTTGGCTTTTCCGCCAGCAAGCCCAAGGACGACGCGGTTAAGACACCATCGAAGGCACCGGAATTTTCACTGGTAAAAGACGGCAAGCCGCAGGCGACGATCGTCATTGCGAAGGCACCTTCCAAGACGACGCTCTTCGCGGTGCAGGAACTCAATGAGCATCTCGAGCTCGTTGCCGGCGCGAAGCTTCCGGTGGTCGATGATGCGGCGGAGGTGAATGGCCAGCGGGTGCTCGTCGGCGAGAGTGCGGCGACTAAGGCGCTTGGCTTGAAAAGTGCCGATTTCAAGGATCAGGAATACCTGGTTCAAGCCACCCCGGACACTCTCATCCTCATGGGCAAGGACGATTTCGAGGCGCCTGTTGCAGGTCCGGCGGGAGATGATATCTGGGTCGACGGCAAATGGGGTAAGGCGCTCACATTCAATGAGAAAACGGTTTTCACGGTCGACCAGCATGGCTTTGATGATCGTGAAGGGACCTTGGAGTGCTGGGTGCAGATCGCGGCCGACAAGCCCAGCTCCGGCACGATCCTGCGTTTGACGTCCGGCCGCGATCATGTGGTTCTGCTACTCGAAGGCAACGGCGTCCGCTACCGTTCTATCCATGATGGCCGCGAGACATCGCTCCGCGCTGACAACCTTGCTCCAGGCTGGCATCATATTATGGCCACGCACAGCGTCGCTTCAGGCAAGGTGGAGTTGTTTGTCGACGGCGTCAGCCGGGGCAGCGGCGTCTATCACCAGACGGAGGTGGCTCAGGCCAAACTCTATATCGGCGGTTTTTTTGTTGGTTTCAAAAATACGGTCTGGACGCCGCTGCGCGGCACGGTTGACGAGATCCGCATTTCTCGGAGCATTCGTCCGGCGGTTGCTGCCACGGCGGCTTTTGAAGCCGATGCGGAGACCACTCTGCTCCTGCACTGCGACGAGGGGCATGGCACTCCAGCTGGAACAGTCCGCAGCAGTGACCCGGATATGCTGGCTGCGTTGCCTAATGCTTTTGCCAATAATGGCACCCTGTACGCCGTCTACGAATTTCTTGAGAATGACTGCGGCGTGCGCTGGTACGCTCCCGGAGAACTTGGAATGGTGGTCGACAAACAGCCCACCATGACGATCAAAAGCGGCCAAGATCGCCGTTCTCCTGCGATGACCTACCGCGAGATCTCTTGGCAAGAACACACGGGCGGCAGGAGGCCCGGCTACACGATGTACGAGAAGGCACTCTGGTCGCTGCGTATGCGGGCCGGTGGCGAGAACATCATGCAGGGCATGCATTCTTTCATCGGATACCGCGACCGCTTCTCGAAGCGTTATGGCACCAATCCCAACACCTTCGAGGTTGACCGTCCCGAGTTCTTTGCCAAGGGCCTGACGGAGGCTCAAATGATGGCACCGGACAAGCCTGGCGGCATGCCGAACCTCTGCTATTCGAGCCCCGAGCTGGTGGCGCAGGTCGTTCAGGACGCACGCAATTATTTTGACGGCAAAGGCTTGAAACCAGGTGGTATGGCCCGTGGCGACTACTTCGCACTGGGCCCCATGGACATGGCGCCGTACTGCAAATGCGCCGACTGCCAGGCTGTTCTGCGTCGCCCTGCCGATGCCATTGATCGAGGCTATGTCGGCGACTACTGGTATGGATTTGTCAATCACATCGCCAAAGAGTTGCGTAAAACGCATCCGGATAAAAATTTGTCGATTCTGGCCTACCACGATTACGCCAATCCGCCCGAAGGCTTCGTTTTGGAACAGAACGTCTCGGTCACATTCTGTGCCCTCGGTCCCTCGATGTGGTGGGATCCGGCCCGTCGCGAACGCGACCGCCGCGCCTTTGACAACGGCTGGGCGCTCCAAGGCAAAAATCATGCATTTCAACTCTATGGCTGGCTCTATTACCTCGGCGGCATGATGGGGCAGACAGATGCCGACTACCCGGATGCCTGCGCCTTTCAGGTACCCGCTTACATGAAGAGCCTGCATGACGCCGGTATGCGCGGCCTGTATATCCAGCAGGCGGAGAATGTGGGATACAGCTTCCTGATGAGCCAACTGGAGCTCTACCTCACCCTTAAATTGGCGGACGACCCGACGCTCGACGGCAAGGAGCTGATCGACGAATTCTTTATCCGATACTACGGCGAGGCAGGTCCGATGATGAAGCAACTCTATGCCGAGATGGAAAAGGTCAAATTCGACATCTCCAACTATCCGGAAGAGGTCCGCCGCGGCGACAAATACAACCTTCTGAGCCCTGAGATCGCATACCGTTACTTGGTCACCCCTGAGCGCGCCGAGCGCTGGGGTAGACTCATGGACGAGGCTGTGGCCTGCGCCACTGGAGTGCACAAGGAGCGCGTCCAGCAATACAAGACCGGAGT
>JBKDYW010000095.1:0-2233 GCA_046308575.1 Verrucomicrobiota bacterium
TCCATTCGATGATTTTGCCATTTGGTCCATCGACTTCCTGCCCCGCCGAGAGCCATACCGGGTTGCGGTCGTCATAAGGCGATCTGCCGTTCACCGGCGAGAGCCCGTTGGGCAAGGATGAATGACCGCCAAGCCGACGGATGAACTCGCCACCATGGTTGTGGAACCAGTAAAGGTAGCGGCCATTGGAACACCTCCAAACAAAGTTCGCCGCGCGAGGATTCTTCATGCGCCGTCCGCCGTGCGTGTAGGTTTTGTATTGCGGCGCGTCCCACGAACGCCCGCCGTCGCGGCTGTAACTGTAAACCGGCCAGCCATCGACGCTGCGGTACACACAATAGAGCGAACCATCACTCATCTCGACAATGCTGTGCTCCTCGGCAATGCGACCACCACCCGCCGGTGTCTTGAGCCCATGCTCGCCATCGGGCAGGGTCTCAAAGACAATCTTCTCCGGATCGGACTCGGTGAGAATGTTTGCCGAGGAAATGAAAGCACCTTCGCTCTGCGCGAAGAACCCGGCACCCATCGCGCCGACCTTGTGCAGCGGGATGATCACCTCGCCATTGGTACGAATGCAGGGGCGACCGACATTCCAGAAAAAGCGGATCTTGCCGCCATAGACATTCTCACGGTCACAGGCAAACTCCCGCACCGGAATGGTGTAACGCTTGTCCGACCAACTGAGCCCGCCATCGTCGGAATACTTGAACACATAATCGCCCAGCGAGTCGACCCGCTTGAAGGGGGGGATTCCCGATCCCTCTTCGGTCTTCACCTCGGGCACCCGATCGGTGTTGTAATTGTAAAACGCATAGACCCTTCCCGTTGGCACTTTCAAAAGCACCGCATACGAAGCTTCCGGCCCATCAGTGGGCTCAAGGCTCGCCTTCTCACCCCATGTGAGGCCTTGGTCATGACTGCGAAATGTGACCGGATGCTGACCCGGATCCCCCTCATGCCCGGTGCCGGTGGTCATGACACAGAGCCAAGTGCCATCGTCGGTCTCGACGACATAGGGCTGATCACAATAGCCCTCGCTGGGGATTTCGTTGCCCGATTGCGTGCGACGCATGTCAATGGGGCCGGATGTGCTACCTGTAGTGCTCATGATGTTTCGATGGATGATTTTATGTTTGTCCTTATGCCTGCTCGGAATTGCGACTTCCCTAGGGATCAATGCAGGTCGCGCAACGAAATTACATTGAATGCGAAGTGCAGAAAGATAAATTCCAAAGACTATCAAAAAACGGACATTGTTTAAAAATTAAGACATCGACTCTGAATAGCCTCATGTCCGTTTTTTGAACGAGATGTCGTTTTTTTGAAATCAGATTGCTTGCAAAAAAATGACCCTTGCTCATTGTGCGGAGTGAAATAAGTCGCATTGATTCAATGATTGCACACTGATTTACCCCTCCCCCATCCATCAATTTGCAGCGCAATCGCATATACAAGACATTCATACCGACAAAAAACAACAAGCAAACGCAGCGACCTCACAACATCGGAAAATGGACATCATCACAAAAAACCGCTATCCCAAACTTTGGAAAAGCTCCGCTGTGTCCGCCGTGAATGCGCGCCTGGCCGATGCCGTCATCGACAGTCGTGAAATCGAGATCGAAAACCTGCGCCTGCAATGCCTGCAATGCCACCTCGGCCCTGGCATCTACACCAATAAAGGCATTCCGGGCATTCATCAGCACGATGAAGTGCAGATCGAAATCCCGCTCTCAGGACGCTTCGATTTTACAGTGGAAAAAAAAGTGATCCACCTTCTCTCGGCACAGGCCCTCGTCATCCCCCCGCACATTCCTCACAACTGGGAAACTCCAAGGGGCGGATTCATGCTGGGCATCATGATCAAAGTCAAAGACCAACTCGGTGATGAAGCCGAGCTGCCGTTCTCGCGCAAGCGTCGGTTGGAAGTGAGCAAGAACCCGGCCTTGGCGGCCCACCTATTGCAACTGCTGGAACTCGCCACCTCGCCGCGCAGCACACCCTTCACCACGATTCGCTGCTCGTCGCTGCTCACCGTGTTGATTTCCGAAGTGCTCGATGGCGTTTGCAACTTTTCCAAAAAACCCGAACCCAAGGACAGCAGCCAACTCCGCGGCAGCCTCATCTTCGATCGCGCCCACTCCTTCATCAAAAGCAACCTCGGCCACCCCTTGAAGGCAAGTGAACTGGCCATGCAAACCGGCATCGGCTTTCGCCAGCTCACCCGCAT
>JBKDYW010000096.1:0-17762 GCA_046308575.1 Verrucomicrobiota bacterium
TGCCTGCACAAGCGTGCGCTTGGGATCGGTTTTTTTGAGAAACTCCAAGACCGATTCCGGATCAAATCGCAATGCGGCATTCGGCACATGAAGCACCTGCGTGGCACGCGCGACGGAAATGTCTGCCGTTGCTGTCATGCCGGGCCGTAGGCTCAGGTCAGAATTTTCCACGCCAAGCTCCACATTGTAAGTGACGACATTGTTGGTGATGACAGATCCGTACGCGACTCGCTGCACCGTCGCGTGATAAGTGCGCGTCGGCCACGCATCGACGGTGAAGCTTGCCTTCTGACCTGCCGCAACGCGCCCGATGTCAGCCTCGGCCACCGAGACGACGAGGTCCATTTTCCGCAGGTCCTCGGCGATCACAAAAAGGACCGGCGCAGTGAAGGAAGCAGCCACCGTCTGACCGACCTCCACCGTGCGCGAAAGCACGATGCCATCGACCGGTGAGCGAATGACGCTTTTGGAAAGATCGCGTTCGATTGCGCGCAGGTTTGCCTGCGCTTCATTCACCGCCGCTTTGGCACTCTCGAGTTCGGCCTTTGAGCGATCGACCGCAGCTTGCGCGGTGTCCATCTGCGCCTTGGATGGCGTCTTGCCTTCGCTGAGCTCCAAAAGATCTTGGTAGCGCGCGAGCGAAGCCGTGTTTTCAGTGAGCGTCGCCATGGCCAGCGTCACGCGCGCCTCAGCCGAGAGCAAAATCGCGCGGTTGCGCTCGGTCTGCTGGGTGAGCTTGGCCGTATCGAGCTGCGCGATGGGCTGATCTTTTTTCACCGTATCGTTGATGTCGACGAGCACCTCGGAAACCGTTCCTGAAAGCTCGCTGCCGATGGTGACTTGGTTCGTCGGCGTCAGGTTGCCGGTCGCCGTCACGATGAGATCGATGTCTCCGCGTACGATGTTTTCAGTTTTGAAAACAGGCTCGTTTTCGCGATCGTCCTTGCGGCCGAAATGCCAGTAAAGCAATGCGCCCGCAACCAGTACCAGCGCGGGCAGCAACCACTTCCACAGCGGGTGCATCGGTCGCGCGCTGCGGATGATCTCCGGTAGCTTTTTGGTTGATTCGTCTGCTTGCATCGGGATGGGAAAATTAAAATGTGCCGGCGCTCATGACCACCCGCCACCCAGTGCCTTGTAGAGATCGATGTAGGCTCTGATGTGTTCGGCGCGTGAGGCGAGGAGATTGTCTTCGATTCCGAGCAGCGTGCGCTGCGCGTCGAGCACGGTGATGAGGTCGGTGACACCGGCCTGGTAGCGTTGCTGGGCGAGCGTCGCCGCTTCGCGTGCCGATGCCACGGCTTTTTCGAGCGTTGCAAGCCGTTCGCCCGAGCGACGGCAAGCGATGAGCGCGTCCTCGACTTCGGAGAGCGCGGTCAACACCGATGCGCGGTAATCCTGCAACGAGCGATCCAAGGCCGCGCCGCGCGCTTCGATGTCAGCGCGAATGCGGCCCGCGTCGAAGATCGGACCCGTGACGCCCACAATGAGATCGGCCGCGGTTTTTTCGGGGCGGAAAATTTTCTCGACCGCGAGCGAGTTGATGCCGAGCGTGCCACTCAAATTGAGCGACGGATAACGCCGCGCTTTTGAGGCATCGAGCTCGGCGACTGCTGACGAAACATTCCAGCCCGACTCGCGCACATCCGGCCGTTGGCGGATCGTGTCGGCCGGGATGCCGATGGCAAGGTCACGCGCCGGCACGGGAATGCGGCCGCGACCGTTGGCAAGCGCCGCATCGAAGGCCCCAGGCTCACGACCACACAGCAACGCGAGTTGATTGCGACCCTGCGCGATCGATTGCTCCAGCGTCGGGATCGCGGCACGCGCCTGCTCGAGGCTTGCGCTTGCTTGGCTCGACTCAAGCGAATCCGCCTCGCCCACCTGCTGTCGCCATGAAGCAAGCCGCGCGGTTTCTTCGCGACTCACCACAATATCACGCAGCACAAAGAGCCGTTCTTCATCGATGCGCAGTCGCGTGTATGCGATCGCAATTTCCGCTGCGAGCGACGCCTGTACCGAGCGAAGATTTTCTTCCGTTGCCGCAAATGTGGCGGCTGCGGATTTTGCCAGCTTGCGATTCTTGCCAAACCAATCGACTTCCCATGAGGCATCGAGCGCGGCCCGACCGGATGAGTTGGACAACCATTCGCCACCCTCGCGTTCGGCATCGCCGAAGCCGCGAAGCGATCCGCCCAGTGATGGCATGAGCTGCGCGGTTGCTTCATCACGCCGTGCCCGCGCCTCACGCACCCGCGCGGTCGCCGAAGCGATGCCGGGATTTCCCGCAAGCCCGGCAGAGATCAGCTTCGACATCTGCGGATCGTCAAATCGCGCCCACCAACGCGCCAGATCCTTTTGCGGTGAGGCCACCGGAAAACCCGCGCCGTTGATCCACGCCTTCGGTGGCTCGGAACCGGCACCCGGCGGGCTATCGGCACAACCGACCACAAACCATGAAAAAAGAAACAATGCCACGCGCGCAACATTCCGACAGCAAGCGCCGCGCTGCTGCATGGCCGCGTTTCGGTTTTGAAAATGTGGGCACGATGGCAAAACAGCGTTCTGTTAGAAATCGAGGTAAATTTCGGTGCGGCGGTTGACCTTGCGGCCGTCGGGATTGTCGACACCACCTTCTGTCACATTCGGCCTGCGCGGCTGGCTCGATCCCTTCGCGACCGTCACGATCTGCGTCGCGGAAACACCGGCTTCGATGAGCAGATCGCGCACCACTGCGGCGCGGCGGCCAGAGAGATCGTCATTGTAATCCCTTGTTCCGAGTGCATCCGTGTGGCCGCTAAGCGTGATTTTTTTGTCGGGATCTGCGCGCAAAATTTTCGACACGATCTCCAACTGTCTCTTCGTTCGAGGATTCACCTCATCCTCATCAAAGCCAAAATAAAGCGCCAGCGTGTCACCACCCGCGGGGTTCTTCACCAAGGGCGAGTAATAGACATCGCCGCCCGCAACACGTCGCGCGTAATCCGCAAGCAGGCGGTCGAGGTTGATCTCACTCACAAGCCATTTGGCCGGACTTCCGGAATTTTTCAGCGTCAGCGCAACACCCGCATCCTGAGAACCGTCGGTCGCCTCAATGTTGGCGAGATAGCCCGCGAGGTCCGGCTTTTGCAACATCGAGCGCAGCGGCTTCGATTTGCGCAGTTGATACATACCCTCTTCAAAAAGTATGCATAGCCCCGCGATCTTTGCATCGCTCACCGACTTCGGGTCCACATGCGTGCGGGCGATTTCGAACTTCTGGTTCAAGACCGCCTGCAAAAAAACATCAGCCACCGCGAGCGAATCATCCCGTGCCGTTCTCACACCGTCTTGCGCGGGCAAAACAAATTTTTCCACCGACCAAAGTCCGGCCTCATTGATCAAATCGAGCACCATGCGGCCACCGCCCTCAAGTTCGAGCACCCAGCGCGTGCGCTTGTTCAATTCCAACTCGCCCACCTCGCGGATGCCGCCGCCTTGCGCGAGCCTTGGTTTCGAGGCAATCAGACTGCGCAGCGCTTCGCGGCTTGCATCGTCGAGACGAGTATAGCCTAAAAGTTTTTCAAGCGCCGAGGCATCACCCGACTCCAGCGCGGCGGCGATGCGCTTGATCAGTTCCGCAGGATTTGCATCGCTCACGACGATGGCCGTTTGCACAGGCGGTGGCTCGGGTGCGATTGGCTCAGTGCTCGGCGCAGACTCGGCAGGCGTCGGCATGAGCGCCGGCGCTTGCGGCTTATCCTGCGTTTTTTGCGGCACACCGGGGCGGATGAACCAAAGAGCGATCGCCGAAATGGTCAGCACTCCGGCCAGACCCAAAAACCAATGAGGTGCTTTCATGTGAGGATTGATATTGATCTGTGGAGTAATGGATGAATCTGCAAAAATCTGCGGCGGATCACTTGTCCGGCGGGGCCGATGCATCAACGTCACTCTCGGCAATTTTTGCCTGAAGTTTCACGATCGATCCGCTGCGCCACACTTCGATCGCAACCACCCTGCCGACGCGTGAGCCTTGGATGAGGCTGAACAGTTGGTTCGACGATTGGATGGTTTTGCCATCGAGCGAAATGATCACATCCCATTGCTGCAAGCCTGCCATTTCCGCCGGCGAACCGGGAACGACCGCCGTCACCAAGCAGCCACTCTCACCGCCGTAATCAAGGTGCGAGCGCAGCGTCAGGTCGAGGTCTCGCATCTGCACGCCAAGAAATCCGCGGACCGGCCGACCGCGCTCAAGAATCTGCTCGATGGCATCGCGCACATCATTCGACGGGATCGAGAAGCCCACACCTTGGAAGCCGGGATTCTGGCGGTCAGGTGAAAAAATCGCGACATTGATGCCGATGATTTCGCCACGCAGGTTCACCAGCGGTCCACCGGAATTGCCGGGGTTGATCGCCGCATCGGTTTGGAAAAGATCGCGTTGGTTGTCGGAGATCGAGCGTTCCTTGGCCGAGATGATTCCCTGCGTCACCGTTTCGCCGAGCCCGAACGGATTGCCGACCGCGAAGACCAACTGACCCACCTGCACTTGCGACGAATCACCGAGCTTGAGCGATTGGAAGGGGCCTTTGTCATCGATCTTAAGCACCGCGATGTCGAGCAGGCGATCCTCACCGATCAGGCGCGCGGTGTAGGTTTTTCCGCCATGCAGCGTGATGCGAAATTTTTGCTGACCTGCCACGACATGATGGTTGGTCACGACATGGCCTTCCTTCGAAACAATTACGCCCGAACCCTGGCCTTGGGTCGGCATCCGCCTTTCATACACGCGCCCCCAAAAATCCGCGAGGCGCTGGGTTTGGATGCCCTGCGTGTCGATGCTCACCACCGATGGCACCACCGCGCGGGTGAGAGTCGCGTATTCTTCGTTGAGCCTTGAGAGCAATTCGACATTGCCGACATTGAGCGGCGGCAGCTCGGGCAGGGTGAATTTCTCCGGGCCTTGCTCCGATGGTTTTTGCGGAAGCCCCGGCAGCCAGGCCGAGGGGCTTTCACCACTCGCGCATTTGCGCAGGGCGGAAACCGCTCCGTAGGCGACGAAAAAAACGGCGATCAGGAAGATGGGCTTGCGAATCGAGGATAACATGGCGCGTGCTGGACTGGCCGTAAATTGCCAGCATTTCCCCAATATCCAAGCCCCGAAAAAAGCAGGGTGCCGAGCTCAATGGTCGAGCTTGAGCTTTCTGAGCTTGGGCTCGATCACAAAGCGGCAATACGGGTTCTTGGACTTGTTCTGGAAATAATAGTCCTGATGGTACTCAGGCGCGGGGTAAAACTCCGACGCGGCACTGATCTCGGTCACGATCGGGTCGTCAAACTTCGGCGCCGCCGCCGCTTTCGATGTTTCGGCGGCCTTTTTCTGTTCCTCCGAATGGAAATAAATCACCGAGCGGTACTGGGTGCCGACATCATTGCCCTGACGGTTGAGCGTGGTGGGATCGTGCAATTTCCAAAACCAGTCGAGCAACTTGGCAAAGGTGATTTTTTTCGGATCGAAAACCACTCTCACGACTTCGGCATGGCCGCTCTCGCCGGTGCAAATATCATCGTAGGTCGGATTAGGCACATGCCCGCCCATGAAACCTGAGGTCACCGAATACACGCCGTCGATTTGCTTCAAAACCGCCTCAATGCACCAGTAACACCCCGCGCCCAGAGTTGCGATTTCGGCATTTTCGGGGACTTGCGGCAGCGCGGCGGGATGATCGTTCATCGGTTTCTTGTCAGGTTCGCAGGAGGCCAGCAGCGGCAACATGCCCAGCAGAGCCATCCAGCAGGATTTGATCGCGGATGATTTCACGAGGCCGGCAATTTCGCACAGCCCGCGAATTTTACCACTCGATTCCGACCCCTTCTTCCGGGACCAGCACCTGCTCGCTGATCCCGAGACGGTCGGCCTCCGCGAGCAGGCGTTCGACCGGCTCGTTGTGTGGCTCGTTGCCGAGCGGGAAAGTTCCGTAATGCATCGGGATGAGCAATTTCGCGTTGAGGTCGATGAAGGCGCGCGCGGCCTCCTCCGGGTTCATGTGCACATCGCGCCCGCTCGGTGATTCGTAGGCACCGATCGGCATCAGCGCGATGTCGATGTTGTGCTTCACGCCGATTTCGGCGAAGCCGCCAAAGTAAGCGCTGTCTCCGCAGTGAAACACGCTCTTGCCGCCGGCCCGCACGATGTAGCCGCCGTAATCGCGATGCGTGTCGTGAAGGAATCGCGCGCCCCAGTGATGCGATGGCGTGTGGACGATCTCGAGTTGATCAAACTGCAGCTGATCCCAAACGCTCATCTCGTAGGTCGCGGGAAACCCAAGTTTTTTCACCAAGGATCCACTGCCTTGAGGCACCACGATCCCCTCGCGGGCTTGCAGAATCTTGAGACTCGGCTTGTGCAAGTGATCGAAGTGCGCGTGCGTCACCAACACGAGATCAACCTCCGGCACGCCATGCAGGTCGAGCCCTGGTTGACGATGCCGTTTCACCGGCCCATGCCACTTCGCCCAGTTTGGATAAACGATCACCGAGTGCCCTGCAAACTGCAGGAAAAACGACGCATGCCCGATCCATGTGACGCGCACCTTGCCGTCCTCCGGCGGCGCCAATACCGGCTCGAGCACATTGCCCGCGCGGCGGCGAAACATGCCGGGCACGACGCGATGGCGTAAAAATTTCAAGTTACGCACCGGCCATCCCTTTTGCGGCAGCAAACCGGAATATCGCGCACCAGGCGGCGCAAATGATGGATCCGGCTCCTTCTTCATTCGCCCAAGCCCTTCGCGTAAACCTCCTCGCCGTTGAATACGATCACCATCGGCCGGCAACATACCTCGCAATCGTAATCCACCTCCGCAGGCTGCTCCTCCGGCGGCGGCACCGCTACCTCGAAAAACTCAAAGCATGTCGGACAGGTGACCTCTGCGAAGTCCATGTCCCAAGCATCGCACGAAAATCCCCGCGCGCCAATGCCCGATATGGCTCATGAAGGATTGAATTTGAGGAATATGCACTTGCCCGCCGGGTAGCGATGCCCGGATGCTCCCCCATGATTTCGCACACGGAGGTACTGCTTTCCGCCATGCCCGTGTACATCCTCACGCTGCTGGGCGCGGTTTTGCGCGGCACCGGAACGATCGCCAAGGAACACATCGATGGCATCACGCGGCTGGTCTACTCAGTCCTCGTACCCTGTTTCATCGTCGACAAAATTCTCGGCAGCGAATCGCTCAAGGCGGGCTCGATCATTTTCAGCTCGATCACTCTCGGCTTCGGCATGATCGTGGCGGGCATTTTCATCGGCGATCTTTTCGGTCGACTCATCGGACTCGAAAAAGGGCATGGCAGGCGCACCTTTGCATTGGCCAGCGGCTGCCAAAACTTCGGCTTCAATGCCGCGCCGGTGGTCGAGATTCTTTGGGGCAGCGGCGCTCTCGCCATTCTCTTCGTGCACAACATCGGAGTCGAAATCGCGATATGGTCGGTCGGCGTGCTTTTCATGAACGAGAAAGGCGGCATCCAGTGGCGCCGCATCATCAATGGCCCGATCATCGCCGTGGCGATTGGCGTTCTGCTGGTCGCCACCAACCTCGACGCGCATTGCACCGGACCCGCGCGCAAGGCGCTTTCGATGGCCGGCGCGGGCGCATTTCCGATCGGCATCATGATCACCGGCTCGGCCATCATGGACCTGGCGCGAACGGAGAGACCGACATGGAAAATCGCGCTAGGCTCGGTGTTCGTGCGACTCATGCTAGTCCCAGCGGTGTTTTTGGTGTTGGCGAAATTCCTGCCGATCGCCGACGGCCTGCGTCAGATCCTCGTCGTACAAGCTGCCATGCCGGCAGCGATGAGCCCGATCATCCTCGCACGGATGTACGGCGGTCGACCCGCCATCGCGGTGCAGGCAGTGGTGTTCACGACCGCGGCAAGCCTCGTCACGCTGCCATGGGTCATCAGCCTCGGCTGCCGTTGGATTGGCTTGAAACCGCTGTTGCCATGAGCGGCCACTTGCCGCTTGAATGCCTTCGATGAGAGCCATCGGCGCACGCAAATTTCTCCCCACCTCGGACCCCGCATGTTTGGTGGAATTCGAGGCACAAGACCCCACTCCCGGCCCAGGCGATCTGATCGTTCGCATTCACGCCTGTGCGGTGAATCCAGTGGACACCAAGGTTCGCAAATCACTTGGCGAAATGATTCATGAACCACCGCGCATTCTCGGTTGGGACTCGGCGGGAACGGTGATCGAAATTGGCAGCGATATCAGCGATTTCAAAATCGGCGACGAGGTCTTTTATTCCGGCGACCTCACTCGCCCCGGCTGCAACGCCGAGCTGCAAGCGGTCGATGCCCGACTCGTCGCGCACAAACCGCGCAACTGGACATTCGAAGAAGCCGCAGCACTACCGCTGGTCGGCATCACCGCATGGGAGTTGCTCTTCGAACGCATGGGCGTGAGCCCCGATGGCAAGGATCGCGGCAAGGCGATTCTGATCATCAATGGCGCGGGCGGCGTCGGCTCGGCGCTCATTCCGCTCGCTCATGATGCCGGACTCACCGTCATCGCCACTGCTTCGCGACCGGAAACAATCGCATGGTGCCAGCAACTTGGCGCGCATCATGTGATCAACCATCGCGAAGACATGATCGCTCAATCCGAAGCCTTGGGTTTCGCCTCGTATCCATTCATCGCCAACCTGCATCAGCCCGAAATCCATTGGTCGGCAACCTCACAACTCATCGCGCCATTCGGCACGCTCGGCCTCATCGTCGAGCCACGCGAGAAACTCCACCTCGGCGATCCACTCAAAGCGAAGTGTGTGCGCATCGCGTGGGAATTCATGGCCGCCCGCGCGAAATTCCAATCGCCCGACATGCACGAACAAGGCCGCATCCTCGCGAAAATTGCCGCACGCTGCGAGGCTGGGAAATTTCCAAAAATCCACACCCGCGTGTTTGATTCCCTGAGCGTCGAAAACCTTCGCACTGCACACATCGCGATGGAGCAAGGCGAAGCCCACGGCAAATGGGTCTTCAAGTGCGCAGCACCCCGATAAGAAAATCCCCCACCGCCAAAACCCATGACCGCACACACCGAAACATTTTCCGTTCACACGCACGGCAAGGGCACGAGCGAAATCACCAGTCAGATCGCTGCAATCATCTCACGCGCGGCGATTCAAAATGGCACGGTCACGGTCTTCGTGCGCCACACCAGCGCGAGCCTTGTGATCATGGAAAATGCCGACCCTTCGGCGCGCCGCGACCTCGAAATGTTTTTCGAAAAACTCGTGCCGGAAAACACACCGTGGTTCATTCACACGCTCGAAGGACCCGACGACATGCCTAGCCACATCCGCATGGCGCTCACTCGCACGAGTGAGGTCATTCCGATCATCGACGGCCGCATGACCCTTGGCACATGGCAGGGCATCTTTCTCTTCGAACACCGCAGCCGCCCGCACACGCGACAGATTGCCGTCAGTGTGATCGGGGAGTGAGGGCAAGCAGCTCACGCAATTTTTCGCCGATCACTTCCGCCGCTTCGCGCACGCTGATCGATCGACCGGCTTCGCTTTCAAGGCAACTCATGACCACGCCATCGATGCCGCAGGGCGTGATCGCAAAAAACGGCGGCAATGATTCGCGCGTGATGTTGATCGCAAATCCATGCATGCTGATCCATTTGCGCACACCGACGCCGATCGATGCGAGTTTGCGATCGCCGACCCACACACCGGTAAGGCCCTCGCGCCTTTGCGCATCCACGCCAAAGGCCTGACACGCAAGGATGAGTGCCTCCTCAAGCGAGCGCAAATGCGCGTGAAGATCCCTGCCGCGCGCGTTGAGATCGAGCACCGGATATCCCACCAACTGGCCCGGCCCATGATAGGTCGCCTGACCTCCGCGATTGGTTTCAAACACACGGCACGGAAGGTTTTCCGCATCGCGCAAAGAACTGCGGTCCTTCAACCGGCCGATCGTGTAAACCGGTTCATGCTCGAGCAAAAAAACCGCATCGCCGGCATCTCCCGCTAGCAACGCATCCACTCTCGCCTCTTGCAGACGCAAGCCATCCTCGTAGGAAACTGGATCGGGCAGATGGATGATTTCGAGCATCGATGGACTGGCGGCTGATGCGGATGATGATGGACTTCGCGATGGCGCTTGGAAAGAACCACCACGCTCAGACGAGGCGGCGATCGAGGAGTTTTGCCTTGAGCGGGTCCGAGGCCTGCAAGTGGGCGATGCCAATCGCGAGCGCATCGGCCGCATCGGAAGGCGGAGTTTCCGCAAGTCCGAGCAAGGCGCGCACCATGAAGGCGACCTGCGATTTGTCAGCATTCCCCTTCCCCACGACCGCGCTTTTCACCTTCTTGGGTGAGTACTCGTAGACCGGCAATCCATGATCGGCCGCCGCGATCAATGCGGCTGCACGCGCCGCGCCCATCGAGATCGCAGTCTGATGCGATTGCACATAAATAATGCCCTCGACCGCGACTTCATCGGGCTGAAATTTTGCAATGAGGTTCGCGAGATGACTGCGCACCGCCGCCAGCGCCGCCGATTGCGGCAAGGACTTGGGAATGGAAATCACATCGTAGCCGAGTACCACCGGACTGCGGGCCTCGCCCTCAAGCAAGGCATAGCCGGTGTTGCGAACGGCTGGATCGATAGCGAGCACGCGCATGGGCAAATTATAAGGCCGGACCCTTCACTCCCGGCGAGCGGTTTCTGGTTTTGAAATCCAAAGTGAGGAAACTTTTAGCTCTCTCATGGTAGCTGGAGCATTGTAACCCCAGCCCCACCCGCGCGGACCTTTGAGACAAAGGCCCTTGCCTCAGCGCCTTTTCTTGCCGCCCACTGGCTTGCGGCGCACGGGCTTGGGCGGCGAATCATCGAGCAGGGCGGTGTAAATGTAATCGAAGCCCTCGAGCTTCTTGCGCGGGATTTTCTGATCGATGAAGACCTCAACGGATTTTGCGTAATCCAGCTCATCGGCGGTGAGGATGGTGAAGGCATCACCCTCGGCCTCGGCACGACCGGTGCGGCCAATCCGGTGCACATAGTCCTCGGCATTTTCCGGCACGCGGTAGTTGATCACATGCGACACACCAGAGATGTCGATGCCACGCGCCGCGACATCGGTGGCAACGAGGATTTCAAAATCGCCGCTCTTGAATCCGGCAAGCGCCTTCATGCGGTCGACTTGGTTGATGTCCGAATGCATCGCTGCGACTTTCGGTTGGCCGGTCGACTTGATCAGCGAAGTGACATCGTCAGCTTCCTTGCGAGTGCGCGTGAAAATCATCACCGAATGATAGTCGGTCTCCTTGAGCAACGCGAGGAGGAGCTCGTCGCGTTGATCCATCGCCACCGGATAGAAGGCATGGGTCACGGTCGAGGCCACCGCGCGACGCGCGATTTCCACGCTCATCGGATCGGTGAGGCACCACTGCGCGAAGGTCTGAATCGCTGCCGGCATGGTGGCTGAGAAAAACAGCGTTTGGCGGCCTTCCCACGGGCAGAGGTTCACGATCTTGCGCACTTGTGGCAGGAAGCCCATGTCGAGCATGCGGTCGACTTCGTCGAGGATGAGGATCTTCACCTCACCAAAGCGCATCGAGGTGCGGTAGAAATGATCGATCAGGCGGCCGGGAGTCGCGACGACGATATCGGCACCGGCTTCAAGTTCTTCGGTTTGTTTTCCGAGGCCCACACCACCATAAAGCAAAGCCACCTTGAGGCCGGTGTGCTGGCCGTATTTGTGAAACGACTCGGCGACTTGATGCGCGAGTGCGCGTGTGGGTTCGCGCACGCGGATCTGGGGCGTGCCCATGCGCGTCACTTTCGAGAGTGACGGCAACGCAAAGGCCGCAGTCTTGCCGGTACCGGTCTGCGAAGCGCCGATGACATCGCGGCCTTCGAGAATGATCGGAATGGCCTGGGCCTGGATCGGCGTCGGTGTGTTGTAGCCGGATTCCTTGATGGCTTCCAGAACGGCTGCGGAGAGCCCAAGTGTTTCAAATCCCATGAGGGCGCTTTGGTAGTGGCCCCAAGCGCCGGGGTCAAGGAGCGATTCGCTTTTGTCGCGGGCATGGAAGCCCACGAAATGCGGGCATCGCGCGCGATTTGTCCCAAGACTCGCTTGAATCACCGCATCCGGCCGTCCATGCTTCGCCGCGTGATCCCCAACATCCTCGCCGAACGCTACGCTTCCTCCGAAATCCAATCCATCTGGTCCGCCGAGGGCCGCATCATCCTCGAACGCGAGTTCTGGATCGCAGTGATGAAGGCCCAGCGCGACCTCGGCCTCGACATTCCCGCCGAAGCGATCGCCGCTTACGAAAAGGTCAAGGATCAGGTCGATACCCGCTCGATCATGGAGCGTGAAAGGGTCACCCGCCACGATGTGAAGGCACGCATCGAGGAGTTCAACGGTCTCGCCGGTCACGAGCAGGTGCACAAGGGCATGACCTCACGCGACCTCACCGAAAATGTCGAGCAACTGCAGGTTTACAAATCGCTGCTCATCATTCGCGACAAGTCGGTGGCCGCTCTCGCCCGCCTCGCGCAGCGCGCGAAACAATGGGACGAACTCGTGCTCACCGCGCGCACCCACAATGTCGCAGCGCAACCGACGACTCTCGGCAAACGCGTCGCGATGTTTGGCGAAGAACTCGCCTCATCGTTCGAAGCTCTCGAAAGTCACATCGCCAGCTACGCGGTGCGCGGATTGAAAGGCGCAGTCGGCACGCAGATGGATCAACTCTCGCTGTTTGAAGGCGATGCCTCAAAGGTCGCCAAACTCGAGTCGCAAGTCGTTGCCCACCTCGGCATGCCTGCGGTCTGGAAAAATGTTGGCCAAGTCTATCCGCGCTCGCTCGATTTCCGCAGCATCTCGGTGCTCGTCGATCTCTGCTCGGGCCCCTCATCATTCTGCCGCACGCTGCGCCTCATGGCTGGTCACGAAACCGCAAGCGAAGGATTTGCACCGGGCCAAACCGGCTCGAGCGCGATGCCGCACAAAATGAACTCGCGCTCCTGCGAACGGGTCAACGGTTTCCACGCCATCCTCAAAGGCCACCTCGCCATGGCATCCGCCCTCGCCGGCGATCAATGGAACGAAGGCGATGTTTCATGCTCGGTCGTGCGCCGCGTGATGCTGCCCGATGCCTTCTTCGCCATCGACGGCATGTTCGAAACTTTCCTCACCATCCTCGATCAAATGGACGCCTACCCGGCAGTCATCGCCGCGGAAACCGCCCACTACCTGCCCTTCCTCATGACCACCACCATCATGATGGAAGCCGTCAAAGCCGGCGTCGGACGCGAAACTGCCCACAAGGCGATCAAGGAACACGCGCTCGCCACCGTTGCCGATCTCCGCAACGGCACGATCGACCGCAACAACCTCGTCGATCGCCTCGCAGGCGACTCGCGCATCGGCCTCCAACGCGCAACCCTCGATGCCATCCTAGCCCAAGGCGATCGCGAATCCGGCGCTGCCAAATCCCAAGTCGCCGCCTTCGCCAAGGCCGTGGAAAAAATCACCAAAGCCCACCCCAAAGCCGCCAGCTACAAGCCGGGATCGATCCTTTGATCGGTATTTGGGGAAGAGTCGAAAGTCTTAAGGTCCAAAGTCGAAGGTCCCGCGGCGCTGAGACTTCAATAAGATAATTGAACCGCGAATAAATGCGAATGAACGCGAAAAGAGAGATCGCGGATCGTGGATCATGGATTGCAGACGGATGAAACCGCCGCTTCTTCCTCATTTACGCTTTTCGCTTTTAGCTTTTACCCCCCTCTCCCCCTCTTCTCTTGAAACTGAACACTTGAACCTTGAAACTCACTTCAACGTCGGCTTCAGCGCAAACAAACCTTGGCTTGCCGCATAAGCATCACTCGCCTTGATCGTCTTGAACTCATGGCCTGCGCCCCATGAGTCGGAAAAGATCAGCCGCCCTGTGCTGTCATTGTATCCGATGATGATCCGCATATGCCCACCCGAGGTTTGCGGTTTCAAATCGGGCTCTTCGGGGAAGCGTCCTAGCTCGAGCGACCACAGCAAGGGAATGCCATCGTCGATGAAATCATGAATTCCTTTCATGAACTTGCGTTCATCGACCGGCTTGCCCACGAGATACTCGCCTTTCTTCACCTCGACCTCGACCAATTCTCTTTCGGACATCATCGCCATCACGACGAGGCGGGTTTTGAAACGAAAATCAATGCGGTCGAGTTCCTTGGCCATCGACAGCGCACTGGTGCCTTTGCCGGGATCGGACTCGGCCACCTGCGCGATCTGATGCATGTCGGCCCCGAGGCCATAGTACTCAAAAATCCGCTGCGTCGATGCCGGCAGGCAGTAGCCCTTGTTTCCTTGATCGACCATTGGCAGGTTGCGGATGAAGACATTCCCTTTGTCATCGCGTGCGACATTTCCCGGCAAATCGCTGAGCCTTGCCGCCGCGGCGCCACCACCGTTCTTCATGCTCGCCGCCAAGGCGCCCTCCGCATCCGGCCGCGCGATGCGCAATCGCAAAAACTCACGCGCCGATCCGCTCAAAGCACCCTCGTTGATTTCCAACATCGCCAAGCCCGATGGCGACGACCAGCTGTATCCCTCGGTCAAAAGACCCTGCTGTCGGTTCGCCCGACAAGCCGTCGGCTTCGCATTCAGCTTCGAACCCACCGCCTTACCCGCCGCGATGTGACGGCTCTTGAAGTCCGCCTCACTGATCTCACCCGCATCACCGCGGTTGAAGATCGACAGCGTCACCATGTTGAGCCGGCCACCGGAAAAATCCACCACCGCCTCCTCCACCGGAACCACGCCGCCAAATGCGGTCAATTCGATCTTCGCATTCGAATACAAGGCACGACTCAATTTCACACGCGTGCGGTCGCTTGTGATCCACCGGAACAACTCGGGGCGAATCGCATCGAAATGTTTCTCAAAGCCCTCTGGCGTCAGCTCCCAGCACTTTGGCGCATCCAAAAGAATGTCCAAGCTCGCCGCCATCTCCGCCTCGGCATGCAGTGAAGATGACATCGCCATCGCGGCCATGCCTGCAAAAAAGGATTTTTTGACCATGAGACAAATGATGAAATTGCCCGAATGGACACAAGCAAGAACATCAATCTGGCTTAGCACAAGGCAGTGCTATGCTTCAACAAGACCCCGAACGATGAGGATCAAAGGTCTCATCAATTGCGCCGGCGCCGAAGCGCGCAGACCGCACCAAGAGCGAGCAGCAATGAAGTGGCCGGTTCCGGAACTGCGGACAAACGAACATTGTCGATGTCCACTTCGAAATTGGCGCCCACCTCAAGGAAGCGAATCGTCAAATCCTGACCCACCAGGGCGGCATTCACCGTGTTGTTTGCGCCATCGGCAAACAGATAGCTGGTGGAGTAGTCTTCGAAGGTTCCCGGGGTGCCAGGCGCCACATCGCGGGTCGCCAAAACAGTCGTACCGGCGAGTAATTGCATGCGCAGCGTGTTGTTGTAGATCGAATTCCGGGTGCCTCGCGCCACTGTCAGAGTGTAGTCGGTGTTCAGGGCAAATTTTTCAACGAGGGTTTGTTGGATTCCCTGACCATCAACAAACGAACCAAAATAAAATACATTTGGCCCATCCATGGTGCCGGTCGTGCCGGGTGAAGACGAAACGTTCTGATATCCACCCGCTTCGTTCACAGGATTGTAATAACCGAAAAAGTCGCCTGAGGTGCCGCCGGGAGCCACGGACCACCCGGTAGGAATCACACCGGGAAAGGCGGAGTTCTGGTTGTCGCCAAGGCCGCCGATTTCAAAGTTGTGATTCGTGATGGCAACCGAGGCGGACCATCCTTGTGAGACGCTGAGCGCCGCAAAAAACAAAACTGCCAAGGTGTTATTCATACGTTGAGGATGGTTCATGCTGGTCGGAGTGGATTGATCTGCAAGAGCGATGGTCAAACTGTGGAGGTGAAAAGCGTGCAAACGCACCAAACACGGCTAGATGTTTGTTTGCTTATCGTGTACCAGTCAATCACTGATTTCACCCACGGCAAAATCAACTCACAACCCATTATTCAAAATGAACAACCAACCACCTCAACCCGCGCGATCTTGCGCGAGCTGCCCGAGCCACGACACCACGGCTTCAGTCATCGCGGCTTTGTGCGTGGGCTCGTTGAAGCTGTGATCGGCACCTTCAATGAAGATGGCCTTCACGGCATCGCCCTTGATGCTTTGGACCAGTTCGGTATCGCGAGGCAGAACGACATCGTCGGCGCTTCCATGAAGCAGCAACCATGGTGATTGCACCGCGGAAACATGAGGCGCGACGCTTTCGATCGTCTCGCAAAGGTCGCGCATGAAAGCCGAAGAGAGCGGACAACTTTCCTCTTCCCACATCACGCCGGCATCCGGGGTTTCGGATCCAAACTCGGTGTTGGCAAAGGTCTTGGTGTCGATCATTCCCGCAAGCGAGACAAGTGCCTTGATCCGGCGGTCTTTTGCCGCGGTCAGCACGCCAACCGCCGCACCCATGCTGTGACCGATGTAACAGATGTTCGAAGCAGTGTCCGCAACAGCATCGAGCACGGCCCGCAGGTCATTCACCTCTTTGGAAATCGTCGCATCGCGAAAGTCACCGCCAGAATCGCCATTGCCGGCAAATGAAAAACGCAGCGTGTCGAAGCCCGCGGCATTGAGCGCCGAAGCGGTATCCACAACCACCGGGCGATCCTTGTTGCCCGTGACGCCGTGGCCGAGCACTACGAGCCAACCCAGTTTTTTCAAAGCGGCATCACCGCTCGCGAAGCTATAGTCGATGGATTCACCCGCATCATTTTTGATGGATTGATTCATAGTGGATCAGGAAAGTGCGCGGCCTTTGAAGGTGAGTTCGGCGATGCCGGATTTGTCGAGTTGCCCGAGGCCCATTTCGGTGAGCTTCGAATATTGATCGAATGTCGCTTTCGCCAAGGGTGCATTGATGCCTTGGGACGCGGCAAGTGCGAGGGCAATGCCAGAATCTTTGGCCGCGTGTTCGGCAGAGAAAAAGCAATCGTGATCGCGCTTGATCATGTCCTCCGCATCCGTCTCGAGAACCCGCGAGTTGGCACCGGTTTGGCTGAAGACCTTGCAAAGCATGGCGAGGTCGAGACCAAGGGCTTCGCCGATGCCAAGCCCTTCGGCAAGCGCGGCGGTATTGATGTTCATGACCATGTTCACAAGGGCTTTGACTTCCGAAGCCTTGCCCGCGGGACCAACATGATGAAGCGCTTTGCTGAGGTCATCGAGTAGCGGCTTAGTGGCATTGAAGAGTTCTTTGCTGCCGCCGATCATGAGGAAAAGTTCGCCATTGCGTGCTTGGGGAATGCTTGATGCCATGCAGGCCTCCAGGCACTGCGCTCCTGCCTTTGCGGCTGCGGCTTCGAGTTGAACATGAAGCGCAGGTGTCAGCGTGGCGCAATTGATGAAGACGCGACCGCTGGCTCCGGTGAAGAGGTTGTCCGCTCCATGGAAAATGGCTTCCATCGCCTTGTCGTTGGTGACGACGGTGACGATGATGTCCGACTTGGCGGTGAGTTCCGCAAGGCTGCCGCATGCGGTGGCTCCGACTTCAGCGGCCAGTTCGCTTGCGACGCTTTGGTTGATGTCGTAGACCGCGGCCACTTGATAACCTTTGTCATTGAGGCAACGAGCCATGTTGCCACCCATCCGGCCAAGGCCGACGAATCCGATTTTTTTGTCTTTCATAAGTTAGTCGT
>JBKDYW010000097.1:0-2487 GCA_046308575.1 Verrucomicrobiota bacterium
GGAGCGATCGCTGATTCTTCCTTCGAGCTGTTCCGTTTCGATTGCTTCGAGGATTTGTTTGAAGCGTGGGCCGGGGGTGAGACCGAGGGAGATCAGATCGCGCCCGCTGACGAGTGGGGCTGGGATGAGCGGTTCGCTGGCGAACTCGGCGGCCTTGGTGTGGAGAAATTCGTAGTTGTCGGTGAAGCCGTTGGAGGATCCGCAATCGACGCGATGAAGTTCCATTTCCATCTCGAAGGTGGCTTCGGCCATGAAGCGTTTGAGTTTTGCCACACGCATTTTCTGCACATTCATGAATTGCATGTGACGTGCGACCATCGGCACGACGGCGGCGATCGTGTCGTTCGGGTAGCGCAGGCGGCGCAGGATGTTTTCGGCCATGTGGGCGCCGAGTGCGTCGTGGCCGTTGAAGCGGATGCGGCCGCTATCCGCATCGACGCTGCGGCAGGGGGGCTTTGCGATGTCGTGCAGCAGCACGGCGAGGCAAAGCTCGAGTGGCGCATCGGGTGCGAGCATTTCGAGCATGATCATCGTGTGGATGAAAACATCGCCTTCCGGGTGCCATTCCGGTGGTTGATCGCAGCCGATCAAAGCAATCACCTCTGGCATGAAGTGGCGGATCAGGTCGGTTTCGACCAGGTATTCGATGCCTTTTCTTCGGCGTGGGGCACTGACGATTTTAGAAAATTCATCGCGAATGCGCTCGGGTGAAATGCGGTCGAGCAGCGGCGCGCATTGGCGAATTGCGGCGTCGGTGTTTTGCTCGATCGTGAAGCCGAGTGAGTTGGCAAAGCGTGCGGCGCGTAGCAGTCGCAGGCCATCTTCGGTGAAGCGTTTGAACGGATCGCCAATCGCGCGAAGGACTCCGGCCTTGAGGTCGGCGAGGCCGCCGACGAAATCGATCACTTCGCCGGTTTCAGGATTTTCGAATAGCCCGTTTATTGTGAAGTCGCGGCGTTGGGCGTCTTCCTTCGGGTTGGAAAACTCGACCGATTCCGGGCGGCGTCCATCGCGGTAGGATCCGTCGGTGCGGAAGGTGGCGATCTCGACATGATGGCCGCCGTGTTTGGCGATCACGACGCCAAAGTGCGCGCCGACTTCGTTTGAGCCGGGAAAAAGATCGAGCACTTCTGACGGCACGGCGGAGGTGGCGATGTCGTAGTCCTTCGGTTCGTGGCCAAGCAAGCGGTCGCGCACGCAGCCGCCCGCGAACAAGGCCTCATGGCCGGATGACTTCAGCCGGCGGGCAAGTTCTTGTGCCGCATCGTGCGCGGTGATGGATGAGCTTGATGGCATGGGATGTTTTTAATTTCCCTTTGCGATTCATGCGTTTGGTTTGGATGCCTCGTAGATCGTGACCACGCCGAAAGTGAGCGGTGTGCTGCTTGTTTGCGTGAGCCCGCAATCGTGGAGCAAACTTTCCATCGCTTTGCCCGAGGGGAAAGTTTCGATCGATCCGCCGAGGTATTCGTAAGCATCGCGTTGGCCGGTGAGCAGGCCGGCGAGTTTGGGCAGAATGTGATGGATGTACCAGCGGTAGGGGATGCGCAGGAGATTGTCGGGGATCGAGAAATCGAGAATGAGCAGGTGTCCACCGGGCTTGAGCACGCGACGCATTTCGCGCAGCGCGGCCGGGTAGTCGGCCATGTTGCGAAGTCCGAAGGCTACAGTGACGCCGTCGAAGCTCGCATCATCGAAGGGCAGGCTCAAGGCATCGGCAACCATCGTGTGGTCGACTCCGCGGCTTGAGGCGTGCACGAGCATTTCCGCGCAGAAGTCGGTGGCCATGACATCGCAGCCCGGGCAGTGGTCTTGGATTTCCAAAGCCAGATCACCGGTGCCCGATGCGACATCGAGCAAATTTTTTGCACGCCATGATTTCACGCGGGCGGCCACGACCTTGCGCCACCAGATGTCGGCGCCGAGGCTCAGGACATGGTTGGTGAGCACATAGCGGTCGGCAATTCGCGCGAAGGCGTCGCGTACGTAAGTGGCATCTGGCACGGGGGAAGAGTCGGCGCATTGGCGTGGTGAGGCAAGCGGGAAGGGGGCGCGAGCGGGGGATTTGCGCGTTCGCGTTGGCCGGCGGTTGGTTGCGGGCTTGCGGAAGCGGCGGCGAGGTGGTTTGTTGCGGCAACGAATGCATCTGCGCTTCTCTGATCAGGAACTGGCCACCTTGGTGGAAATGGTGAGCCTCGCGGCCAATGTCGCGTCGTGGAACCAGAAGGAATCTGCCAGCGAGCAAGTGTCGGCCTTCGAGGATCTCGAGAGCAAGATTCTCGAAAAGGCCGGGCACTCGGGGCTGGGTGATTGGATTGAGTTCGATGAAGAGCGCCAACGCTTCCGCGTGAAGCAGGAGGTCGAGGAGCGTTTGTTTTACCACGAGTGCTACGACGAGTTTCGCAACGAAAGTTTTTGGGACGAGCTTGCCGTGCGCCTAGCCGACCGTGATTTGATCCGCGCGATCGGACTCAAGGCATGGGAAAA
>JBKDYW010000098.1:0-4676 GCA_046308575.1 Verrucomicrobiota bacterium
TTACCGTGGTTTTTTGCGGGCGCCGCGCGTTGATGGCGATTGCATGTGGTTGGGAAATGAAAATGCGGCACCGATTCGTAGTGAGGCACGCATCAGCGCGGCGCACCAATCGTCCAATCATGTCTTGGTTGCCAACGAGCGTGGCCACATTGATTTTTTTCGGACCATCGCGTTGCCGCTCAAGCATGGTGGAAAGCATGAGTCGCATGAGTCGCATGTGGTGGATGCGGCGGTGCTTGCGTCATTGCAAAAAATCGCCTGCGCGCTCACCGGGTTGGGTCTTGATGCGAAGTCAGGCGAGATCGTGGAGCATGATGCGGAGGCGAGGTTTGCCGCGGTTCGCGGCTGTGATTTTGATTTATTATCTGATGTTTTTCCCGAGGTGGATTTCAGCGGCTTTCGTGAGGCGCTTGATGGTATGGAATTTCGCCAGAGCAATGAGCTGTCGGTTTCGATGCTTGAGTCGCGCTTGGTTGAGGCGGACCCGCAAAGTGCGGGTGATGGAGCTGAAATTGCTGAGGTGTTTGCATCGAGTGATGTGTCGCGAATCATCGCATCGATTGAGAGTGTTGATTCGAGCGGTGCTGCTGCAGCCAAGCATTTGCAGTCCGCGTTGACTTCCAACAATGCCTCGCTCATCGAGGCTTGTCTGAGGCGCTTTTCCGATATGCCGGCGGTGTTGCAGAAGCTCGCGCAATCGCGTATCGCATGGCTGCAGCAGCGCAAGGCCGATGCGATCGCATCGTGGCCCGAGCCGTTTCCCGATTATGAATCAATCCGCCTTGCCGAGGACTGGCAGGGTTGGGAGCAGGCGGATTTTGCCTCGGCGTTTCATGCCTTGCGCGAGTGCGTGACCAAGGAAATTGATTCGCTGAAATTGCCGCCCGAGCCATCGATCGAGCAATTGCAGGCATTGGCCGCGCGATTTGAGGATCAGGAAATCATGCGTGCCGTGGGCCGCACGCGCTATGCTAAGGCCTGCATCGAAGCCGCGTTCGGATTTTGCAAATTCAAGGATCATGCCCAGACCGCGCTGGCGCTTGCCACGCGGGCACGGAATCTTGGTCATCCGCCCGAGCCATGTCTTCGTGCCGAGGCGATGGCCTACACGGCGCTTGGTGATTATCGCAACGCGCATGATCGGTGGTTGTTGTTGATCACCGAATTTCCTATCGCGACGCATGAGTCCGGCGACTATGCCGAGGCTGCCTACACGGCCTTTGAGAGTGCCGATGCGCGGCAGGCGATGGAGATTCTTATCACCGGCATGCATCGTTTCCCGCGTGATGCGGATTTTGCGTTGCGTGCCGGATGGATCGCGTTGCTGACGGATCATGATGAGCGGGCCTATCGATTTTTGTTGGGCGGTCAGCAGATCGGGTATCGTGAGGAGAAGGTCGAAAATGCCACAGCCTTGCTTGCCATTGCGGCGATGCAATGCGGTGCGAAGGAAGATGCCTCGGCTTATTATGTGAAACTCGTCGAAGCCGATCCTGCTTGGAAGGATGCAAAGACGATTGAGGCGCTCGATTGGCCTGTGGAACTGAAATCGGCACTCGAGTCGGTGCGTGTGTCGTCTGCATTGATTGCCCCTACGCGTTAGCGTTGGATCGCGGGAATCGCCGCCGGATTTTTGCTTTTCGAAAATTCGCTGCTATCATGTCGGCGCGTGAACTACTCCCCTCGGTCACGTTGCATCGCATTTCTAGGTGACTATGTGCCCAGAAGGTGCGGTATCGCAACATTTACTCATCATCTCTGCGAGGCTGTCGCCTCTCATCCATCATCACCGGCATGCTCGGTGGTGGCGGTGAACGATCATCAAAACGCCTATAGCTATCCGCCGCGCGTGGAAATCGAGGTCGATCAGCATGATCCGGTATCCTACGCGATCGCGGCAAAGCGCCTGAATGAAAGTGGCGCCGATATCCTATGCGTGCAGCATGAATTCGGCATTTATGGAGGTCCGGCCGGATCTCATTTGCTGGGATTTCTTGATGCAGTCGCGATGCCGGTGGTGACGACGCTTCACACGGTGTTGCCGGAGCCTGATGGACACCAGCGGCGGGTGATGGATGCTCTCATTGAGCGTAGTTCCCGCCTTGTGGTGATGGCGGACAAGGCGGCTGAGATTTTATCCGACAATCATGGGGTGAAGAATGCGATGATCGACATTGTTCCGCACGGCATTCCCGATGTGCCATTTGAATCCAGTGCTTCGTTCAAGGATGGCTTAGGTTTCCAAGGGCGCTCGGTGCTTTTGACCTATGGTTTGCTTGGTCCGGGAAAAGGCATCGAGCATGCGATCCGCGCCATACCGGAGATCATCCGCAGGCATCCCGAGGTGCTGTACATCATCCTCGGCGCAACGCACCCAAATCTTCTTGAGCGCGAGGGTGAAGCTTATCGCGAGAGCCTTGAAGATTTGGCGGATGGGCTTGGCGTGGCGGAGCATGTGGCATTTGAAAACCGCTTTGTGACGGCGGATGATTTGGCGCGATTCATTGGTGCGACCGATGTGTATCTCACGCCGTATCTCAATGAAGCGCAGGTCACTTCGGGCACCTTGGCGCATGTGTTTGGGGCGGGTCGGGCTATTGTTTCGACGCCGTATTGGCATGCACGCGAACTGCTGGGTGAAGACCTTGGTGTGTTGGTGCCATTTCGAAATTCAGGTGCGATTGCCGATGGTGTGTGCGGCTTGCTGGATGAGCCCGAGCGTGCCGACGGCATGCGGAGAAATGCCTATGAACAAAGCCGTTCGAGCGTGTGGTCCGAAGTCGCGGCCCAGTACATGGAAATCTTCGATGAGGTGGCGGAACAAAAGTTGGTGGAAGCCAATGGTGCTGCGGATCTCGTGAAATTTGGATCGGCGACGGAAAATTTTTCTGGGTTGAAGCTCGATCATTTGAAGCGTCTCACCGACGACACCGGGATTCTGCAGCATGCGATCTACAATGTGCCGAACTACCGCGAGGGATATTGCATCGATGACAACGCGCGTGCCTTCATTTTGTGCAATCGGATCGAGGCGTATTTTCCCGGCATGCGGATTCCTGAGATCGACATGCTCGCGACCCGCTATCTTGCGTTCATTGCGGCGGCGCTTGATGAATCCACCGGGCGCTTTCGCAACTTCATGAATCACGAGCGGCGTTGGCTCGAGCCCTTTGGCAGCGAGGATAGCCATGGTCGCGCGGTGTGGGCGGTTGGCATGGGGGCCTCGCAATCCGCCGACAGCGGCCGCCGCAAGCTTTCGGCGCAATTGTTTGAAAACTCGATTTCGGCGGTGACCCAATTCACTTCGCCGCGGGCGTGGGCATTCGCATTGTTGGGGATCCACGAATACGAGCTGACGCGCAACAGCTCGCAAAAAGCCCGGGCGATTCGCGAGTTGCTCAACGAAAAATTGCTCAACCTTTGGAAACTGTGCTCAGAGCCCGATTGGCCATGGTTTGAATCGCATGTGACCTATGAAAATGCGCGCATGTGCCAGGCTTTGATCGTGACCGGTGCGGCGATTCCCGATTCGAGGTCCTTGGAGATCGGGCTTTCGAGCTTGGCATGGTTGTGTGACCAGCACCGGATGCATGACGGAAATTTCCAACCGACTGGCACCAATGGGTTTCATCATCGCGATGGCGAGCGGGCGGTTTTCGATCAGCAACCGGTGGAGGCGCAAGCGATGGTTTCCGCCTGTATTGAGGCATTTCGTGCGAGCGGCGAAAAGACATGGCTGGATGAGGCCAGCCGTGCCTTCGATTGGTTTCTTGGGGCCAACGAACTTGGAATCCCGCTGCACGATGCCACATCCGGCGGTTGTCGCGACGGGCTGCACTGCGACCGAGCCAACGAAAACCAGGGCGCGGAATCCACTCTCGCGTTCCTGATCGCGGCCACTGAAATCACCGCGGCGAAACGGCCGCTTTCCCATATCCACGCATCCTAATGAAGCCCCTTATCCTGTGTCGCCACGACATCATTTTGCAGCCTGAGAGCTCGCGGGTGATCATTCGCCCGTTCATTCCGCTCGAGAAAACGCGCATCACCACCATCATTGGTCGTGCCTTGTTGCTGAGCGAGAAGGAGGTGGAGGCCGAGTTGAAGATGATCCGCGAGGAATTTCATGCGCGTCACTTCGATATCGAGGAGGTGATGTTGTATCATTTCCAAATGGTCGAACGGCATGTGTTCACGCAGCGTGAGCTTTCGCAGGACCGCAAGCTGCTCATTGGCGCGATGTTTTCCGGCGAGTATGCCTTGGAGTCTGCGGCGCTTTTCAATCCTTCGATCGTGCCTCACCCGGACCAGAGCGATGTGCCGCCCGGGGCCTTGCGCTTTGTGATGAGCCTTCGCGCGACGGGTGAAGGGCACATTTCATCGATCGAATTCCGCTCGGGCATCATTGATGCCGAAGGGATGGTGAGGGTGGATGAGATTTCCAAGTGCCTTACCGTGCCGCATGTGCTGCGTGATCCGAGCTACAACAAGCGGCGCTTTCTCAACAAGCTTCATGAGATGGGTGCCGAGAGTGAAAATGCCTCGGCAGTGATGGATACGCTGCCGGAGTTGTTCACGCTCACCGACCTCAAGCTCTCGATCGAATCGGTCAAGAAAGAGGCGAGATTCATTTCAATGGATCTTTTGCGCGCGATCGAGCGGATCAAGTGGCTTGC
>JBKDYW010000099.1:0-12470 GCA_046308575.1 Verrucomicrobiota bacterium
CGGCCACCACCACCGCCGCCAGATCCACCCGCATTTCCCTGAACCTTGTAACGACCACCGCCACCACCACCTAGCACGCTGACATTGAAGCCTGAAGAGCTGTTGGTGAAACTGGATGCGTCACCATTTTTGCCTTGCTGATCCAATGGGGCAGCTCCTCCTGCAGTCTGACTGCCGCCAGCACCACCTGCACCAACAGTGATATTATAGTTGAGAGAGCTCAAAGTCGTGTTTCCCGTGACCATGCCACCCGCGCCGCCGCCGCCGCCACCGAACGCGGAGCTATCGGAACCAGCGCCTGCCCCCCCACCACCACCGGCAACAACGAGGTACTCGGCATTGAAATTGAGCGAAATGTTGAGGCCGCCATTGGTGGAATAATTGCCACTGGAGCTCTCCGATCCGCTGGTGCCATCAAGCGTCACATTCGACTGGGCAAGAGCAAGGCCGCTCAAAGAAACGAATAGCGCGGCCGCAAGGGGAAGATTTTGCATCGAATTGGGGCGAATGGAGAACAACGGTTTCATGACGCGCAAATGCCTAACAATTACCGCCCCCCACGCAACAACAAAAACGCACTGATCTAAAAAAATCAGTACAAATGAACAGCCAAAAAAGGCTAACCTCTATCCATGTCCTCTCATGGGAGAAATTGCGGCTCGTGGATTGAGGATTGAGGATTGAATAAGCCGCTTCTTCACCGCACCAAAAGCACCCAAGGCAGGGACCGTTCTCCGCAACGGTCCGCTTAGCTGCGGCTCACCCGCCATTCAATGGACGGACCTTTGGGGACAAAGGTCCCTGCCTATGAAAATGAGCCTAAGGCAGCCGCCTCTTCTCTTCTGTCTTCCGTCTCCAAGTCTTTCGTCTTCTTGAAACTGCCAACTTGAAACTTGAAACTTCATTCCACATTCTGCACCTGCTCGCGGATCTTCTCCATCTCGGTCTTCGCTTCGACGATCGTTTGCGCGATGACAGCGTCGTTGGCTTTTGAGCCGATGGTGTTGAACTCGCGAAACAATTCCTGACATAGGAAATCCAGCGCACGGCCCGGCGCTTCGTCGGCCTCGAGGTATTCGCGAAATTTTGCGAAATGCGAATCGAGCCGCGTCAGTTCCTCGCTCACATCGCAGCGATCGGCAAACAACGCGAGTTCTTTGATCAATCGCTCGTCGCCGAGATCAATCTCAAGGCCCGTATCGCGCAAGCGTTTGTGCAGCAGCTCGCGCTGGCGCGGCAGCCGCTGCGGCGCGTCGTCGGCAATCGTCCGCGCGAATCCCGCGAGACGATCGAGCCGCTCGATGAAGTCCGCCTTGAGGTGCCCACCTTCCGCACGGCGCATTGCCACCAAACCGCGCAGCGCTTCCGCCAAGGCCGGCTCGATCACCAGCCAGGCTTGCTCGGCATCGATCTCACTGCCGCCGAGCGTCACGATCCCGGGCTGACGCAGATAATCCGCCGCCTCCGGCCGCACTGGATGCCCGACGGATTTTCCCAACTCCTCAAAGGCCTCGCAAAAGGCCTTGGCCAGCACCGCGTCGACCCGCGCTTTCGGCAACGCCGCTTGGCCGGGCTCGATGCGAATGGAAATTTGCACCCGCCCGCGCGACACATGCTTGAGCGCTTCCTTGCGGATGCGGCCCTCAAGCTCGGCGATTTCGCGCGGCGCCTGCACCACCACCTCGGCCTGCTTGCGGTTTACCGAGCTGATCTCAACCGCGGCATGCCAAAGCTCGTTGGCCGCCGCACCCCGCCCGAATCCTGTCATCGATTGCATGCGCCGACGATGCCCGCCCCGGCGCGAAATGGGAAGAACGCATCGCCACCCGCACATAATCTCTCACGGGGGTTGCCGCGGGGCCGCGGATGCATTAGGGGAATGCCCCTCCGATTCACCCGTTTCCATCATGTCATCCATCATCTACACCAAGACCGACGAAGCCCCCGCACTTGCGACCTACTCGCTGCTGCCGATCGTGCAGAGCTTCACCCGCCGCGCCGGCATCCAGGTGGAAACGCGCGACATCTCGCTCGCCGGCCGCATCCTCGCCCAGTTTCCCGAAGCCGGCCAACACCCGGACCACCTCGCCGAACTCGGCGCCCTCACGCTGCAGCCCGATGCCAACATCATCAAGCTGCCCAATGTTTCCGCATCGATCCCGCAGCTCAAAGCCGCCATCGCCGAGCTCCAGGCACAAGGCCACGCGATTCCCGATTTTCCAGAAAACCCATCGACCGATGCGGAAAAGCAAACCCGCGCACGCTACGCGAAAGTGCTCGGCTCGGCCGTGAATCCAGTCCTGCGCGAAGGCAACTCCGACCGCCGCGCGCCAAAAGCAGTGAAGGACTACGCGCGCAAACACCCGCACTCGATGGGCGCATGGACGGCAAACTCAAAGACGCGCGTCGGCACGATGGGCGGCAAAGGCGATTTCTTTTCGAACGAAAAATCAGTCACGGTCAGCGATGCGACCGATGTGAAAATCGAGTTGGTCGCCAAGGACGGCAGCACGCGTACGCTCAAGGAATCCACTCCGCTCAAGGCCGGTGAAATCATCGACTCGACCTTCATCAGCAAGCAGGCGCTCACAAGCTTCCTCGACGCGCAAGTCGCCGCCGCCAAAGCCGATGGCGTGCTGCTCTCGCTGCACATGAAGGCGACGATGATGAAAGTTTCCGACCCGATCATCTTCGGTCACGCGGTGAAGGTTTTCTTCAAGGACCTCATCGCCAAACACGCCGCCACGCTCGATGCCCTCGGCGTCGACTTCAACAATGGTTTCGGCGACCTCGTCGCAAAGATCGCCAAGCTCCCCGCCGATCAAAAGGCCGCGATCGAAGCCGATATCCAATCGGCCTACGCGCAAGGCCCCGCGCTCGCGATGGTCAATTCCGACAAAGGCATCACCAACCTCCATGTGCCCTCCGATGTGATCGTCGATGCCTCAATGCCCGCAATGATCCGCAGCTCGGGACAAATGTGGAATGCCGATGGCAAACTGCAGGACACGCTCGCGGTCATTCCCGATTCATCCTACGCCGGTGTTTATCAAACGGTGATCGATTTCTGCAAACGCAACGGCGCGCTCGATCCGAAGACGATGGGCTCGGTGCCGAATGTCGGCCTCATGGCACAGGCCGCCGAAGAGTACGGCTCGCACAACAAAACATTTGAAATCCCGACAGCCGGCACGGTCCGCGTCACCGATGCCGCAGGCAATGTCCTGCTCTCGCACGAAGTCGAAGCCGGCGACATCTGGCGCGCCTGCCAAACGAAGGATGCACCGGTGAAGGATTGGGTGAAACTCGCCGTCAACCGCGCGCGCGCCACCGGATCGCCTGCCGTCTTCTGGCTCGATCGCGCCCGCGCCCACGACGCGCAACTCATCGCCAAGGTCGAAGCCTACCTCAAAGATCACGACACCAAGGGCCTCGACATCCGCATCCTTGCGCCGGCCGATGCCTGCCTCTTCAGCCTCGAGCGCATCGTGAAGGGCGAAGACACGATCTCCGTCACCGGCAATGTGCTGCGCGATTACCTCACCGACCTTTTCCCGATCCTCGAAGTCGGCACCAGCGCGAAGATGCTTTCGATCGTGCCGCTGATGAATGGTGGCGGGCTTTTCGAAACGGGCGCCGGTGGTTCGGCGCCGAAACATGTCGAGCAATTCATCCAAGAAAACTACCTGCGCTGGGATTCGCTCGGTGAGTTTTTTGCCATCGCCGCATCGCTCGAACACCTTGCGGAAACCGCAAAAAATCCGCAGGCCAAGGTCCTTGCCGATGCGCTCGATGCCGCCAACGGACAGTTCCTCGAAAACGACCGCTCGCCCGGCCGCAAGCTCGGCACGATCGACAACCGCGGATCGCATTTCTATCTCGCACTCTACTGGGCTCGTGCGCTCGCCGCGCAAAATGACGACGCCGCACTCAAGGCCGCCTTCACACCACTCGCCGAAGCACTCGGCGCCAACGAGCCAACGATCGTCGCCGAGTTGCTCGCCGTGCAAGGCAAGCCGGTCGACATCGGCGGCTACTACGCGCCCAACGACACGAAGGCCGCCGCCGCACTGCGCCCGAGCGCAACGCTCAACCATCTGCTCGACAATTTCTAAAACCCCCGCGCATGGCAAAAGTCCTGGTCGGTCTCTCCGGCGGCGTCGATAGCGCGGTCGCCGCTGCATTGCTGATCGAGCAAGGCCACGAGGTCACCGCGGGCTACATGAAAAATTGGATCAACGCCGAGGGCATCCCCGGCGATTGCCCGTGGGAAAAAGACATCGAGGACGCGCAAGCGATCGCCAAAACCCTCGGCATCGAGCTGCGCGTCATCGACCTCATCGACGCCTACCGCGAACGCATCGTCGACTACCTCGTCGAAGGCTATCGCTCTGGCATCACGCCCAACCCGGATGTGTGGTGCAACCGCGAAATGAAGTTCGGCGTGTTTCTCGATTACGCACTTGCCCAAGGATTCGAAAAGGTCGCCACCGGCCACTATGCGCGTAGTAGATCGCTAGCCGATGGCTCGGCGGCCATCCTGCGCGGCGCCGATCCGAACAAGGACCAAAGTTATTTCCTCGCATTGATGACGCAGTGGCAGGCGGCTCACGCGATGTTTCCCACCGGCGAGATGCTCAAGCCCGAGGTACGCGATGTCGCGCGGCGCTTCCAACTGCCGGTCTCGGAAAAAAAAGACAGCCAGGGGATCTGCTTTCTCGGTCAGGTAAAGATGAGTGATTTCCTGCGCCACTATGTGCCGGATTCGCCCGGTGAAATTGTCGACACCAGCGGCAAGGTGCTTGGCACCCATCACGGCCTCCACCTCTACACGCTCGGCCAAAGGAAAGGTCACGGCGTCGCTTCACCGCGCGAAGGCATGGCCTATGTGGTCGTCGGCAAAAATCGCGAACGCAACCAACTCATCGTCGGCTGGGACAAGTCCGACACGCCCGGCCTCTACGCCCGCAGCTGCACGGTCGGCACGATCTCATCGATCAACGAGCCGATCCCATCGCTCAAACTCGTCGCCGCCCAACCCCGCTACCGCTCGAAGGCCGAGCCGGCACGCGTCGAGCCACTCGGCGAAAACCGCGTGAAGCTCCACTTCGAACGCGCCCAACGCGCGATCGCCCCCGGCCAGATCTGCGCCTTCTACGATGGCGGACGCCTCCTCGGAGGTGGCATCTTCGAGAGCGCCGAGTGACCCGCGCGATCGCGGCAGCCACTGCGTTTTGTCCTTGCACGGATCTCCCCCACGGGAAGAATCCGCCCCCCGCGCCGCGGTTCCACCCCATGAGCGAAACAACAAATACTCCTGTCGATGCGAGCATCGCCGAAATCGGCGAAATTCTCAAAGCCCATCAATCATTCATCATCCTCAGCCACATCCGGCCAGATGGCGACGCGATCGGATCCCAACTCGCACTCGGCTTCGCGCTGATGGCCCTCGGCAAGTCCGTGCGACTCATCAATGAAGACGGACTGCCGGAAAACCTCGCCTTCATGAAAGGCAGCGATCGCATCGAAACTCCACCCACCGAGCCGCTCGATGTCGAAGTCGCCATCGCACTCGACACTGCCACCAAACCCCGCCTCGGCGACAATGCCCTGCACGCTGCATCGAAAGCAAAACTCTGGCTCAACATCGATCACCACATTTCCAATCCGAAATACGGTGACCACAACCTCATCGATGCCACCAGTCCCGCTACCGGCCAAATCCTTTACGATCTCATCACCGAACTCGGCCTGCCAATGACGCCGGAATCGCGCGACGCGATCTATGTCGCGGTCTCGACCGACACCGGCTCGTTCCAATACCCGTCGACCACCGCGAAAACTTACGAGATGGCCGCCGACCTCATCCGCAAGGGGCTCAATGTCGGTGAGATCAATTCGAAAACTTACGACGACTCACCCTACCGCCGCCTCGAACTGATGCGCGCACTGCTCAACACGCTCGAACGCTCGGATGATGGCATCGTCGCCCACTGGGAACTGCACGACCAAACGCGCATCGACCTCGACCTTCGCCCCGAAGACAGCGAAGGGCTCATCGATGTCATTCGCGCGATTCGCGGCGTGCAAATCGCGGTGTTCTTCGAAGAACTGCCGGATGGAAAAATCCGCGTCTCGATGCGCTCAAAGGACAAACGCATCGATGTCTGCCAGATCGCCATGCAATTCAAAGGCGGCGGTCACGCACTCGCCGCCGGCATCCGCATGCCAGGCCCGCTCAAGGACGCCAAGGCCCTCGTGCTCGAGGCCATCACCCAACGCGTCAACGAAGTGAAATCAGCCGGACTCTGATTTCTCCGACCGCCACCACTCGCGGCGTGATCATCGATCCCCGCGAGGCCCGCGCATTCAATCTGTTAGAAATTCCCCTTTCATGAAATCCAATCCCCTCGAACAAAACGGCCCAAGCGGCGTTCTCCTCATCGACAAGGCGCCCGACATGACCTCGCACGATGTCGTGGCCATCGCACGCAAGGCGCTCAACACGAAAAAAATCGGCCACTGCGGCACGCTCGATCCGATGGCCACGGGTCTGCTCATGCTCGTCATCGGCCGCGCCACCAAGATCCAAGACCTGCTGATGAGCGAGGACAAGGAATACGAAGGCACCATGACGCTTGGCAGCGTCACCAGCACCCAAGACCGTCAAGGCGAAGTGCTCGAAACCCACGATGTACCCGCATTTTCCGAAGCACAAATCCACGCTGCTTTCGATGCCTTCACCGGCGAGTTCGAACAAATGCCACCCATGGTCTCCGCCATCAAAAAAGACGGCGTGCCACTCTACAAACTCGCGCGCAAAGGCGAAGTCGTCGAACGCCAGCCACGCCCGGTGCGCGTCACCGGATACAAGGTCAGCCGCATCGCCCTGCCCGATGTCGACTTCACCGTCAACTGCTCCAAGGGCTTCTATGTCCGCACCTACGCCCACGACATCGGCGAAAAACTCGGCTGCGGCGCCCACCTAAGCGCGCTGCGTCGCACCCGCTCCGGCAAGTTCACCCTCGACCGCGCCGTCACCGTCGCCGACCTCAAAACCGCCCCACGCGAAGACCTCTTCAAAGCGATGATCTCACTTGCTGAGATCTCCCTCATGCGTGGAGCGTGAGAGAGGTCAGTAGTCATTTGTCATTGGGAAAGAGGCAGAAGATGCCGCTTCTTCAAACACTCGGTAGGGCGACGTGGCCTCGCGGCGCCGACTCTTTGAAGAAAGGTTCACCGCACAAGGTCGCCAAGGAACGCAGAGGGAAAGAGTTATGCGATCTTGGAGATTGGCGAATGGGTGAAGAGAAAAAAGCGGCCGCATCATGTGGCTGGAGCATCTTGCTCCAGGCCGTCCATGGAGCGTCCCGCTCCATGTTCTGAACAGACAAAGAATCCGTCACTTCTTCCTATTCTATTTCTGCTTTCCGCTTTTCCGGTTCCATCATCTTTCCAAAAGTTTCGGTGCCGCGAGCCGCGTCGCCCTACCGTGGTTGAAGAGGTGTCCCGCAAGATGCGTGACACAGCCAGCGAGACGCTGGCGCTACCCATTGAAGATGTCGCTTCTTCTTTCTCTTCCCCAATAACCAATCACTCTTCCCATTCACGTCCATTCGCGATTCAAATTCTTCCACTCTTCATTTCGGACGCCACACGAAAATGCCCACTACCCAAGGGCTAATGCGAATTCTTTTTTTCTTGATTTTGTATTGTTCACGCTACATTAAAATATTTTTAAGAAGCACGAAGCAAACAAAATTATGCCAACCCCTCATCATCCATCAGCCTCCGCGCGCAAAGCCCTTGGCAAACTCGGGGGCGATCTGCGCGATGCCCGTCGCCGACGACGGCTGCCGATGGCAGTGGTGGCCGACCGCGCTTTCACTTCGCGCTCCACCTTGCAGCGGGTGGAAGCGGGTGACCCCGCCGTGAGCATCGGCATCTACGCCGCCGTGATGCATGCATTGGGTTTGTTGGAGGGTCTCGGTCGCCTTGCTGACCCATCCACGGACTCGGTCGGGCAGGCAATGGCCGACCAACTACTACCACAGCGAGTGCGCATCAAATCATCGAAGGACTGACCATGGCAGATTTCGAAGTTCATCTTGCGGTTGAAAGCGGCACGCGTCGAATCGGACGAGCTCGAAGCAACCGGGCGCGAGGAAAAGAAACCGTGGCATTCGAATATGACGAGGAGTGGCTGCGTGAAGCCGATCGCTTTGAACTCGAGCCGGGGCTGCCTCTGACGAGAGGAGGCTTTGTGCCGCCCGCAGGACAGGCGATCCATGGTTCGCTCGGAGATTCCGCGCCCGACACATGGGGACGGCGGCTCATGCAGCGCGCCGAGCGCCGACAAGCGGAAAGCGAAGGGCGGGCCGTGCGCAGCCTGATGGAGAGCGACTACCTGCTCGGCGTGTCCGACGAAACCCGCCTAGGCGCACTTCGTTTCCGCCGAGTGGGCGGGGACGAGTTTCTGGCAGGTTTTCGCCGTGGGGTGCCCGCGCTGGTGGAGCTCGGTCGCTTGTTGCAAAGCACCGAACGCATTCTTCGGGATGAGGAAACGGACGAGGATCTTCAACTGATTTTTGCTCCCGGATCCTCGCTGGGTGGGGCGCGCCCCAAGGCCTCGGTGATCGATCAGCACGGCCGTCTTTCCATCGCAAAGTTTCCCAAGGAAAACGATGAATACAGCATTGAGACTTGGGAGGAAATCGCGCTGCGTCTGGCGGAGCGAGCAGGGATCATGACTGCCGCGCATGAGCTGAAATGTGTGGCCGGCAAGGCCGTCCTTCTATCGCGACGTTTTGATCGGGAGGGCAGCCGCCGCATTCCGTTTCTATCTGCGATGGCTTTGCTAGGGGCAAAGGATGGCGAAGGTGGAAGTTATCCGGAAATGGTGGATGCGTTGGCACGGTATGGTGCAGATGCAAAGAATGATGCGCGGGCCTTGTATCGACGGGTGGCTTTCAATGTTCTCATCTCCAATGTGGACGATCACCTGCGCAACCACGGATTTCTGCGCACGACTCGCTCGGGTTGGACGCTTTCACCCGCCTATGACTTGAACCCCGTCCCCGCCGACCTCAAAGCGCGCGTGCTCACCACAAATATCGATCTGGAAGAAGGCACCTGCTCAATCGATCTCTTGGAGGCCTCGGCAGGATTCTTCGCGCTTTCCCTTCACGAAGCGCGCAAGATCATCAAGGAAGTGGCGACCGCGACCTCCACCTGGCGAAATGTCGCGCAAAAGGTCGGCGCTGCGCCGACAGAGATTCATCGCATGGCCAGCGCCTTCGAGCACGATGCTCTGGCACAAGCTCTCGCATTGCCCTGATGCTAAGCTTCACGCATTCAGACCATTCCATTTCCCAAACATGACGACAGCGGCGGCGCGCCACCCCTTCAAAGGACCGCTGACATACTGCCCCATGTTCCACGATCCACGATCTACGATCCACGATCTTCATTCTTCACGTCCATTCGCGGTTCAAATTCTTCCACTCTTCATTTCCGCTTTCCGCTTTCTGCTTTTTCGGTTCCTCGACCTTCCGACCTTCGACTCTCTTAACCCCAATCACAAATCACCGATAACTCTTCCTCTTCGCTTCGATTCGCGGTTGAATGCCGCATGCAAAAGATGCGTGTCATTGCTGTTGCCTTGTTGCTGGGGGCGACCTTTTGGGTCGGGCATTTGGATGAGGATTCCCTGATGCGGGCCTTGTGGCCGGCGCTGGTGGCGATCGGGACCATCGTGTTGCTGCACGAGGCGGTGATCGGGTTGGCGCTTGGGGTGGTGGCTGCGGCGTTGCTTTTGTGTGCGGGCGATCCGGTCAAGGCCTTGCGGGTCGCGATCGAGGGTCATGTGTTTCCCGCGATGCAGGGGCCGTGGCGGATCGGGGCTTTGGTTTTCACGCTAATCCTTGGCTCATTTGCCGGGATCCTTGAGAGGTCGGGCGGCTTTGAGGCGATGCTGCGCAAGGCGCTTGGCACGGGGAACTCCGGAGAAAAGCGTTTGCTCTTCGGCGCGTATGGCATCGGGCTTCTGTGTTTTTTCGACGGTCTTGCGAGCAGCCTGCTGACCGGTCGCATCGCGCGGCCCTTGGCCGATCGGGCTGGCGTTTCGCGCGAGCGGCTTTCGTGGGTGGTCGATTCGACCGGTTCGCCGGTGGCCTGCGTCGCATTCATTTCCACCTGGATCGCGACGCAGTTGAGCCTGATCGATCAAGGGCTCAAGTCTGCGCCATTCAAGGTCGAGCCATACGCGATGTTTTTTTCCTCGGTGCCGGCGAATGCCTACTGCCTGCTCACACTCTTGCTCGTGCCTTTGGCGATCGGGCTGGGCTACCAACCGGCGGCGATGCGAAGGTTCGTGGCTTACCAGCCGGATGCGCCGGCCAAAACTGCGGCCGAGTTGCCGTCGCTGGTCTCGGTGATCGTACCGCTTGCGGTGCTTGTCGGCGGCATCCTGCTTTCGTTTCCGCTGTTGGCGGGGGAAATTGGCGCGATCTTCAGCGTTGGCGGGTGGACGCGTGCCTTCAGTAGCGAAACCGGTCCGCACGCATTGGTGTTGGGCAGCCTCGCGGGGTGGATCGCGGCGATGGTTTGTTTTCCCTCCAAGCGGCGGCATGAGGCGGCCGAGGCGGCGGTGCACGGAGCCGGCTCGCTGCTGCCGGCCTTGGTGATCCTGATCTTTGCCTGGTCACTGGGCAGCATGTTTGAGGCGCTCGGTACCACGCGTCACATTGCGGAGCTCTTCCAGCAAGGCATCCCGGTCGCGTGGTTTCCGCTGGTGATTTTCCTGCTCGGTTCGTCGATGGCTTTCACTACCGGTTCTTCGTGGGGCACGATGGGCTTGCTGATGCCGCTGGCCTTGCCGGCCCTGCTCAGCGCCGCACAGGCCGCCAACCTTCCGCCGGAAGAAACCCGCCAACTCGCCGCCATGGTCATAGGCGCGGTGTTTGGCGGCGCCACCCTCGGCGACCACTGCAGTCCCTTTTCCGACACCACCATCGTCAGCGCCCTCGCCAGCGGCTGCCGCACGATCGACCATGTGACCTCGCAGCTGCCCTTCGCCGCCTTTGCCGCCCTCGCCAGCTGCGTCGCCTATGTGCTGATGGCCCTCGGCACCCAGCCCGCGCTCTCGACCGCCGCTGCCGCCGCCGGGCTGATTTTGATCCTCATCCTGCTGGCAAAATCCCGCCGCCACGGCCACCCGCAGGCGGGCTGATCGGGGGAAAAATTTCAAAAAATCCGCCCGGAGCCATCGCAATTGTCTTGCAATCGGCGCCTCGGGCCCCTTTCATCCGCTCCCCAACCAAGCAAGGACGACCTGGCCACGGCTGGATCCATCCCCTACGACCATGAGTACCAAAGAAATCAACACCAAGGATTATCAACTCCACGAAGGCGACACCGGTAGCGCACCTTATCAGGTCGCACTGCTCACCCAGCGCATTCATCACCTCACCGAGCACCTCAACGCGAACAAGAAGGACTTCTCGTCCCGCCGCGGTCTTCTGACCATGGTTTCGCGCCGCCGCAAGTTGCTCGACTTCATCAGAAACGGCTCCGAGGAAAAATACCAGCAGGTCATCCAAGGCCTCGGACTTCGCCACTAATACTCTCCGCACGGCAGCCATGGGAATCCACCCGTGGCTGTCGCGCAAAACGGCCGACGCATCAGGAAGCCAAGTGGCTTCCCGCAGGCCGCGTGACCCCACCCCGTTCCGCTCGCGGAATTTCTTCGCGCCAAGACGCGGCGGTCACAACCCACCAATGCCCGCGCGGCAATCCCGTCGCTCGGGTCGCAGGACAGAAAAGAAGAACAACAGAAGAAAGAAGAAAGAAATGAACATCCATACACTCACGGCCGATGTCGGAACCAATCCGATGACGATCGAAACCGGCAAACTTGCCAAACTCGCCGACGGTGCCGTCACCGTCCGCTGCGGCGACACCATCATCCTCGTCACCGCTGTTTCCGCCACCAAGGTGAAGCCCGGCCAGACATGGTTCCCGCTCTCCGTGGAATACAAGGAAAAGGCTTCCGCCGCCGGCGTTTTCCCCGGTGGTTACTTCAAGCGCGAAGGACGCCCGACCGAAAAGGAAATCCTCACCTGCCGCATGACGGACCGCCCACTGCGTCCGCTGTTCCCGAAGGGTTATTTCTACGACACGCAGATCATCGCCATCCTGCTCAGCGCCGATGGTGAGAACGACGCCGACATCCTCTCAATGAATGGTGCCTCCGCCGCGCTCTGCCTTTCCGACATCCCCTTCGCCGGCCCGATCGGCGCTGTGCGCGTCGGCCGCGTCGACGGACAATTCGTGATCAACCCGACCCACGAGCAACGCGAAAACAGCGACCTTGATCTGGTCTATGTCGGCAACAAAACCGATGTCATCATGATCGAAGGCCAGGCCGACGAACTTCCCGAAGCGGAGTTCGTGCAAGCACTGCACCACGC
>JBKDYW010000100.1:0-5761 GCA_046308575.1 Verrucomicrobiota bacterium
TACCGCCTCGCCATGGAACCCCGCCGGCTCTTCAAACGCTACTTTACATACAACTCACTCTTCCTCTATCACCTCCTCCGCGACGCATTTAAAAAATCTTAAATCTTAAATTCGAAACAAAGAAAAAGCCACTTCTTCATCGTAGCTGGATCATCCTGATCCAGGCCGTCCATGGAGCGTCCCGCTCCATGTTCTGAAATGCCAAAGCATCCGCTGATTCTTCAAACTCCGACCTTTAACCTTCGACTTTCAGACCTGCGACTCTTCTCCTCCTCCCCCAATAACAAATAACTTCTAACTCTTTCCTCTTCCCTCTTCCTCTTCGTTTCGAATTTCGAATTTAAGATTTAATGCTTCAAATTTAACTCTTCCCCCTTGGCGACCTTTGCGCCTTGGCGGTCAACTCCTCTTCTCTTCAAACTTCTTCCCCATGAAAATCAAATCCATCTGCTGCCTCGGCGCCGGTTATGTCGGCGGCCCCACCATGGCCATGATCGCCGCCAAGTGTCCTCACATCCAGGTCACGGTCTGCGACTTCAACCAGGCGCGCATCGACGCATGGAACACCGACAACCTTCCCGTCTATGAACCCGGCCTTCAGCAAGTGGTCGAATCCGCGCGCGGCAAGAACCTCCACTTCACCACCGACATCAAACCCGCGATCGCCGCGGCAGACTTGATCTTCGTCTGCGTAGGCACTCCCACGAAATCCTACGGCATCGGTGCCGGACGCGCGGCCGACCTCCGCTACATCGAGTCCGCCGCACGCCTCATTGCCGAGGTCTCCGAGGGCAACAAAATAATCGTCGAGAAATCCACCATTCCGGTCAAAACCGCGACCGCCATTCAAACGATTCTCGCCGCAAACTCCTGCAAAGAAGCCACCTTCCAAGTCCTCTCCAATCCCGAGTTCCTCGCCGAAGGCACCGCCGTCGCCGACATGGAAAACCCCGATCGCATTCTGATCGGTGGCGAGCAAACCCCAGAAGGACAAGCCGCGCTCGAGGCGCTCGTATCGGTCTACGCAAACTGGGTCCCGCGCGAAAAAATCATCACCACCAACCTCTGGTCCTCGGAGCTTTCCAAGCTCGTCGCCAACGCCTTCCTCGCCCAGCGCATCTCATCGATCAACTCGATCTCCGCTCTCTGCGAAGCCACCGGCGCCGATGTCGATGAAGTCGCACGCGCCATCGGTGCCGACTCGCGCATCGGCCCCAAATTCCTCAAGTCATCCGTCGGATTCGGCGGATCCTGTTTCCAAAAGGACATCCTCAATCTCGTCTACCTCTGCGAATCCTTCGGTCTCCCGGAAGCAGCCGCCTACTGGCGCTCGGTGGTCACCATGAACGATTGGCAAAAATCCCGCTTCGTCGAAAAAATCGTCCGCACCCTATTCAACACGGTCTCCGGCAAACGCATAGCCATCCTTGGTTTCGCCTTCAAGAAAGACACCAATGACACCCGCGAATCCGCCGCCATCAACATCGTCCGCGACCTCGTCGCCGAAAACGCCCATGTCGTGATCTACGACCCACGCGTGCCCAAGGAAACCATCCAACGCGACCTCCTCGAAGTCGGCGTCCCGCAAGACATCATCGACTTCAATGTCGAGATCGCCGCCGATCCCTACGCCGCCGCCAAAGACGCCCACGCTCTCGCCACCCTTACCGAGTGGGACGAATTCAAAACCCTCGATCTCCAACGCATCCATGACCTGATGCTCAAACCCGCCTTCGTCTTCGACGGCCGCGCCATCCTCCCCACCTCCGCCCTCAAAGCCCACGGCTTCAAAGCCTTCAGCATCGGCAAAGGAGCTTAAGAACAGTAATGGGGTATTGGTGATTCGTTATTAGGGAAACAAAAAAGCCGCTTCTTCTTGGCAGGGACCTTTCTCCGCAAAGGTCCGCGCCAATGTAACGCGACTTGTTCAAAAGAGGGGCACGGGCGGCCCGCCCGTGTTTCAAGAAGCGTCAACGTCCCGCCCACCTCTTCACTGTAGCTGGATCATCTTGATCCAGGCCGTCCGGTAGGGCGCTGCGGCCACGCAGAGCCGACTCATTCAGAGATTTTGAACCGCGAATGAACGCGAAAAAACGCGAATGAAAAAGATAAGATAAGAGATCGTAGATCATAGATCGCGGATCGAAGAAAAAAGCCGATTCTTCATTTTCTTCCTCATTTTCTTCCTCATTTTCTTCTTCATTTTCTTCCTCATTCAAAATTCAAAATTCAAAATCCAACATTTCTCTTCTTCCTCTTTCTCTTCCACTTCGATGTTCAATGTTGGATGTTCGACGTTCGATGTTCGTCTCTGCCCCCCTCTCCGCCCTCTGACTTCTTCTGTTTCGAATTTCGAATTTATGATTTAGTGCTTCCGATCTTCCTCTTCATTTCAGCTTTCCGCTTTCAACTTTCCACTTTTCTTCCTCCTCCCCCATGCTCCTCACCGAATTCCACCGCTTTCTCAAACGCGAGGACAAGGAACGCCTGCTCGGCCAACGCGGCAGCGTGATCTGGCTCTACGGCCTCTCAGGCTCCGGCAAATCCACCATCGCCAACGCCGTCGAACGCCAGCTCCACGAGCAAGGTCGCTTCACCATCATCCTCGACGGCGACAACCTCCGCGCCGGACTCAACTCCAACCTCGGATTCACCGACGATGACCGCGCGGAAAATATCCGCCGCATCGCCGAGACGGCAAAAATTCTCGCTCATCAAGGCATCATCACCTTCGTATCCGCGATCACCCCGCGTGCCGAACTCCGCCAGATCGCCCGCGACATCGTCGGACCCGACCTCTTCGAAGTCTTCATCAAGGCCAGCTACCAAACCTGCGAACAACGCGATGTCAAAGGCCTCTACGCCAAGGCCGCCAAAGGCGAAATCCCCAACTTCACCGGCAAACAAAGCCAGTTCGACATCCCCGAAAACGCCGACCTCATCATCGACACCGAAACCACCACCCTTGAGGACTCAGCCTCCCAACTACTCAAAGCCATCGCAGAGAGAATTTGATAAATCATTGAATATAAACGAGTTACTATTAAACTCTCCCAAATTCATTACCAAGTTAGTCAATTTAGTAATTTTTTATTGACCCAGCCCCTCCCACGGCACATCTTCCGCCCGTGCCAGCGCTTTCCAAGCGCCAAGCCCAATTAAACAAAATCATAAATTCTGAATTCAAAACGGAAGAAAACTTTCAAGATAAACCTCATCTTCAAAAGAGGGGCACGGGCGGCCCGCCCGTTCTTCAAGGAGAGTGGGCGTCCCGCCCACCTCTTCCCCAATAACAAATAACCAATCACTCCTCTGCCTCTTCCCCTCTAACCTCTTTCTCTTCATTCAAAATTCAAAATCCAACATTCATAATTTCTCCTCTCCCTCCGCGACTCAGCGCCTCTGCGCGAGAACCTTTTCTTCCCCAATGACTATTGACCATTGACCCATGACTTCTTCCGTTTCGAATTTCATGCTTAAAATTTAGTGCTTTCCCCTCTCCCTCTTCTTTCTGCTTTCCTCTTTCTGATTTTCTTACCCCCCCTCCTCCCATGCCCAGCTACAACCTCAGCCACCTCGACCAACTCGAAGCCGAGGCGATCTTCGTCCTTCGCGAAACCGCCGCGCAATTTCAAAATCCCGCGCTGCTCTTTTCCGGCGGCAAGGACTCGATCGTCATGGCATGGCTCGCACGCAAAGCCTTCTGGCCCGCACGCATGCCCTTCCCACTCGTCCACATCGATACCGGACACAACTTCAATGAGACCATGACCTACCGCGACGAATTCGTCGACCTCATCCGCGCCAACCTCGTCGTCGGCCTCGTGCAGGAATCGATCGATACCGGACGCGTTGTCGAGGAAAAAGGCCCCAACGCATCGCGCAACAAACTTCAAACCGTCACACTCCTCGACACAATCGAGAAACATCAGTACGACGCCTGCCTCGGTGGCGGACGACGCGATGAAGAAAAAGCCCGAGCCAAAGAACGCTTCTTCTCGCATCGCGACGACTTCGGTCAATGGGATCCGAAGAACCAGCGCCCCGAACTCTGGAACCTTTTCAACGGACGCAAGAACCCCGGCGAACACTTCCGCGTTTTCCCGCTCTCGAACTTCACCGAGATGGACATCTGGATGTACATCAAACGCGAAAAAATTCCGCTCCCCTCGATCTACTTCGCTCACCAACGCGAAGTCTTCGAACGCAACGGCCAGCTCCTCGCCGTCACCGATTTCCTCAAAGCACAGGATCACGAAACCGTCACCACCCGCACCGTCCGTTTCCGCACCATCGGCGATGCCACCTGCACTGGCGCCGTCGAATCACCCGCATCCGACCTCGATGAAGTCATCGCCGAAGTCGCCGCCGCCCGCCAAACCGAACGCGGCACCCGCGCCGACGACAAACGCTCCGAAACCGCCATGGAAGACCGGAAAAAAGAAGGCTATTTTTAATAAATGCTAAAAAGCTGAAATGCTGAAAATCTGAAATAAGATAAGCGCTACATTCTCATCCATAAAACAAAGCCCTTTAACATTTCTCTTCCTTCTTCTTATCTTCCTTTCAGCATTTTAGTTTTTCAGCAATTCAGCTTTTACCACATTTTCCCATGCGTCTTACCGATGATCTTAGAAAGAGAACCAAAGCATTCGCTTCGTCGATCATACGCATATACATCGCATTACCCAGACAACGCGAAGAAGTCAGCGTCCTCGCCAAGCAGATGATACGCTCGGGCACATCCGTCGCTTCCCATGCGCGTGAAGCATCCCGCGCCCGCTCCGATTCAGAACTCTGTTCAAAAGTCGACGGGCTCCTTCAAGAAGCCGATGAAACCCAGCTCTGGCTGGAACTCCTCATCGAAGACTGCCAACAAAGCCACGAATCATTAAAAGATGCACATCGCGAAGCTGGAGAGCTCATCGCCATCTTTACCACCATCGTCTCAAAAGTAAGAAAATCCCTGTGAATAAAATCTAAAAATCTAAAAAACTGAAAAGCTGTAACACTGAAATCAAATAAATACTATGTTCTTAACGCTGACTTTCACTTTCAGAATTTCATTAATTAACTAACCCTCTTACTTTCATCCTTACAGCTTTTACCCTTCCCCTTACTCTTCCTTTCAGTATTTCAGCCTTTCATCATTCACCGCTTCCTCCTCTTCATTTCAGCATTTCAGGTTTTTAGCATTTCAGCTTTACCTCTTCCTCATCCTCTTCATTTCAGCATCTCAGTTTTTCAGCTTTTCAGCATTTACCCCATGGACCTCCTCCGCTTCACCACCGCCGGCTCCGTCGATGACGGCAAATCAACCCTCATTGGCCGCCTTCTTTACGATTCCAAATCGATCTTCGAAGACCAACTCGAAGCCGTGGAGGAATCCTCGCGCAAGCGCGGCGACGAACACGTCAACCTCGCCCTGCTCACCGACGGACTCAAGGCCGAGCGCGAGCAAGGCATCACCATCGATGTCGCTTACCGCTACTTCGCCACACCGAAGCGCAAGTTCATCATCGCCGACACCCCAGGGCACATCCAGTACACCCGCAACATGGTCACCGGCGCCTCCACCGCCAACCTCGCCATCATCCTCATCGACGCACGCAAGGGTGTCATCGAGCAAACCAAGCGTCACTCCTTCGTCGCCAACCTCCTGCGCATCCAGCATCTCGTCGTCGCGGTCAACAAGATGGACCTCGTCGACTACTCGGAGGAAGTTTACAACAACATCATCGCCGACTTCCGCGACTTTGCC
>JBKDYW010000101.1:0-6090 GCA_046308575.1 Verrucomicrobiota bacterium
GGCATCCGAGCCGGCGTCGGCCTCGTATGCAGCACGATACTGGCTGTAGGAAATGTCATGATAAGTAGGACTAGCTCCACCGATGATGTTGGAATACCCAGGCCCAAAGTCATAGGCACCAATCTTGATCGAGACGGTCACTGGGTCCACGAGCCGCGATTCCCACATGGAAGCGGCCTCCTCGAAGGCACTGAGAGCCTCGGCGGACACGCCGTAAAGAGGGTCAATCGTGTAGATGATGTTGACGGCTTTCAGCGGCGTGGCAAAGGACCCAGCGAACATCAAAATCATCAACCCGCGTCTAAAAAAATCCACACCAACGGCACTTAGCCGAAAGCAACCAGACACGACTTCGGCCATCAGCCCTAGTCTATGGGTAGAAGACATGGTCAAACACAAATTATTCATCTAGCCCATACAAGTTTTTATCTTCAAAAACGACCGCACTCACACCATCAATTTGCCTCATCGATAGACAAGAAACCACCTCTCGCTTTCCATCTTCTCCAGCATCGAAACCATCGAAACAGACCCTGCATTCAACAACGGACCTTTGGGACAAAGGTCCCTGTCTAAAGAGGCCACCTCTTCATTTTCTTCCCTTTAAACTGAATTGTCTTCGCCAATATTAAAGGTCGCTAAAGCTTCCGTTGCATTCTTGAAACTTGAAACTTTTTTCAATGTTCAACATCTCCTCTCTTCATTTCTGCTTTCTGCTTTCTGCTTTCAACTTTCAGCTTTTCTTCCTCCCCGCCCATCCAAACGCCAGCACCGCACCAAGCGCCACCGCCCAATCGCCGATCAGCGCATAGAGCGAAAATGACGCGATCTTCGGCACTGCCACATCGACCCGCAGCGACCCGCGCGTGAAGTGACTGCCCTTCGCATCAACCAAGACCTGCGCTTTCCCAGTCGTATCGACCGCCGCGCTCACGCCGCTATTGGCACAACGGACCATCGGCCGTCGCAGCTCAATCGCGCGAAACTTGGCGTTGGCAAAGTGCTGCGCCGCCGCCGGTGATTCCTTGAACCAACCATCGTTGGTGACATTCACAATCACCTGCGGCCCCGACCTCACAAATTTTCGCGTCAGGCGCGGCACGGTGTCCTCAAAGCAAACCGATGGCAGCGCACCAATCACCTCGCCAGCAAGATTCGGCACCGGCAAGGGCTCAAACGAATCCCCCGGCGTGAAGGATCCGCCATACTCCACACCGGCCTGCTGGGCGTAAATTTTCTTCAACCATGGAATGCTCTCCACGAACGGAATGGTCTCGCCAAAAATCACCAGATGCTTCTTGCGGTAAGTTTGCAATTCATCCTTTGGCGACATCACGGCAATGGAATTCCACGCGCGTCCTCTCGGCTTCATGACCAACTGACCATCCTCGATCGTCTCGGCTTCAAGCTCGTTGGTGCCATGGATCAAGTGAAACGGACCCGCCTTGCGCACCTGCGCAATGGTCTCGATGTTTTCCTGCCACATCCCCCAATCGCCGTCACCCGTACGCAAAATCCTGCCGGTCAATGCCGACTCCGGCCATACGACCCAATCAGGCCATGATGCGCCACTCGGATCAGCGGCCTTGATCGCCTCGAGCGCTTTGAGCGTTTCCTCCTCATAGGCCATGTGCACCGCAAGCGGCTCCCACAAAACCCGCGCGGCATCCTGCGGGATATTGATCTGCACCAACAGGGTCTTGAGCGAAATGCACTCGCGGTTTTTTTCGATGCGAATCCGCAAAACCCCATACGCCGCGCACACAGCGACCGCCAACACAGCGACCGCGATCGGGCGAAGATCGGCAACCCGCCACACTCCACGATGCGACACCACCCGCGCCATGCTCTGCACCAACACCGACTGCACAAAAACGATCAGCACCGACAAGCCACTCACCCCAAAAAGATCAGCCGCCTGCGCCATGACCAGCATCTCATGAAATGCCACTCCAAGACCATTCCATCCAAAGCCGGTAAACACCCACCCGCGCAACAACTCCAATCCCGCCCACACCGCAGCATGCACCAAGGCCAGCGACAAACATCCGAGCCGCGATTTCGACGGGTTTCCCCAAGTCGCGCAAAACCAACCGAAAATTGCCGGATACACCGCAAGATAAAGCGCCAACACCACCGCACCCAATGGCGACACGACCGACAGCCACGAAAACTGAATCCCAAAACCCACCACTCCCGCCAACCAACCAAGCCCAAATCCTTTCCACCCCGCACGCCTACCCTCAAGCGACCACATAACCGCCAGCATCGGCACCAACGACACCCACACGAGCCATGTTTGATCATATGGCACAAAAACCGCGGCTGTCATCAACCCGCTCGCGACGACCGCCATCAACTTGATCCATCCCATGCGCCCTGCCATGCCGCAAGCATCCACAGGATCCCCCGCGCGGTCCATCGCGAAACATCCACAACCATCATTGCTCAAGCAAACGGGTTGATCGGCGTGATGCCTTTGATGTTTAAAAAATCGTTGTCGTTCTCGGTCACGATGACGGGGATCTTTTCGCGGAGCATCAGGGCGGCGAGTTGCTGATCAAAATACTTTTGGCGCGTGATTCCTCCCTTCACACAGAGATCGAGCGCACTGTGCACGCTGCCAAGCGTGAGCGGTAGCACGGTCAAGCCCCGCAACTGCGAGATGGCTTGGATTTTTTTACGCGCCAGAGCGGGGCTGTCCGGTGGCTGATTTTTGGGACCAGTGAGATTGGGGTACATTTCCGCGAGGTTTTGCACCGATATGAACATTTCCACCCCGGCCCGCTTACGAAGAGCCAACACCTCCTGGGCCCTATGATGACGAGGATCGGCCGCAAGCGTCGCATAAATGAGCACATTGGTATCCACCAGCAACCGACCCGCCAGGTTCTCAACGCTCATAAGTTTCCTCTCGGCTGAAGTTGCCCTGAAAATGCCCTTGGGAGGTGACGATTTCATCCTTTGCATCCAGACGACTGCTCAAAAACTCCTCCAAGGCCATTTCTATGACCTGGCTCCGCGAGCGGCGTTCCTCTTGACCATAGCGGTTCAAGTCTTCCACGAGATGCTCGTCGATTGTGGCACTGATGTGAGATTTCATGGCATTAATATGTTACGAATGCCTGCCTGTGTCAAGTTGGCGGTTCAAGCGAGCTCGTTTTTGCAGGCATCGGCGCCATGAGAAGGGGCAATTTCTCTTGGAAGACACCCTCACCCACCCTTTGCTGTTGCCGTGGAAACGATCCGGATCCGCGGCGCACGACAACACAACCTGAGGAACATCGATGTCGATATCCCCAAGGGCAAACTCGTAGTCATCACCGGCCCCAGCGGATCAGGCAAATCCTCGCTCGCCTTCCACACGCTCTACGCGGAAGGACAGCGCCGCTATGTGGAGTCGCTCTCGGCCTACGCACGGCAGTTTCTTGATCAGTTGGAAAAACCCGATGTCGATTCGATCGAAGGCCTCAGTCCCTCGATCGCGATCGAACAGCGCAGTGGCGGACTCAACCCGCGCTCGACCCTCGCCACCACCACCGAGATCCACGATTACCTCCGCATCCTTTGGGCCGCCGCCGGAATCCCGCACGACCCGCAATCCGGCATCGCCCTCCAACGCATGGGCCCAGCCGACATCGTGCAAGAACTCACCGCACTCCCGCAAGGCAGCAAGGTCACGCTGCTTTCCCCGGTGCCAAAGGAAGAACTCGCCGACCCAGAGCGTTTGCTCGCCGACCTCCAACGCCAAGGCTTCATCCGCGTGCGCATCGATGGCGAAATGTTCGAAATCGAAAATGCCAAGTGGCCACAAGGACCGTTCAAATTGGAAATTGTCGTCGACCGCTTTGTGATCCGACCCGACTCGGAATCACGCATCGCCGACTCGGTCGAAACCGCCCTCCGTCTCTGCGGCGCGGAAACGATCGCCTCGTATCAAACACCCGATGCCGTCGCATGGCTCGACCTCTCGTTCCAAACATCCTACCGCAACCCAAACACCGGCGAACTGATCGGCGAAATCACGCCGAAACATTTTTCATTCAACTCCCACCTTGGTGCCTGCACGACCTGCGAAGGCCTCGGCACCGAACGCTACTGCGATCCACAATTGCTCATTCACGATCCAAACTTGCCAATTCTCAAAGGCGGCATCCGCGGGTGGTGGAAGGAAAAATCATCTCGCGAAAGCCAATTTCAACGCGAAACAAAAATCATCCTGCGCGGATGCTCGCTGCCCGACGATGCGAGCTTTTCCCAACTCAACGATCCCGCAAAACGCCTGCTGTTTGATGGCGGAAAAATCGACACCGGCTGGACCGTCGGGCCCGACAAAAAACCACAAAAAATCGACACCGAAGGCCTCGCCAATGAAGCGATGCGCCGACTCAACGAAGCAAAATCCGAGATCACCCGACGCAGCCTCTCACGCCTCATCGCCCACCGACCCTGCAGCGCGTGCCAAGGCCGCCGACTCCAAGCGCAATGGCTCGCGGTAAAGGTCTGCGGCACGAATCAACAATGGCTCGGCATCACGGATTTCTGCGAACTCACCGTAACCGAAGCGATCCGCTGGCTCGATGGCTTCAGCACCGATCCCGCCAAGGCCGCTGTTTGCCAACGCCTTGTCGCCGATGTCACAAAGCGCCTCCACTTCCTCGAAGAAGTCGGCCTCGGCTACCTCACGCTCGATCGCGCCAGCGGCTCACTCTCTGGCGGCGAAGCCCAACGCATCCGCCTCGCCACCCAACTCGGCGCCGGACTCTCCGGCGTGCTCTATGTGCTCGACGAACCAAGCATCGGCCTCCACGCCAGCGACACCCGCCGACTTATCACCGCCCTCCAGCGCCTGCGCGACTCGGGAAATACGGTGGTCATCGTAGAACACGACGAGGAAATCATCCGCGCAGCCGATTATGTGATCGACATGGGACCCGGCGCCGGATCCGCTGGCGGCTTGATCCTCGCAGCCGGGAATCCTCTTGAAATCTCATCACCAACAGGTCAATGGCTGCGGTCGAAAGAGAAAGTTCACTCTGCCGGAAAAACCAAAAAATCCTCAATTTCAACTACGACAACCATCGTAGAATTGAAAATTCGAAACGCCCGCGAGCACAACCTTCAAAACCTCGATGTCAGCATCCCGCTCGGCAAGCTGGTCTGCCTCTGCGGACCAAGCGGCAGCGGCAAGTCCACCCTCGCCGATGACATCCTGCGCCGCGCAATGGCCCGCCATTTCCACCACGCTGGCGAAACGCCCGGCGCCCACGATGGCGTCGACGGACTCGAACACCTCGGCAAATTTATCGTCGCCGACCAATCACCCATCGGCCGCAGCCCACGATCAAACCCCGCGACCTTTACCGGTGCGTTCGACCTAATCCGCGAACTCTTCGCCAAACTCCCGCTCGCCCGCCAACACGGCTTCACCACCTCACGCTTCAGCTTCAACGCCGCTGGCGGACGCTGCGAACGCTGCCAAGGCAATGGACGACTCAAAATCGAAATGCATTTCCTGCCCGACGCCTGGGTCACCTGCCCAGCCTGCGACGGCAAACGCTTCAACCGCGAAACGCTCGCTATCACCTACAAAGGCAAATCCATCGCCGATGTGCTCGATCTGCAAGTTTCCGAAGCACTCGCATTTTTCCAACCGATCCCAAAGCTGCGCCACATCCTCGCAACCCTCGATCAACTTGGCCTCGGCTACCTGCCGCTTGGTCAAGCGGCCAACACACTCTCCGGCGGCGAAGCGCAACGCCTCAAACTCGCCCTCGAACTCGCCAAGCCCCCCGCCACCCACACACTCTATCTCTTCGACGAACCCACCACCGGACTCCACTTCGGCGATGTCCAACTTCTCATCAAGGCCTTCCTCCAACTCCGCGATGCGGGCCACAGCGTGTTGGTCGTCGAACACCACCTCGATGTAATCGCCGCCGCCGATTGGATCATCGACCTCGGCCCCGGCGGCGGATCCCACGGCGGCCAACTCGTGGCCCAAGGCACCCCGAACGATATCCAAAAAACCCCGAACTCCCCCACTGGCCAGGCGCTTGCCTTGCGCAAATAACCCATAACTTTTACCCC
>JBKDYW010000102.1:0-6209 GCA_046308575.1 Verrucomicrobiota bacterium
ATTTCCCAGCGTTCGCCTGCGGCGAGGTCTTTCACGCGGCCCTTGAAGACCTTTGGCGTGAGGGCCCCGTTGGCTTTGCGGTGGTGGATGGCATAGTCGAACATCACGCGCAGCGATTGGCGTGACTTGTTGCGGATCACGAGGCGATAAGCAATTTTGTCGCCGACGCGAATGGAGTTGCCGTGCAGATTGAATGATTCGATCTCCAGAGAATCGGCCGAGCCATAACCTTGCAATTTGAGCGCGGCCGGATGGCCGGTTTTGAGCAGCGTGCGACAGGCGTGGCGCGAAAGTTTTTCCAAATGCCGGTCGTGCGGTGCCGCTTTGCGCCAGCGCGTGAGGGTATCGAGCACCAGTTTGGCATTTCCTTTGCTGAAGTCGTTGAGGTGGTTGGCGACCGAGAGACGAACATAGTCGCTTGGATCGCGATGGAGTTTTTCCAACAAGTCAAATGTTTGGTACGGTGAGTCTAGTAGTTCGGGAAGATTGCCGCCCCATGGCAGAAATGGCCGGCTGCCTTCGGACACTAGGCGGCGCACATGTTCGTCGGGGTGATTGCACCAGCGGTGAAGTTGCCGCATGGTTATTTCGCGGTGATGCCGAATGAAAGGGCGGATGGCGAATTCAGCAGTGAAGCGCTGGGTCATTTGCGCCAGCGCGTCCATCGATTCGGCAAAATGCCCAAGCCCGCGGCGTGCGACAATCTCGGTGAGCGGCCACACGGCAAAGCCTCGCAGGCCGTGCTTGCCATCGTTCGCAAGTGCCTTCACCAGCACCGCGAAAAGCGCTGGTGCGTCGAGTGGCAATGCCGCTTCGAGATGATCGGCCACCACATGCATGCGCTGTTTCAACTCGAGCGGAGCCAGTTTTTTCTCCAGCCCACGTGTGAAGTTTTTCATCTCGAAGCCCGGATGCGCGCGATGAATTTCTGCCGCGATCTTGCGGGCATTTGCGTAAGAAAAGTGTTCCTTGAATGGCTCCATCACCAATCGGGGTTCTGCTGGCGCACGGCTTCGTAGAGGATGATCGCGACAGCGGTCGATAGGTTGAGGCTGCGGGTGCCGCCCGGTGACATCGGGATGCGAAGCGCGCGATCTCCGGCGTCGGCAACCCACTCGGCGGGCAGGCCACGCGTTTCCCTGCCGAAGACCAAATAGTCGCCGGGCTTGAACTTCGCTTGCCATGGATTCGCGCTGGCCTTGGTGCTCAGCAACCAGAATCCGGCATCGGCATCGGCGGATTTTTGCAATTCATCAAACGACTCCCATACGCGCAGGTCGACTTCGCGCCAGTAGTCGAGCCCGGTGCGCCGCACATGCTTGTCTTCGAGGGAAAAGCCGAGCGGCTTGACCAAGTGCAGCGTCGATCCCGTGGCCAGCGCGAGCCTGCCTGCGGCACCCGCGTTGTGCGGGATTTCCGGTTCAACCAAAACGATGTGAAACATGGTCGCGATAAATCAGGGCTGCCGACGGCGGGCAAGTGTAAGCGAAAGACCGAGTGCGCCGATGAAGATGAGATAACACGCAAGCAGCTCGAGGTATCCTTTGCAGATGCGCGCGATGTTTGGCGAATAGGCCTCGCCGAGCGATGCCTTCCAAAATGCCGAGCTGCCCATCACGCGGTTGAAGACATAGATGATCAACAGCGCCGCAGCGATGAGTCCCGCGCCGGCGTGCTGACCCAGAGTTGCTACGAAGTGAACCACCACGCGGCGGTGCCTCAATGCCGTGATGATTGCCGCCAATGCAAATGCTCCGGCGACCCATGCTTCGGGAAAGCGCAGGTGCAGCATGCCCGAAACGAAGTCTTCGATTTCACCCGAAAATGCAGCCATCAGCCCCAGCCCCAGCACTCGGCACACCGGACGATAGGCGCCGGCATGCGGTGAGGCCCCGAACATCAGCGCCGCCGATGCCGCAAGCAGGAAGGCCTGGAGCAACTCGACCGTGCCGCGCTCGAGCGGAGCGGAGGGGCGGTTTGGCAACCACGCGGGCAGCAGGATCGCCACCGATCCGGCACTGATCAGCAACACGCGCAACAAGGTTCGCGAAAAGGACGGATTCCTCTGGGGCTTGGGCGGCGCGTCAAACATCACATGTGTTTTATCGCCCACCGCATGCCGAGGCAAGGCCGCAACGCGTGCAATCTGGGTGGCGGATGTGGCCTTCCGCAAAAAGCCCATTTTTTCTTCCCCCAATATCCAATCCCTTAATTTTCCAATCTCCATTCAATCTACGCGTTCACGGATTGGACGGATGTGGGGTGGCGTTCGATGATCTACCCACGATCACTCCCGACATTCGATGAATTTGAAACATTTGCGCCTGCCAATTTTAGTAACTGCCGTGATGGCTCAGAGCGGCGTGCGGGCTGCGGAAATTTCGACCCGGATTGCCGATCCGACTGAATGGTCGACCGGTGGCGGGATGTTGGAGCAGATGGTGCCGACGGAGTTGAAGATCAAGGGCGGCATGAACCTCGCGCTGCAAGTCGGGGCAATTTACGATTCGAATTTTTTCCTCGATGAAACAAACGCCGAAAGCGAGACCTCGTTTTACGCTTCGCCATTGATCGAATACATCTCAGATCCTGAAGGCGGAGCAAAATCTTCTTTCGCGGTGAGTTATCGCCCTTCATTTACCGCATACAACGAGAATTCTGAGTACAACGATGTCGATCATGTCGGCGAGGTCAGATGGACCATTCGCGGATCGAGGACCGAGCTTACGCTTTACAGCCGCTACGATGAACTTTCCGGCACCGATCGCTTGAGCGGTGAGTTTGTGAATGGCTCCTTGTTCACCGGCGGCATGAGACTCGAGCGCCGCCTTGCCTCGCGGACGATTGGCTACCTTGGGGCATCATCGGCGATCTCGGATTACTCACAGAGTGACTTGCAAGGCGCGCAGGTCGACAGTGTTTTTCTCGGCGGCTTGTGGGAGGCCACTTCGCGCACGGCCTATGGTTCGACCGTCCGCTACTCGCACATATCGGGCGATGGTGTGCCCGACATCGATGCATGGGCGCTTCTATTGGAGGCACGATACATGGTGAGCGACCGGATCAATGTTTCTGCATCAATTGGCCCGGAATACGCGAAGGATGGTGATGCGGACCGCCTGGGTGTGACGGGATTTTTGAAAGGCACTTACAATTTTGCCGAGCGCTGGGCCTGGATCAATTCGATCCGCCATGCCTTGGTGCCAACCTCTACCAGCTCCAACCAGTTGGTCGACGATCTCGTGGTATCGACCACGCTGCAGCGATCGCTTGAAAGGGGATCGATCGGTGGTGGTCTAGAGTATCGCTACTCGGAATTCGTCAACATCGGCCGCGACGCCGACCTGCGTAACGATGAGCAAAATGCCGCCTTTGTGCTCTCGTGGAGCAGGCCGCTTTTTACCGATCGACTGGCGCTCGATACCAGCGCGCGCTACGCCTTCAACTCGGGCCGCTCGGACTGGGAGCAATTTCTCTTCGCACTGGCGCTGAGATCTTCGTTTTAGGGCACGCGTGAGCTCTCGGTCATTGTTTGCGGAAATGGATTCGCATCCGGCGTCGAATGCGGCATGATCCGGCGCGTGACCCGGTTTCTGATGCCATGCCTGCTAGCCGCGCGACCGAAAACTTTGCCCGCGGCGATCGTGCCAGTGTGGGCTGGATGCGTGTTGGCGTGGAAACTCAGCGGTCAATTCGACCTCACGCTCGCGATGCTCACTCTGGCTGGATCGTTGTGCATTCAGATTGCGACGAATTTTTTCAATGATGCGATCGATGCCAAAAAGGGCGCTGATACCGAACGCCGACTTGGTCCGCGTCGGGTCACCGCATCCGGCATGTTGAAACCGCAAACGGTGATGAGCATCGCTGTCGGGTTTCTGATCATCGCCGTGCTGTGTGGTCATCAACTTTATCAGGTGCGCGGCTGGCCGATTTTGGCCATCGGCATTCCATCGCTGCTTCTCGCGTACGGTTACACTGGCGGGCCTGTGCCGCTCGCCTATCGCGGCCTTGGCGAGTTGTTTGTGATTTTGTTTTTCGGCTTCGTCGCAGTGGCGGGCACCGTGTTCATCCAGACCGGCAAATGGCCGCGTGAATCATGGTGGCTTGGTTTGCAAATCGGCTTGCTCTCGGCCGTTTTGATTTCGATCAACAACTTCCGCGACCGCGAGGAAGATGCGACCACCGGCAAGCGCACGCTCGCAGTGCGCTTCGGCTCAAAATTTTCCGCGGCCATGATCTGGCTCGAAATCAAGGTCGCAGCCTTCGCCGGACTCGCATGGATCGCATTCGGAAAACCAATGCTGATGTTTTCCAGCATTCCTGTTTTCCTGCTGGGCGCGCGCATCATCTGGGGCGTGCTGACTTTGCCGCCGGGCCCGGCATTCAATCGCCTGCTTGCGCTTGCGGGCTTGCAACTGATCCTCTTCGCGGCGCTGTTTCATTTTGCCGCCACACTTTGATTTCGCATCATGCAGTCCAACGAATCGCCGACCTTCATCTCGCGCTACCGCCTCAAGGCGCGGAAGTTTCTCAATGCCGTGTCGGCGCGCACGAGCTTTGACGGTGTTTTGATTCGCATCGATGACGGCTATGGCTGCATTCATCCATGGCCGGAGCTCGGTGATCCGCCCTTAGACAAATGCCTTGCAGATCTTGCTGGTGCGCGGCGTTGGCCGATTGTGCGTCGCGCCATTCGTTGTGCTGAGTACGACCGTGCCGCGCGGCAGTTTGAGCATTCGTTGTTTGAGGAAATGGAAGTGCCGCAAAGCCACGCAACGCTGGTGGCAATGAATGCCGCCGAACTCGGTCGTGCGATGGAAGCGGGATTTTCCACAGTGAAAATCAAAGCCGGTCGCGACCCGCACGCGGAGATGAAGTTTCTCGATGAAATGAGCGGCGAATTACCATCGCTGCGCTGGCGCTTGGATTTCAACGAATCGCTGGCGCCCGACGCGGCGACGGAATTTCTCACAGGACTTGGTGACAAGGCGCGGGCGGCAATCGATTTCATCGAGGATCCATGCCCGTACTCTGATTCGTCATGGCGTGTCTTGCATCAGAAAGTACGCATGCCGCTGGCGGTGGATCGCGAAGCCTCGACGCAAAGCTCGGCCGCGCAGGTGATGGTGATCAAACCCGCGATCGACGAACCATTTCTCTTGGCCGAAGCGGCAATCGCCCATCGTCAGAAGGTCGTGCTCACGAGCTACATGGATCACCCGCTCGGGCAAACATTTGCCGCATGGGAAGCGGCACGACTTGGTCTGCAATTTCCAGGTCTGCCGGGGCTCTGTGGATTGCAAACGCATCACCTTTTTGAGCCCGATGCCTTCACTGAATGCCTTGGCCCTTGGTCACCCGACTTCACAGCGCCAGCAGGAAACGGCCTCGGTTTTGACGATCTCTTGGACGCACTGCCATGGACACGGCTTCATTGATGCATCGCGATTTTTGGAACGACCCCGCGCCCTGTGCGGCGGGTCGTTTTGCGGATGCGATTCCAGATCTCGCAGAACTTCGCGCGCATGTGCTTTTCGAAACATCGGGCAGCAGCGGCAAACCGAAATGGATTGCTTTGAGCAAACATGCGCTGCTTGTTTCGGCCGATGCGGTGAATGCGCATCTTGAGGTCACTGCAAGTTCTTGCTGGGGCCTCGCGCTGTCGCTGCATCATGTCGGCGGCTTTGGCGTCGCCGCGCGCGCGTTTGCCGCAGGCTGCCGCTTTGAACATTTCGCCCCGCGGTGGCAGCCAGAAACATTCACGCGTTGGCTTGCGGATTTTCAAATCACCTACACATCGCTCGTACCTACTCAAGTGCATGATCTCGTGGCGGGTCAACATTGCGCGCCATCATGCCTCCGCGCCATCGTGGTCGGTGGCGGACGACTCGACGCAAGCACGGGTCGTGCCGCCAGAGCTCTTGGTTGGCCGGTTCTTGCGAGCTATGGCATGACCGAGGCCGCGTCGCAAATCGCCACGCAACCGCTTGCCGCGCTCGATGCGCCCTATGAGCCGGCGCCAATTCCCGTGCTGCCGATTTGGCAAACAAAGCTTGGCGATGATGATCAACTTCTCATCGCCGGCCCGGCCTTGTTTTCAGGTTCACTCGTCAGCGATGGCAAAGCATGGACCTATCACGCGCGGACCTCGCCATGGCATGAGACTCGCGATCGCGTGCAGCTCAATGCGCGAGGCATCACGCCGC
>JBKDYW010000103.1:0-13336 GCA_046308575.1 Verrucomicrobiota bacterium
AAATACATTCGTGATCATCGTTTGTATGTGGGCGATGCGTCGTTTTGATGTAAATACAAGCCACCGACAGCAAACCATTCCTCACGGCGGCCATGGAACAGCGGTGCCGGGGATTTGGAAGTAATCGAAGAAGCGGTCGGATCCGCCGATGTGGAGGCGTTCCTTGGCGAGTGGGATGTGAATGCCGATGCCGATGAAGGGATAGCGGTCGCCGCGGCCGGACAGTTGGCCTTGGCGGTTCTCGAAATCTCGGGTGCCGTAGCCCACGAGGATATCGACCCAATCGAGCCAAGATCTTTCGCGCATCCATCCTTTGAGTGGAAATGCCAGCATCCAGCGCGAGCCTTCGTAATCGGTGAAGATGTCCATTTCCTCGCCGTTGCGTACTTGGGCTGAGGGGAAGTATTCCCAGCGAAACTGCACGCGTTTGCCAAATTCGGGATAGCGCAGTCGCAGGTATTCGAGGCCAACGCCGGCGAGGTTGAAGGTTTGGTCTTCCCAACTGAAGCCGTGTTGATCCGAGAAGCCATCGCCGATCTCGATGAGGGTGGTGGCGAGCATGCCGCTACAGGCTCCGAGCAGCGCGGCATCATTGTTTTCGTAGCCCCATCCTTTGCAAAGTGATGCGGTGATGGCGGTGATCACCGCGCCGGTGTAAGCGTGACCCATTTTGTCGGCGCCGCCTGAGTCCGTATCGGATTCAAACCACCCCTCGCTGTTGTAAGTGAATGCGGTTTCGCCCCAACCCCATTGTGCGAAGCCGTATCCGGTGATGACGGCGGCGATGCCAAGGTTCATGGCGATCGCCTTTTGCTCGCGGGTCCACTGATGGGAAAAATCCGCTGTGGGATCGGCCGTTTGTGCAGTGGCGACTGATGTGGCGGCTGCCAACAAGGTGAGGCAAATGACAGGCTGAATTCTGGTCGAAAGCCGCACAGTTCACATGACAGCAGATCGGGTCAGCGCGCCAATTTCATTTCCTTACGCGATTGAGGGAGGGAAGTTTCAAGAGGTCAGCTTGAAGTCAGAAAAAGAAGAGCTCGGTTCAAGCTTCGACTTCGACGGTGAGGTTGATTTCAACGGCGACATTGAGTGGCAGTGCGGCGGCGCCGAGGGCGGTGCGGGAGTGTTTGCCTTTGTCGCCGAGGAGTTCGACGAGAAATTCCGAGGCGCCATTGATCACTTGCGGGTGGTCGTAGAAATCAGCCTCAGAATTCACGAAACCGTTGAGCGCGACGATTTGTTTGATTTTGTCGAGTGAGCCGATCGCATCGCGAATGACGGCGAGGCGGTTGAGCATGATCATGCGTGCGGCATCTTTCGCTTCATCGACGGAGACTTGGGTGGGGACCTTGCCGATCACTTTGCGGGCGCCATCGATGGGGAGTCCGCCGGAGAGGAAGAGCAAATTTCCTGAGCGCACGCAGTTCACATAGGCGGCGACCGGTGTGGGGACTTCGGGAAGGGCGAGGCCCATCGAGTGGAGTTTGGCGAGGATGTTGTCGTTCATGGTGTGGTTGATGTGTGTTGTAAGGCGAATTACCTAGGAGGATCTGATTTGTTTGGTGCGGCGGCGGGGAATTGATTGGTGATCAGAGCGACGAGTTGTAGGCCTTGCGGCGTGAGTGTCGCTTGGTTGCCGATGCCGGTGATGAGGTTGCGGGTGAGGTAGCGGTGGGGTTTGGCCGAGGGCTTCACGGAGGTGACGATCGGCGCGTTCACCTCACGGCTGCTTGGCGTGAAGCTTACTGGTTGACCGGTGGCGCTGAAGGTGATTTCCCATGATTTTTGGTTGTCGGTGTTGCCTTTCACGATCCACGGGTAGCGCTTCACAAAGTCGGGTGTGCCGGTGATGGGCGTGGTGACTTTGAAGTAGCCCGGCGTGTTTGTGACAAAGTCGCTGAAGCGTATTTCGGGATTGTTTCGATGTTCGAGAAAGAAGCGTGCGACATCGGTGCCGACGAGGTTCATGCCATTGAAATTTCCCTGCGTGTTGAGTCCGCGGCCGTAGTGGTCGTGCCAGTCCTGGTAGCGCGGGCTCATGAGCATGGCCAGCTCGAGGTGAAGGTGGGCGCGCACGCGGTCGATTCCGGCGCCAGTGTATCCCATGCGGCCGAGCACCGAACCGGCCTTGACCTTGTCGCCGGGCTGGCAGGTGATTTCCGCAAGGTGGGCGTAGAGTGAATAAACAGCGGTGTTTTCCCACTGGTGTTCAACAACGACGTACTTGCCGTAGTTGCTGCGTCCGGCGAGCGGGCTGATGTGGACGACGCGTCCAGCGGAAATGCTGGTGATCAGATCGAGCGGGTTGCCCGAGCGGTCGCGCTTGATGGGTGCGATATCGATGCCTTCGTGAAATTTTGTGAGTAGTACTTCATTTTCAAAACGAAAGGCGTTGCGGACAAACCCGAAGGATCCACCCTCCCACGGTTTCGAGGCTTGGCCTTCGAAGATGCGATCCACATGCATGTAGAATCGCTCCGGCTCGTTGCTGAATAGATGCGTGTTCTCGGTGGGTAGTTGAAGGTCCTGCGCGGCGTGAAGCGTGACGCAAAACGCGAGGGTGCAAAGCAAGGTGCGAATCATGGTGTGGCTGCCGAATTAATTTTTCTTCTTCTTGCCGTCCTCGCCGCTGCGTTTGGTCGACTTGTCGAAAATCGAAAGGTCGGCCAGCGTGATGCCTTTCCAGACGACCAGCACGCCATCGTTGATCGGTTGATCGATGATGACGGCATCGACAAGGCGACCATTGACTTGGGCGACGAGCCACTTGCCCTGATTGATATTCGTCAGTGCCGAGAGTCGTTTTGCGGCGCTGTCCCTGAGACGAAAAACAGCGCCATAACCATCGCCGGCATCGGAGGGAAAGGGGCTGTAGGAGACCACATCCTTGGTGCTGATTTCGGGAAGCCTGCGGAAGTAGCGTGTTTGCCCGTTGTTGAGCGTGTGGGGGAAGATCATCTTCGGGTTGTCGCTGGACTCCGTCTCGATGTGGAAGGAAAGGCTGGCCTTGTTATCCGCCTTGCCGGCTGCTGAGAGCATCGAAGGGGTGGCGAGGGCAATCAGGATGCCGAGGGTGGCGCAAAGCAATCGCATGCGACCAATGAAGCAGAGTGATTCCGATGAGGAAGAAAATTTGAGCGTCACAGCTGTCATTTTCACGGGGCGTGTGGGCAGGTCCGCATGATCGACGCAAGTCACTCCTTGCATGGGCGGAAATCATGGTTTTTACTCCGCGCATGCACGACAAGATCAACCTCACGCGCGAAGTGGCAGCGATTCAGATTCCGAGTGGCGATGCCCTCACGCTTCCTGCCGGGACCGAGGTTTACATCACGCAGAAACTTGGTGGCACCTTCACCGTCGCGACAAGCCAAGGTCTTGCTCGCATTTCCTCACAGGATGCCGACGCGCTTGGCATCGACATGACCGAGGAGAAGAAAAAACAGGAAGAGGCCGAGCGCTTGAAAGACGCGCCGATCGAAGAGCAGGTGTGGGGTCAGCTCAAAGGCGTCTATGATCCTGAGATCCCGGTGGACATCGTCAACCTCGGCTTGGTCTACGATTGCAGTGTCGACAAGGAAGGCGACAAGACGGTGGTGTCGGTGAAGATGACGCTGACCGCGCCGGGCTGTGGCATGGGTCCGGTCATTGCGGCAGATGCGCAGGCAAAAATCATGACCATCGAAGGCGTCGATGAAGCGCGGGTTGAGCTCGTGTGGGATCCGGCATGGAATCAGGAAATGATTTCCGAAGAAGGCCGGATGAAGCTCGGCATGGTCTGAGCTGAGATCGAAGAAGAGGTCGCTACCTCAGCTTCTGATAGCTTTTACCTTGTCGAATCGAGGTAAGCGATGATCGACGGGATCGCGGTTTCGAGTACCTTGGCGACTTCTTCGTAGGCGGCGGGGCCCATGCCGATCGGGTCGGGCACATCGAGGCCTTGGCGTTTGTCGGTGATGCCGGAAAACTCGCGGATCAGGAAAAACTTGTCGGCGTGAGAGGGGAAGCGGCTTTCGAGAGCGGCGAGGTGGCCTTCGGTCATGGCGAAGACATGGGTGGCGGACTCGAGGATTTTTTCCGTCACTTGGCGGCTGGCAAAACCATCGAGATGAGCGCCGCGTTTTTTGAGGACCTTGAGGGTTTCGCGACTGGCGGGAGAGCCTTTTGAGGCGGCGACACCGGCGGAGCTGGTGGCGAGATCATTGCGGCCTTCGATGGCTTTGCGAAAGAGGCCCTCGGCCATCGGGCTGCGGCAGGTATTGCCGGTGCAGACGAAGAGAATGTGAAGCGAAGAGGGCATGTGGATGCGAAAACTCAAAGCACCCTATGCGCACCAGCGGATGGGCGCGAGGCGAAAATTTCGGCCGTGAGGCCGGTCTTGCTGTGATATTCGGCGGCAAGTTTGCTGGCGATGTCGTTGGCTTTCGCTGATTCGCAAAGCGTGACTGTTGATCCGCCGAAGCCCCCGCCGGTCATGCGGGCACCGATCACGCCGCCGCTGCGGCCGATGTTTTGTGCGGCATCGACGAGGACATCGAGTTCTTTGCAAGAGACATCGAAATCATCGCGCAGCGATTGGTGCGATGCAGCCATGAGTGGGCCGAGTTTTTCGAAATCGGCGGCTTTGAGTGCAGCGGCCGCCTCGATGGTGCGGGCGATTTCACCCACGACATGGCGGGCGCGGCGGTTGACCGGATCGCCGAGTTTTTCCCAATGATTTTCCACATCGGCCATTGTGACATCGCGCCATGAGTTCTTGCCGATGATCTTGATGGCATCTTCCGTGTGCTTGCGACGAAGTGCGTAACCGCCATCCGACAGTTCGTGATGCACCATCGTATTGGAGATCAGGACGGTGAGGTCGGGATGGGTGAATGGCACGAGCTGCGGTTCGGCCTTCATGCAATCGATGAGCACGAGGTGGTCTTTGGCGCCGAAGGCTGAAGCAAATTGATCCATGATGCCGCAGGGCACATGGGCGAAATCGTGTTCGGCCTTTTGGCAGAGCAGGGCCTTTTCGCGGGTGCCGATTTCCACGCCGAGCAAGCCTTCGAGAAATGTTGCTGTGGCGCATTCCAAGGCGGCGGATGATGAAAGGCCCGCACCACCTGGAACGGAGGAAAGAATGTAGGCGTCGAAGCCGGGAATCGTGTGCCCGAGATTTTGGAATCCGCGAATCACACCGCGCAGGTAGTTGGTCCATTTCGGTTCGCCTTCTTCGACTTTTTGCGAGACATCGAAGCTCGCAATATCGCCGCCGAGGGCTGTGGCGATGCGAACCGATGAGCTGCCGTTCGGAGTGCCAGCGATCACGATGTAACGATCGATGGCAAAGGGCAGGACGAAGCCGTCGCAATAGTCGATGTGTTCGCCGATGAGGTTCACGCGGCCGGGGGCGGCGGCGGTGATGCTGGCCTTGGCATGGAGATTTTCCAGAAGCCCTGCTGCCGCTTTTTTGGCGAGCGAATCGAGTGAAGGCGGAGTTTGAAGCATGGGGAGGGATCAGGCTGCATCGGTGGTTTGATAGAGTCGGCGACGATAGCTTTGGACCGCTTGCGTCCAGATCGGATGAATGCTGTCGGAGGGGCGGAGCCATACCGCACGGTGCATGAGGAGCATTGCGGGACCAAGATAGAGCAGTTCTGAAAGTTCGTTTTTGCTCAGGTCGCCCGGGCCTTTGGTAAGGCATCTCTCGGCGAGTGCTTCTTCATTCTGCCGTAGCTCGACATTTTCAAGCAACGACACATGCACGCCGTTCACATAGGGATCGACCACCGCGGCAATGATGCCATGGCGATCGTCGCCTGCCGCATCGAGTGCCGGATCAATGGCGCCTTTTGCTTCTTGTGCGAGCACCATCACGCTTGGCGGATCCCTTTCCTCGGGGATGCTGAGAATGCCATGTTTGGCGAGTTTGAGTCCGTAACGCACGCGACTGGTCCAAACCGAAACCGGCGCGGAAAGCACGAGCCCAAGGAGGATCGGCGAAATCCATGCGGTGAATGTGAGGTCAATGTTCAACGCGATCACGGTCCACACGATGCCGAGTATCGTTGGAAACAAATGGAAGCGGATCGCGTCGCCCCATGAGGTGCCATCGGTCTCGCGGTTTTGGTTGCCCCATCCGACGGCGCGGCCGAGCAGGATGCTGATGACCATGAGGGTGTGTGCGGCCATGATGCATGGCGCGAGAAGGATCGAGACGATGGACTCGAGGGTGACGCCCGTCATGATGCGGAAAGTACCGCCGAAAGACTTGCGGATTTGCGGCACGAAAATCGCGCGCAGCATCGAGAGGATTTTCGGAAGGAAGAGCAGGGTGAAAATGAAGCAGGTGAGGATGATGCTTTGTTCGATGCCATTGAGTCCGAACAAGCGGTCGACATGGCTTTCGAAGGGTAGGCGGCTCAGTTCACTGGTGGAGCGATCCCATGCGACCCAGGTGCCGAGCACGAGGAAGAGAAACCAAAGCGGGCTGCCGAGGTAGGCCATGATGCCCATGAAGAGGTGCATGCGCACCGAGAACGGCAGCTTGCGCGCGAAGATAAGCCAAAGGTGTTGGAGGTTGCCTTGGCACCAGCGGCGGTCGCGGATGAGGTGATCGACCAGCGTGGGCGGCGCTTCTTCGTAGGTGCCCTCGATGTCCCAAGCGAGCCAGACTTCCCAGCCTTCGGCAACCATCAGCGCCGCTTCCACGAAATCGTGGCTGAGGATGCGACCGCCGAAAGGTTCGCGGCCGGGGAGTGCGGGGAGTTCGCAGAATTCCGAGAAGGGCTTGAGACGGATCAGCGCGTTGTGGCCCCAGTAGCTGCCGCCGCCGAGTTGCCAGAAGTTCAGGCCGCGGATGAAGACCGGCCCGTAAAGCCGCATGGCAAATTGTTGGAGGCGGGTGAAAACCGAGGATCCGCGGATGAGCTTGGGAGGGGTCTGAAGAATGCCGAGGCGCGGGTAGGACTCCATGACGCGGGCCATTTTGACGATGTCGGCTCCATCCATGAGGCTATCGGCATCGAGCACGAGCATGGCTTCGTAGCCTCCGCCCCAGGTGCGGACAAAGTCGCCGATGTTGCCGGCCTTGCGGTTTTCATTGGTTCTACGGCGTCTATAGTAGATGCGGCCGAAGCCGTCGAGTTTGCGGCAGAGATTGGTCCATGCCGTTTCCTCCATGACCCAGAGGTCGAGGTCGCGCGTATCGCTGAGGATGAAAAAATCGAACGACTCGAGATGGTCGGTGGCTTCGATCGAGCGGTAGATCGCCTCAATGCGAGCACAGGTGCGGGTGCTGTCTTCGTTGTAGACCGGCATGACCACCGCATGGCGTTTGCTAAGCGGGCCGCTGCGCCCATCGGCAAGTTTTGTGATGCGTGCCGCGCGGCGAACACCGCGCAGCATGTCAATCGCGCCGAAGATCGCGTGAAACGATCCCAGCGTGAGAAGTCCGTTGAGCAGGATGAAGATGGCCAGCAGCGGGAAGTGGGCTTTTTGCAGGCCCATGCGCCAGAAGAGATCGGCAAGCCAGAGGCTGGCGGCGATGTTGAACAGAAGAACGCAGCCGAAGAAGATCGCGCGCCGCACGCGAGTGGCTTTGGCGCTGAAGAACACTTGGCCCGAGTCGGGCGGTGAGAGGTCGGCGGGTTCCATCAGTCGAGAAGGAGGAACCATGCGGCCAGCGCGATGATGGCGAGCAGCACGGCGGTGAACATGAGTCGGACGATCGGTTTGCGATCCATCGTTTGCCACCATTGGGCGGCACCGCTGCCGATTGCGTTGAGCTCAAGCGGCTTGGGCACCATGGTGAGGTTGGCGAATCGCGGTCCGGCGGCGAGGTAGGATTTTTTCATCGCCTCGACGAAGGCGGGTGGCCATGGCGGCGGGGTAAGAAAAACGCCCTGCCATTTGTCGGGCATGCCGGCGAGGAGGAGTGCGAGACGACCGCGGGCAGCGAGGCGGCGGTTTTCGAGTGGAACATCGAGCACATCCTGGGTCCAGTTGGCGATTTCGGTGAGCGCCTCTTCCATCGCGAGAAGTCGGGCTGGTTTGTCGGGCTCATTGGCCCGTCTTGCCGATGCCCGCCATAAAATGCCGCGGACGAGTTCGGCGACGAGCAAGCGATTGCGCAGGCGAAGTGCTTGCAGATAGGCCTCTACCGCGGTGTAGGCCTCCTCCCACTCGACGAGTTCCTGTTCGCTGAGTGGCGGCAGGCGGTCTAGGGAGTGATGCGATGGACCCATGTTTCGGTGAGGTAGTTGTCACCGCGTTTGAGGCAGCAACGAAGCTCGATCGGACCGATGTCTGAAAGTTTGGTTCCTTCGGCCGAAGGAGCGACTTGGAATGCGAGGCGCCAGCGGTCGTCGGGAATTTGTTGGAGATTGACGCCTTGGATGACGACCTTGCCGCCGTTTTCGCCGATGGCTTCGATTTGTGGCGTGATGGGTGTTTCGCCGTTTTGTTGGAGGCTGGTGCCTTTGAACTCCACGATGATGGTGCGCTGGCCGGGTTGCCAGTCGTGGATGCCGCTGCGGGTGGCAACCACATGGCCGATCGCTTGCGATGGGTCGGGATCCATCGTCCAGTGTTGGCGATAGGAAAACTCGATGCGATCGCCGGCTTGCGGGATGCGTGCGGGTTCCCACATGGCGACGGTGTTGTCGGTGAGTTCGTTGGTCGTCGGGATTTCCATCAGCATCACACGACCGGGACCCCAGTCGGAGGTTGGCTCGATCCACAATGACGGACGCAGGTGGTAGGCGGCTTCATCGTCCTCATAGGCGCTGAAGCGGCGGTCGCGTTGGAGGAGGCCGAAGCCATCGCATTTGTCCATGCTGAAGAAGCTGAACTCGAGGCGGCCCGAATCATTGCAGATCGGCCTCCAGATGCGTTCGCCGGTGCCCATGCGAATGGCGAGGCCATCGGTGTCGTGAACTTCCGGGCGGAAATCATCGAAGCGACGGCGCGAGTTTTCGCCGAACCAGAACATGCTCGACATCGGTGCGATGCCAAGGCGTTGGACAGCGCGGCGGGCAAAGATCACGGCGCGGACCTCGACGATGGTTTCGTTGCCGGGGTGAATTTTGAAAGCGTATGCGCCGGTGTAGGAAGGTCCGTCGAGCAGTGCGTAGAGGCGGGCCTGGGTTTCGCCCGGCTGTGGTTTGCGCAGCCAGAATTCGCGGAAGTTGGGGAACTCCTCTTTGGTGCCCTCCGAGTCCAGACCTGTATCGACAGCGATGCCGCGCGATGAGATGCCCCAGCGTTGATTGCGGCCAAGTGCGCGCCAGTAACTCGCACCTTGGAAGACGATTAGCTCGTCGAAGTAATCGGGATTGTTGAGTTGGTGGTGGAGGCGGAAGCCGGCAAAGCCACCATCGGGTGGCAGCTCGCCGTGCTTTTGGATGAGCGGGCCGTAATTGAAAAATGCCTCAGCAAGACGGATGCGTTGCTGATGGCTGCTGGTGAATTCATTCAAGGCAACCGGCTCGCGATAAAGATAACCGGGGTGGAAAAACATCGCGCGAAAGGGCAGGTTTTCGGCGGCCCACAATGCTTGATTCGGATTGAAGCGGATGTCTCGGTACTGATCGTAGGTCAGGTTGTTCATCCACGCCGGCAACGAATCGCGGTTCGGAGGCGTGTAGGGTTTGTTAGCGAGATCTCTGGCTCTGCTCTGAATGCTGTCGAACCCGATGTCTTCGCGTTCCCATGTTTGACCCAGGACGCTCGGCGCTGCGGCGGCGGCCACGAAAAAGAATAATATGCTTCGCACGGGGCGATTATTTAGGTGCGGCGCGGTGCGGCGTCAAGATTGGCCGATACCAAATCCATCAGAAATTCGGACTTTTTTCGTGTAGTCGGAAATACCCATGGAGGGCTACATCGACCGGAGGAGGTCGAGGGTTTCCTCGAGGCGGGCCTTGGGCTTGATGGTTTCGAGTCGGGGGAAGCGCCTTTCGGCTAACAGGATGTAGGCGCCGTTGCGGTATAGCATGAGGCGCTGGCCTTGGATTTCGACCGACTGGATGTCGTTGCCGGCGGCAAGGGCCTTGATACGGGCAATGGTCAGCAAGTTTTCCACCGGCCCGGGCAGGCGGCCGAAGCGGTCGCGCCATGCCGACTCGAGCGCATCGACGGCTTTGACGGTGAGCACGCCGGAGAGTTCGCGGTAGGCTTTGAGGCGCAGGCGGGTGTCATCGAGCCAAGTGCTTGGCAAAAACGCGGGGATCGCATCGCCGGAATTTTGGCTGTCGTGTTTGAGCCACGCGGCTTCGGTGCTGACGACAAAGTCCGCCTTGAAGCTCGGTGGCGTCGGGCTGCCGGTTTTGCGTCCTTTGAGTCTTTCGACCGATTGCTTGAGGAGTTGGCAATAGAGGTCGAAACCGATTTGGGAAATGTGACCTGATTGTTTGGTGCCGAGGAGATTTCCCGCGCCGCGGATTTCGAGATCGCGCATGGCGATTTTGAATCCCGAGCCAAGTGCGGTGTGTTCCTTGATCGCGTGAATGCGTTTGCGGGCATCGCCGGCGGTGATCATGTCGCGCGGCAGGAGCAGGATCGCGTGAGCTTTTTCACCAGCGCGTCCGACGCGGCCGCGGAGCTGATAGAGATCGGCAAGCCCAAAGCGGTCGGCGCGGTCGATGATGATCGTGTTGGCGTTGGGGATGTCGATGCCAGTCTCGATGATCGTCGTGGCCAGTAGCACATCGGCTTCGCCTTTCACGAAGGTACGCATGACCTGCTCGAGCTCGTCCTTGTCCATTTGGCCATGGCCCACAAGGATGCGGGCTTCGGGTACCAGCGCGGCGATTCGCTCGCGCATGTTTTCGATCGTCTTGACGCGGTTGTGCAGGAAAAATGTTTGGCCGCCGCGTTTCATTTCACGGCAGATCGCATCGCGAATGATGCGTTCGTCGTAGGGGCTGATCGATGTCGCGACTGGCACGCGGTTGGGAGGTGGCGTTTCAATCGTCGACATGTCGCGGGCACCCATCAGCGCCATGTAAAGCGTGCGCGGAATGGGCGTAGCGGAAAGCGTGAGCACATCGACCTGGCGGAAGAGTTGTTTGAACTTTTCCTTGTGAGCGACGCCGAAGCGTTGCTCTTCGTCGACGACCACGAGACCGAGGTCCTTGAAATGCACATCGCCCGAAACGAGCCGGTGAGTGCCTATCACGAGATCGACCGAACCATCGGCGATGCCGGCGATCGTGTCGCGGATTTCGGCGGGTGTGCGGAAACGATTGAGCAGGTCGATGCGCACCGGGTAGTCCGACATGCGTTCGCGAAAGGTGCGCCAATGTTGTTCGGCAAGGACGGTGGTTGGCACGAGTATGGCCGCTTGTTTGCCGCTGGTGATGGTTTTGAACGCGGCACGGATCGCAACTTCGGTTTTGCCAAAGCCGACATCACCACAGATCAGGCGATCCATCGGGCGGGCTGTTTCCAAGTCGCGTTTGGTTTCGTCGATCGCGCGGCGTTGGTCGGATGTTTCGACATGGTGGAACGAGCGTTCGAATTCCCACATCCATCGAGTGTCGGGCGGGTGGGCGTATCCCGGTTCGTGGTTGCGCTCGGCTTGGACGCGCAGAAGTTTGGCGGCGTAATCGAGGATGGATTTTTCGGCCGCCTTGCGGGCGGATTTCCATGCGGCGCTGCCGAGTTTGTTGAGCTCTGGCGTGCGTCCGCCGAGGCCGACATATTTCCCGACCAGATGAGCCTGCTCGAGCGGTACTCCAAGCATCGCGCCATCGCGGTACTCGAGGAGCATTTCCTCGCAGTCGTCGTTTTGAACGATGCCGCGAAACCGGGCGATGCCGTACTCATAGTGCACGACCAGATCGCCATGGCTCATTTCATCAACCGATCCGGCAGAGGTGATGTGGCGCGTGCGGTCGAGAATTGAGCGCCGTTTTGCGGCGGTGCTGCGATAGCGGCCAAAGAGTTCGGAGGAAGAAAGCACCGCGATGCGGGCGAAGGGCAGGGTGAAGCCGGCCATTAGTTCGCCGCGTAGTGGCATGATCCCAAGGTCGCGATCGAGATCCTTGCCGGAGAGTTCTTCAAAGCGGTCCTGCTCGCCTTGATTGGCAAAGACCATGGCAATCGTCCATTCCTCGCGCCGCCATGTGTTGAGCTGTTGGAAGAATTGCTCGCGGCGGATTTCGTCGAGGATGAAGTCACCCGCTTCAAACACCCCGAGCGGGCTTGGATAGACGGCGAGGCTGAAGTCCTCCTCACCATCGCCGCATTTTGCGCCTTCCAAGATCGACACCGCAGGGTTTCCGATCATCGCGTCGAGTGAGATCACCACATCATTGGCTTTTCGGTAATCGGCAAGGGTCGCATCGGATGACGGCTCGCTGATCGCAATATCTGTCGCATCGAGTTTGCGGGTGGATGCTTGGCTATCGATGTCGAACTCGCGGATTGATTCGATTTCATCGTCGAAAAATTCGATGCGCAGCGGTGCGACCGCCTGCCATGGGAAGACATCGATGATGCCGCCGCGTACGGCGAATTGGCCACGTCCCGAAACCATGGACATGCGTTCGTACTGGTGGCTGGCGAGCGAGTTGGCAAATGCCGCCGGATCAAGCGTGCCGCCAACTTTCAACACGATGCGCGCCGATACGAGTGTAGCGGGCGAGGGGCAGGCTTGGGCGAATGCCTCGCTGTCGCAGATCACGATCGAGGGCTTGGGCTGCGTGAGTGCGTGAAGAATCGCGAACCACTCGGCGGTCGATTCGGGATCGGCCGCGGTATCGTATTTTTGGTCGATGGTGGCATCAGGCAAGACCAGCGGATCGAGCCCCCAGAGTTCCATTTCGGCCGCAAGACGTTCGCGTTGACGCGGATGGTCAGAGATCAGCCATACGCTTGATTTCCGTTCTTCGTGAATCGCCTTGCAGATCACCGATGAAACAAACGCGTGGGCAGCATGTGCGCAGTGGTCGAGCACAACGCTGCTTCCGCCGGTGACCATGGGGGCCAGGCGTGAATGGAAATCGGGATGGTGGAGCACCTGCCGAAGCAGCTTTTCCGCGCTTGGGTCCGAGCGGGACACGCGGTGACCGATAGGCGTGGGCGGGATTTTCTGCAAGCGATTGATCCGCAGATGAAATGAATTCATGCAATCGGCCTGATCATCGTGGCTGGACGGGGCGGGTTGTGGCGTTTACATCGTCCGCATGTCCGTTCGTACCCGCTTCGCGCCATCGCCCACCGGATACCTTCATGTGGGTGGCGCCCGCACCGCGCTTTTCAATTGGTTGTTTGCCCGTCACCACGGCGGAGTTTTCGTGCTCCGCGTCGAGGATACCGACGAAGCGAGAAATACCGATGAGGC
>JBKDYW010000104.1:0-9606 GCA_046308575.1 Verrucomicrobiota bacterium
AAACGCATCGAACTCGGCATCACCGAATACCCGCTCTTCGAGCATCGCGACATCGATCGCATCATCGATTCGTTCGAGCATCGCGGCATCGAGCGACCCTTCGACCTCGATCCCGATGGCACCGTTCGCGCAACCTTTCACGATGCGGGCCACATCCTCGGATCGGTCGGCGTCACGATCGAATGCGAAGGCAAACGCCTGATGTACACCGGCGATGTGAACTTCGAACACAGCACTTTGCAAAAAGGCGCGCTTTTTCCGGAAAATCCGGTCGACGCGCTGATCGTCGAAACCACACGCGGAGCCCAACAACGCGCACCGGGATACGACAGGCATCACGAGGAAAACGAATTCGCCGAGGCCATCCAAAGCGTGATCGACCGCAAAGGCTCGGTACTCATTCCCGTTTTCGCGATGGGCAAAACCCAAGAGGTGCTCGGCATGCTACATCGTTTCAAAAGCGAAGGGCTGATCCATCACAACACGCCGGTCTACATCGGCGGCCTCGGCACGAAGATGACGCACATCTACGACCGCTACTGCGATGTCTCGCGCCGCCACCTTCCCGGGTTCCGCTTTCTCAAGGACATGGACATCGAAGGTGCCAACCGCAAGCGCACCGGTCCGATCCCATTCACCAACGGCTGCATTTACGCGCTTTCAAGCGGCATGATGTCGGAAAAAACCGTATCCAATGTCTTCGCGCGACAAGGTGTCCTGGAAAACAAAAAACACGGCTTGTTCTTCGTCGGGTACGCCGACCCCGAAACTCCCGGCGGCCGCATCCGTGCTGCAAAAAATGGCGACGAAGTCCTACTCGATCCCGCCTTCCCGCCGGTCAAGCTTCGCTGCGAAATGCGCACTTTCGACTTCAGCGGTCATTCGACACGCGAAGCGATCATGGACTACATCGCCAAGGTCCGACCGAAAAAAGCATTTCTCGTTCATGGCGACGACGACGCGGTCGAGTGGTTCCGCGCGGAGATTCACAAGAACCTGCCGCATACCGAAGCGATCGTTCCGCTGCCCGGCGATGAGCACCAGATCTGATCGTGCTTGCCGCAGGGCTTAGCGCTCAATGCGGAATCCTCGGCAGCTCTTGAGCAGCGGAATTTCCGCCATGCGATGACTGCGAATGTTTCTCGCCATCGCCGACTCATCGATGATCTCGCGCAAAAACGCATCGAGCTCGTCAGCCTCGCCCATTGCCTGCAGCTCAACGCTTCCATCATCGAGGTTTTTCACAAAACCGCAGACATCAAATCCACGCGCGAGATCCTTGACGGTGTATCGAAATCCCACGCCCTGCACCCCGCCTTCAAAAATCACTTGTCTCGCAATCATCGGGTCGAACTCATTTGAATTTTTCGGCGAAAGTCTTGGTCGCCGAATTGATAAAACGGATCGCCGTCGGCCGCGGGCGCGTGACAGTGAAGTGACGCTCATCCGCGGAAACCAATACATCGCCAAGTTTTGCGGCTTCGCTTGCGTTGGCAGCCGCTGAGATCAACTCGAGCGCGACCGATTGCAATTTTTCAGCAGCATCCGCCGACTCGAGTTCAATCTCCCAAAGCACCGCTGTCGAAGCTTCGCCATCCGGCACGAGCGCATAACGGTCGGTCGCCCAACTCGATGAAAGTTCGTGAGCCATGCCGACATCACCGGCGCGCTCCAGCCAAAGCCGAAGTCCAAGTTGTCCGGCGGACTCGCTGAGATACGGCTCCTCGGGAAGCCCCGTGATCTCGATGCGCTTGGCGGAAATTTCTGCAAGCCCCGGTTGCAGGATTTTTCGCGTCGTGAGCGGCGGCTCGCGCAACGCGGCCAAAAGTTTTTCACCTCCCTGCACATGCAAGGTGTCAGCATACCCCTTGCCCTCAACCACCGGGAAAGTGGTCAGGCCTTGGATGAATGGTGGCAAACTTGCGAAGAGTTGCTCGACTCCCACATTCGACTTCATCGACATGAAGCCACCCTTCAATGCGTTGACCGCAAGAAACCTCGCTTCGACACCAGCCGCTGCGCCTTGATGCAAGGCCTCACGCGCACGCGAGGCATCATCGCCCGGATATGCCGCCGGTGGTGGAAAATGCTGATGCAACAAAATGCGCGAAATCAAACGCAGCATCGCCGCCTGGTCCGGAATCGCAGCATCCTCAAAGCGATCGGTGATCCATGCCTCCCCAGTGACATCGTCAAACCACCCACGCGCGCCAGTCGTGCGCACAACCGTGAGTTGCGAAAGCAAATCGTCACCCGGCCCAAGCCAACCAATCCACTGATACGCCTCTTTGCGATCATCAATGCCCGAAGGACCGAAGCGGCTCTCGATCGCCGCAGCCACACGATCGCGCAATTCCTCTGACGCGATGCGATGAACAACGGGATTTGAAATAAATCGTAGACCAAATTCCTTTTCCACGCGTGCAATGGCCTCGGCAGGCACCGACACCTCGCCCCCACCCTGCGCCAATGACCTCAGCGATTCGTTCTCGCGCTTCAGCATCGCATTTTCTTCGAGCAGAATTTTCAAACGATCTTCTTGCCCGGCAGGACCCTCACCCAACGAGCGCCAATGAAGCCCTTGCATAATACCTCCCACGCCAATAGCGGCACCCATCAACCACGGCAGCAATGTCTTGGGGTCAGCCACGGATCAGAAATTCGGCTCAACGACCCACCGGGCGCGCGTTGGGATTTGCAGGTGCCTTGCCCGAATCCTCTTTGAATGGGTTCACATCCAAGGCCGATGATTTCACGCCAAAGACCTCTTCGAAAGTTTTGCCAGGAAGCAGGTTATAAACAATCGGCGCGCTGCGGTTGCCCTGCGCGTCATACACATAACAAACCCGCTGCACCGGCATCTCGGCACCGGTGTTTGGATCCAGACGCTTGGTCCTCGCATCAAACATCCGCTCCTCGACGAGCTGTCCGTCGGATTTGCGATAGCCGTAGCTGACCTTGTAGAGCAGGTTGTTGGCGCCATCGTAAATTTTGCAACTCACGGGATTGCTGTTCGAATCCATCCGGTAATTCGTCATCATCACCAAGACTCCGTTGGCATTGAATTTTTTCTTGGTGAGCGAGCGGTTGTCGGGCGTGCGGGTGAACAGCGTGCGCGAGCCATCCTCGTGCCGCATGACGCGCACATTGGGGCCATCGACCGCCTCAAGCTCGTTGCCCCGCGCCTGCAAGCAAAGGCACAGTGCCGATAAAACCGCCAGCAGCGGATTGGAAATTTTCCAGTTTGCCAGAAAGCTCACGCGCGCCAAAGTAGTTGCGCATGGCGGACGCTGCAAGCCGCCAGTTTCACATGATCTGGAGAACCCGCCGCGAGACACTCGACCTCAGCCGTCGCGCACGGGTCATGGGCATCCTCAATGTCACGCCGGATTCATTTTCGGACGGCGGATCCCACTTCGGCATCGAAGCCGCATTGACCCATGCGCGCGAAATGATCGTGCAAGGTGTCGACATCATCGATGTTGGCGGCGAATCCACCCGGCCCGGCTCGCTGCCGGTGCCTGCAGATGAGGAAACAAAACGAACCGCACCAGTCATCCGCGCGCTTCGCACCGAATGGGACGGCTTGATCTCCATCGACACCTCGAAAGCCGCAGTCGCGAAAGCCGCAATCGAATACGGCGCGGACATCGTCAACGATGTGAGCGGCCTGCGGGCTGACCCACAGATGGCCGATATTTGCGCAACGAGCCGCTGCGGCGTGGTCGTGATGCACATGCAAGGCACACCGCAGAACATGCAGGTTGCACCGCGCTACGCCGATGTGGTGAGTGAGGTTGCGGATTTTTTCAAAGAACGCATGGCCTCGCTCACCGCGCAGGGCATCGACCCCGATAACATTTGCGTCGATCCCGGCATCGGCTTTGGAAAAACCCTCGATCAAAACATCGCGCTTCTCAGAGCTTTGGACCAAATCGCCCCCGCAGGCCGACCACTATTGCTCGGAGTTTCCAGGAAATCCTGCATCGCAGGCATGCTCGAAAGCACCGATATCAAAGAGCGCGACTGGCCAACGGTCGCCATCACCTCATGGGCAAGACAACAAGGAACCATGCTGCATCGCGTGCATGAAGTCCGGCCCAATCTCCAAGCCTTGCGCATGACGGAAGCAATCATGGGCTGATAGGCAACTGTCGCCGCTGCCGCATTTCACCTTGGTATCGCAACAGCACCCGTTGGCTTGAGAGCATTGCGATACCTCGCAATCGCATCAACGATTCCGCCTGCAATCGCCTTTTGATATCTCTCGTTGTGAATCAGCCGCGCTTCACGCTGGTGCGACATGAATCCACCTTCAAACAAAATGGCCGGATGCTTTACGCCAGAAAGCACGCTGAAACGCGCGCGCTTGATACCACGATCAAAGGTATTTGTGCCCAACCTTCGCAAGACAGACCCGTGCACCGCGGTGGCCAAAGCGACGTTTGCAGAATCATGCTCATTACCAGCCCGCTCAGTGTAATCCGAGGCGATGGTGTCCCTGCCATAATGCGAGACTCCCGCAGGCGATAGCGTGAATGTTTCAATGCCACGAGCCTCACTGCCGCCCGCATTGAAATGAATGCTGATGAATAACGAGTTTTCCGTCCTGGCATTTGCCAGATTTACCCGCTCTTGAAGCGATAGATATCGATCACTCTCGCGGGTCATCACGACCTTGAATCCACGCTTCTCAAGCATCAGCTTGGTCATTGCCGCCACCTTCAGATTGTACACCGCCTCGGTGCCGAGCGAATTGGTGGCACCCGCGTCCACTCCGCCATGCCCGGGATCAAGGATGATCGTGCTGAAATTTTCCGCATTCTTGATAAAACGCGGACGCAAAACCGGATCAACCAACTTCGCGAAATCGATGCGCGAGATGCATGCCGTATCCCCCGAGAGCATCACGGGATGAGTGAACACAAATTTCACTTCGTTCATGAGGCATTCACGCGAGCCGATCGTCAGGGTCATGCGCCGCTTTTTCGGGATTTCCAAAATCAGGGAATTGCCCTTCCGCGACATTGTTGTGAACCCGTAAAATTTTTTGATGCTCGCAACCGACACAAAATCCCGGCCTTCGATTTTCACCACATCAAGAGCGCCGACCGCCGCGCGAGCATCCGGCGCAAAAACGCACAACACACAAATGCACGCGACCTGCAGGATGGCTCGAGTCCACCTGCGCTTCTCAAACATATGGAGGATGCGACACACCGGGTTTGATCGAAGCTAGCACCGTGATTTGGGGCTGACAACCGGATTTGATCCGACCGGCGGAGTCTGTGCCGAGCACGGTGTCTAGGCGGCCTTTGATCTTGCGAACCCGAGGGGCATTGGGGAAACTGGCACGTCCGAACCCATCATGGCATCCCACCCATCCATCAATATCGCCCGGCTCACCTACCTGCTGATCTGTGAGGCAGCCGGTATCGCTATCGCCTTAAGCACGCGCGGCACCATGTTCGAGGTTTCGATGGCCACCGGGCTGGTGGGCGGACTGTTTGTTGCCGGGCTCTTCATCTGGATCGAGTCCCTCATCCGCGGCTTCACGCTGCGCGGTTTCTCGACCGCCACCTTCGGCCTCGCCGTAGGGCTGCTCTGCGCGTGGCTGCTGACGCGGGTGCAAATTTCCAGTCTGATCGAACTTTCATTTCGCGATGAATTGGAAAAACGGGAAAATGCTGAGGCACTCGTCAACGCCCTGCGCCTTGCCTTTGATGTGACGCTTTTCGCGAGTCTCGGCTTCCTTGGTGCCGTGCTCGCACTCCGCGGAAACCGCGACGACTTCGCCTTCGTGATTCCCTATGTGCGCTTTCGCGAGGACTCGTCCTCAGGCCAACCAATCCTGCTCGATGCCGAATCGGTCATCGACGGGCGTGTCGCGGGGGTCATGCGTTCGGGCTTCCTCCATGGGCGCCTGGTGCTGCCGCGCTTCTCACTCGACGAATTGCAAACACTCGCGCAATCCCCACATAGCGACTCAAAGCAACGCGCCCAACGCGGCCTCGATGCGCTCGAAGCGATGCAAAAATCCAACGACATCCAGGTTTCCATCCACGATTCATCATCGCCGGAACTGCCCGATTCGACTCACAACAAGCTTGTGGAAATCGCCCGACTCCTTGGAGCGCGGCTGATGACCAGCGACGAAAATCTCGCCAAAATCGCAAGACTGCGCGGCATCGATGTCCTCAACCTGCAAGAACTCGACGAGGCCCTGCGTCCTCCGGTCGAGGTCGGTCAACGCCTGCGCATCGCGCTGGTAAGACCCGGCAAAGAAGATCATCAGGGCGTTGGCTATCTGCCCGATGGCACCATGATCGTGGTCAATCATGCGGTGGCAAAAATCGGCACCAGCCTCCAGGTGATCGTGGTCAGCAAACTTCAGAGCGCCGCAGGGCTCATGGTTTTTGCCGAGCCTTATGTGAGGCTCTGATACGGCGAAAAACGATCGCCCACGCATTCAGCGCTTGGCAGCGTTCTGCTTGCGGAAAAGCGGAACCAGATTTTCATCCATCCAGCCGAAGGCTGATTCGAGACCTCCCTCGAGATACAGGTTTCCGATCGATGCCTCGACTCGGGTGGGATTTCCGAATGCGGAGAGGAAATCATTGGAGGTCATGCGCGTGAACCACTCGCCATCCATGGTGCTGCGCTCGCGCAAAACGAACTGCCTCGCATACAAGGCCAGCACCGCGTCACCAACCCAAGCGGCTTCCCGCTCTTCACGCATTTGATCTGCTTTTCGGCTCACCGCGCCATCATGCACCTCAAGGCACCGGGCGCAAAACTTTTTGCAGCCGCTCGTGCTGGATCCGATCCCTCAGGCGAGATTCTGAAGCCTCATCCCAGTAACCGGGTTGCAGCTCAAGAAACACCGACGCGTAAGGCATCGCGCTCCGGGTGCGGATTACCAACACATCAAAACTTCGGCCCGTGTCCTCAAGCAGCGTCATCAACGACTGCTGCTCCAACTCCGCCGCCTCATGCCCATGAAGCGCGCCATTGATCCGCTTGCGCATGTCATCAATGCCCGGTGCAAAATCATTCTCAACCGAGCGCAACTCACGCGTCAGATACACCCGCGGACGAAGGTTTTCAGTTCGCTCAAGTGCCCGCAGCACATAGTCGAGCGCCTCGGGGATTTCCACATCGGCCACGACCTGCCGCAATCCCGGACGGTTCTGCGCGGGATACGACGCCTCAGCAATCACGATCCAATTGCGATAACCAAGCTGCGCAGCCTGACGATCCACCGCCACCTGCCACGAATTCTGCGAGCCAAAATTCGCGCACCCCATCAACATCATCGCGATGCCGAATGAAATCATCCGATGAAGCGCGCACATGGCAGTTTGATAAAGCCAAGCCCACCCCTTGTCAATCCGTCGCCCAGAGGCCGCCAATCACGAAAAAAAAGCCCGACCCTGCAGCACAGGATCGGGCTTTGATAAAATACATCAACTTACTTCGAGCTCGAGGTGAAGCTCGCCTGGCTGGCGCCCTTCTTGATCTTGCTCTGCTTGATCCAGCTCATCGTCGAGCGAAGCTTGGCGCCGACCTTCTCGATCGGATGGGCGGCTTCTTTCTTGCGGATGGCGTTGAACTTCTTGTAGCCGCTCGCGTATTCGGCGATCCACTCCTTGGCAAACTTGCCGGACTCTATCTCCTTGAGTTGTTGCTTCATGCGCTTCTTCACCGAGGAATCAATGATCTTCGGACCAACGCTGACATCGCCCCACTCGGCGGTTTCCGAAATCGAGAAACGCATGCCCGCGATGCCTTGCTCGTTCATCAAGTCGACGATGAGCTTGAGCTCGTGCAAGCACTCGAAATAAGCCATTTCCGGCTGATAACCGGCTTCGACGAGAACCTCGAATCCGGCCTTCACCAAAGCCGAGGCACCGCCGCAGAGCACGACTTGCTCGCCGAAAAGGTCCGTCACGGTTTCTTCCCGGAAGTTGGTTTCAAACACACCGGCACGGGCGCATCCAACGCCACTGGCCCATGCCAACGCGGTTTGCTTGGCCTTTCCGGAAACATTCTGATGAACGGCGATCAAACCGGGAACGCCCTTGCCCGCGACAAACTGCGAACGAACGGTGTGACCCGGGCCTTTGGGGGCAACCAGAACGACATCAACAAACTTCGGCAGCTTGATCGTTTTGAAGTGAACCGCAAAACCATGCGAGAAAAGAAGGGTTTGGCCCTTGGTGAGATTCGGTGCGATGTCCTTTTCATACACTGCCGGAATAACAGTGTCGGGAGTGGCGACAAAAATGACATCGGCAGCTTTCACAGCATCGGCCGTGTCCATAACTTTGAAGCCAAGCTTCTTGGCCACCTCGCGGGACTTCGACTTCTTGTAAAGACCGACGATGACATTAAGTCCGCTGTCCTTGAGGTTCAGCGCGTGGGCGTGGCCTTGCGAGCCGAAGCCGATCACGGCGAGAGTTTTCTTTTTGAGCGGAGCGATCGGCGCATCCTTGGTGGTATAGATTTTCGCAGCCATGGCAGATTGTAGGGTGGTTGGATTGTGTGCGGCGGAGTTGTCTGATCACCGCAGCGGGGCGCGACACTGCCCAGCCACAGGCCCGGGGTCAAGCAACAACCGCACATGAACAGGCAATTGCTTGCCGTCCATCACCACAAGCTCTATCAAGAGCCCGTGCCCGCGCGGAACATCGTTTATTTCGACCTGGAAACCCAACGCAGCTTCAATGATGTCGGGGGCTCTTCCCATAAGGACAAAATGGGCATCTCGGTCGCTGTCACTTACAGTACCGCCACCAACGCCTACGAGATCTACAATGATCGCGAGCTCGACCGCTTGGCCGACGAACTCGTGCGCGCCGATCTGGTGGTTGGCTGGAATCATCTCTACTTCGATTACCCGGTGCTCCAAGCCCATGTCTTCCACACGCTGGCCGAACAAACCATCAACCTCGACATGATGGTCGAACTCGAAAAAATCGTCGGCTTCCGCCTCAAGCTCGACTCAGTCGCCTCGGCCACTCTTGGCACCGGCAAATCAGGCGACGGCCTCGACGCCCTCCGCTGGTGGCAGGAACACAAAAAAACCGGCGACTTCGCCCCGCTGCGCAAAATCGCGGAATACTGCGCCTACGATGTGAAAGTCACACGCTGCGTGCACGAATACGCCGTGCAAAACGGTCATCTCAAATACAAGGACAAGACCGGCAAGCTCGTCGAGGTTGCGGTGGATTGGAAGTGACCGCGCGCAACCGCGCGATCGTTACATCAAGCCAACCATTTCAAGCACCTTGGTGACCGTCCACACAAAGGTCGCAACAAGGGCGACGATAAAAATCTTGATACAGCGTTCGATCTGAGGGCGCGTCATGGGTTGGTTGTAATCAGCCCAAAGCCCATCGCACAAGTGCGAAGCACGGAAAAATTATCGATGCAGCACTGCTTGCGATCAGCCCATACATGATAAAAAAAAGAGCCCGGCACTTTGCGTATTTTGCAAAGTGCCGGGCATATACCTGGCGACGACCTACTCTCACAGGACCTATCGTCCCACTACCATTGGCGCTGTGGCGTTTCACTTCCGGGTTCGGAATGGGACCGGGTGGT
>JBKDYW010000105.1:0-7682 GCA_046308575.1 Verrucomicrobiota bacterium
TCGACGATGCGCCCGACCACCGCGTGACGGATGATGTCGGCCTGCGAAAATCGCTGAAAGGCAATCCCCTCAACGCCCTGCAGCGCATGCTCGGCCTCAGCAAGCCCCGAGCGCACGCCCGGCTTGAGATCCACCTGCGAGCTGTCGCCGGTGATGACCATTTTCGAGTCCTCGCCCAAACGCGTCAACGCCATGAACATCTGCTCGCGCGTGGTGTTCTGCGCCTCATCGAGAATGACAAATGAACGCGATAGCGTCCGCCCGCGCATGAAGGCCAAAGGCGCAATTTCAATGGTGCCTTCTTCGAGATATCGCTGACCCTCATCCGGATCGAGCATGTCGTGGATCGCGTCGTAAAGCGGCCGCAAATAGGGCGCGACCTTTTCACGCAAGTCGCCCGGCAAGAAACCCAGCGCCTCGCCAGCCTCAACCGCAGGCCGGGTCAGCACGATTCGCTGCATGACCCGCCGCTTGAGCAGCGTGAGCGCCATCGCCATCGCAAGGTAGGTCTTGCCCGTGCCCGCCGGACCCAAACCAAAAACCACATCGTGACTCTCGATCGCGCGGATGTACTCCAACTGCGACGGAGTCTTTGGCATCACCGGCTTGCGACCGCGCGAGCCGACGAGCTTGACCTCTGCCAGTTGATTGACCCCGATTTTTTCCGAGCGCGCCGCCACATCGACCGCAAGTTGGAAATCGCGCACATCGATTCGCCCACCTTTTCGCAGCGCCTGCTCAAGGTCCGCAAAGGCCGCGCGTGCCGACTCCAACGAGCTTGGCTCACCCGCAAGCACCAGCCAACCCTCGCGTGTCACCGCCTTTACGCCCAACACCGACTCGAGATAGCCAAGGTTTTTCGGATCGTTGGCAAAAAGCGCGTGCAGGAATTGCGGCGTGTCGAATTCCAGTTTGATCTCCGAAAGGGGGCTCTCACTCATGGACGGTGTCGACATCCTCGCCGAGGAAACGGGGCTAGGTCAAATGACATCGACCGGCGGATGCGCCTTGAATTTCTTTTTTCCGTCGCTTGAATCATCGCCATGAGATGCTTGACCGGCCTTCTGGTGATCCTGTGCCTGACCGGCTGCAGCACCCGCAGTTCACTTGAGGTGGATTCGTTCTTCATGCGCGATTTCTCCGCCCCGGAAACCGACGAGCCGATGGTGCGCATGGAAAAACTGCGGCGCCTGCATGGAGTCCTCACCGCCGCTGAGCGCAACGACCGCCTTGGGCATTATTACACCATGCACTGGAGCGACCCCACCGGAGCGGGCAAGGGTGAAGTCGAAATTGTTTTCGAATACCAACAAGGCTCCACCGCCAGCCAAGTGAAACGGCAGTGGCAGCGCTTCGCATCATCAGACCGCAGGGGCAAAGCGGAGTTCCGCGTCACCGGCAACGACTACCTCAAAGGCGGCCGCGTCCTCGCGTGGAAGGCCACCCTCAAACGCGGCGGCCGTGAAATCGAAAGCCACCACTCGTACCTGTGGGAGTGAACGGCCCATGCTTAAGCTCAAACCGTGGAGCAAGCTTCCCCCGTCCGCCACCTTTCCCCTTCGTGAAATTTCGTGCTTTTCGCGGTTCAAATTTGTCCATCCCACGCGATTTTCAAGATGCATGATTGACCTTTGGCGCGGGCGATTTTAGTTTTATGTGTCGGGTGTATGAATCATGCCCCCACGCTCTTGTGCCTGCCGATCATCCCATTATCGTTGGAGTCTTTGATGGTTTCAGTTGGATCCGTTGCGAAGGGAAAGGTTCCTTTCGCAACAGCCCGCTGATGAAGGCGTATGCCGAAGAGCGAATCGGTGCTGGTGAGAAGCGTGTGGTCGTCGACCTCGACGCGTGCACGGGCATGGACTCGACCTTCATGGGCACCCTAGCCGGCATGGCTTCAAAACTTTCGGCGGTCGATGGCGGCGGGCTTCAAATCGCCAGCGCCGACGAACGCAACCGCCGCTCGCTCGAAGACCTTGGCCTCGACTTCCTCATGGAAATAGACCCGCCGGCCGCCATCTGGCAAAGCAAGCTCGGCGCGATCCGCAGCGAACTCAAACCGATCGGTGCCACCGCCGCTGCCGACCCACGCGCGAGCGGTCTCCATGTGCTGGAAGCCCATCGCAAGCTGTCCGCCCTCAACGAGAAAAACGAGCAGGCATTTTCCGCCGTGGTCTCGATGCTGGAAAAAGAAACTGGCAATGACGCCAAGTCGCCGGAGGCCGGCCGACAGACGCAATCCTAATCATCAGCCAATCGGACTCCATGAACATCCCCGGGCTGCAGCACTCTCCACTGGTCGCGCTCGCGGTGTTCATGCTCGCCGTGCTGATCCTTGTCTTCGCGCTCCACAACCAGCGCCGGCGCAACCGACTCATCCGCAAAAAATTCAACGAACTCGAGGGCGAGGAACAGCGGATGTTTTCCTTCCTGCGCGAACTTGGCCTCGCGATTGAAAACGAGCCGTCCTCTTCGGTGCTCTCAAGAATCATCGTCGACGGCATCGACAAGGTCGTGAACGCACGCGGCGGTGCGATCTATTTCCTCGGTTCCGGAAACGGATTTCTCATTCCGTCCTACATCTCGGAAGACTGCCCGCCCCTCATCGGCGTGCCTGTCGAGGTGCTCAAACGCGCCGAACGCGACCCGCGCGCCCTCGAAAGCCACCTGCGGCTCTCGCGCGTCGCCGCCGACGAAGGCATCCTCGGCCACTGCCTCGCCGCCGGCGAAGCGATCAAGGTCGAGGATGTGAAAAGCCATCCGTCATTTCACGACGCGTTCATGAGCTACACCGACAATGTCACCGCGCTGCTAGCACCTTTGCGTCATGCCGGACGCGACCTTGGCGTGCTCGTTGTCGCCCGCCGCCACGAGGACGGCGCCTTCACCGCGAATGATTTCGCGGTCTTCCGCTCAGCCGCCGAACAATCGTCATTCGCGATCGGCAACGCGCGCGTCCACCGCGAGGCCCACGAGAAACGCGCTATGGAAAACGAGCTGCAAAACGCCCGCGAAGTCCAACGCGTGCTCCTGCCCCAGGAAAACCCGGTGCTCGCCGGTTTCCGCATCAGCGGCACCAACCTCCCCGCACGCATCATCAGCGGCGACTACTACGATTACCTCGAACTCGGCGACAACCGCTTCGGCGTCGCCATCGCCGATGTCTCGGGCAAGGGCGTCCCAGCCGGACTGCTTATGGCCATGTGCCGCAGCGCCCTGCGTTCGGTCGCCCGCGAAAAATCCTCTCCCGCCGCCGCGCTCGCCATCGTCAACCGCCAACTCTTCCCCGACATCCGCGAGGACATGTTCATCAGCATGGCCTACTGCATCCTCGATGAAAACAATGGCAAGGCCGTCATCGCCCGCGCTGGCCACGACCCCGCCCTGCTCTACCGCCACGAGACAGGCAAAGTCGAACTCCTGCGCTCACCCGGCCTCGCCCTCGGCGTCGACGACGGCGATGTCTTCGAACGCGTCACCAAGGATCAGGAAATCGAACTCCACCAAGGCGACTGCCTGCTCTTCTACACCGACGGCGTTCGCGAAGCGGTCAACGCCGATGACGAGGAATTCGGCATGGACCGCATGTGCGAATGCTTCCGCAACACCGCCCCGCTCGGCGCCGAAGCCATCCTCACCCGCATGCAAGAGGAACTCCGCCACTTCACCGGCGAAGGCCCCCAGATGGACGACATCACCCTCGTCGCCATCGAGAAGAAGAAGTGATGGTGAGTAAAAGCTGAAACACTGAAATGCTGAAATAAGAAAGAGCAGATTCTTCATCTCCGCCATTCGCGTTCCTTCGCGATTCAAACGCTTCCCTATTCCTTTCTGCTTTCTGCTTTTCTTCCCCTCTTCCCCCCAAAATCCTCATTGCCCGCCTGCGGCATCTCGCGTGAGATAAGGTCATGCGCCACAAATCCGTCGACCCCGATTTTTTCACCCGCAACCGCGAGCGGCTGAGGTCATGCCTCAAGCCCGGCAGCATCGTGATCCTACATTCAAACGATGTCTACCCGACCGACGCCGATGGCACGATGGCCTTTCGCCAGAACAGCGACCTCTATTATCTCACCGGCGTGGATCAGGAAGAAACGATCCTTTTGCTCATGCCCGATGCGGTGAACCCACAGGACCGCGAGATTCTTTTCATCCGCGAAACCAATGAACACATCGCAGTCTGGGAGGGCGAAAAGCTCAGCAAAGATGATGCGAAAAAACTGACCGGTATCGCACGAGTCGAATGGACCAGTGCCTTTGACTCCATTTTCCACCGCCTCATGCCGCAAGCGGATCGTGTTTTGCTCGAGACCAACGAACATTCACGCGCCACGCTGCTGGTCGAGACCCGCAACGCGCGCTTCATCAAATCGTGCCAAGCGATTTACCCTCTGCACCGCTACGAGCGACTCGCGCCGATCATGCACCAACTGCGCATGATCAAGCATGAGGCGGAAGTTCAAATGATCAGCCGCGCTTGCGAAATCACCGGGGCGGGTTTCAACAGGCTGCTTGGCTTCATCAAGCCCGGCGTAGGCGAATGGGAAATCGAGGCGGAGCTCCTGCACGAATTTGTGCGCAGCGGATCGCGCGGATTCGCCTACGCGCCGATCATCGGCTCGGGAAAAAATTCCTGCGTGCTGCACTATGTGAAAAACGACCAAGTTTGCCGCGAGGGCGACCTCGTGCTGCTCGATGTCGCGGCCGAATGGGGCGGATGGAATGCCGATATGACGCGCACCGTTCCGGTCAGCGGTCGCTTCAGCAAACGCCAGCGTCAGGTCTACGATGCAGTGCTGCGTGTGTTTCGCGGCGCGAACGATCTGCTGCGCCCCGGCAATGACCCGACCGAATACCAAAAACAAATCCTCTCATTGATGGAACGCGAACTGGTCAACCTCGGACTATTCTCAGCCAAGGACGCTGCCGCGCAAGGATCCGACAAGGCGCTCGTGAAAAAATACTTCATGCATGGCACCTCCCACCACCTCGGACTCGATGTCCACGATGTCTGCCCGCCGAACGCCACCTTCGCCGAAGGCATGCTATTCACTATCGAACCCGGCATCTACATCCGCGAAGAAGGCATCGGCATCCGCCTCGAAAACGATTTTCTTATCGGCAAAAATTTCAACACCGACCTCATGGCCAACATCCCCATCGAAGCCGAAGAAATCGAAGAACGCATGAGGGGGTAAAACAGAAAGCAGAAAGGAAGAGAGTCGAAGGTCTGAAAGTCAAAAGTCCAAGGTCGAAGATGAAGCCGCTTCTTCCTCTTTTCTAGCTTCTTCTGTCTCCTCTTGAAACTGAAGACTTGAAACTTGAAACTCTCTACCTCACCTCTTTGCACAACAAACACGATTTCCCATCACACCCGCGCGCGGTGCAATGTTCACGGCCGTAAAAAATGATCTGCAAATGCAGCTTGTTCCATGACTCGCGTGGGAAGAGCTTTTTCAGATCAAGCTCGGTCTGTTCGACATTTTTTGCGGCGCTCAACTTCCAGCGCTTTGCCAAGCGATGAATGTGTGTATCAACAGGAAAGGCCGGAACTCCAAACGCCTGAGCCATCACCACCGAGGCGGTCTTGTGGCCCACTCCGGGCAAGGCCTCAAGCGCTTCGAAATTCTGTGGCACTTCGCCGCCATGCTTTTCGACAAGGATTTTTGAAAGCTCCGATATCGCCGCCGACTTGCGGGGCGACAATCCGCAGGGGCGGATGACCTCACGGATTTTTTCCACCGGCACGCGCATCATGTCGCGCGGGTTGTCCGCGAGAGCGAACAGGGCCGGAGTCACTTGATTGACCCGCACATCCGTGCACTGCGCCGAAAGCAGCACCGCCACCAAGAGCGTGTAGGCATCCTTGTGGTCGAGCGGAATCGGCGTTTCGGGATACAACTCTTCGAGCCGGCGTAAAAGATGATCGGCGCGTTGCTGCTTGCGCATGGGAAAATCCTCCGCGATTCGCGCAGCACGCGCAAGCCCGCGAGCTTGCATGTCTCGTCGCATCCGATCAGGCTTGCGGCAAATGGAGCACGCCGATCCCACCAAGCCGACTCTCGCGCAAGCTGCACGCGTGTGGTTGCGCATCGGGCTGCTGAGCTTCGGCGGACCCACTGGGCAAATCGCACTGATGCACCGCGAGCTGGTCGAAACACGCCCGTGGATCGACGACCGCCGTTTTCTCAACGCGCTCAACTACTGCATGGTGCTGCCCGGCCCTGAGGCCCAACAACTCGCGGTCTACATCGGCTGGCTCATGCATGGCACACGCGGCGGCATCCTTGCAGGCGCCCTGTTTGTGCTTCCCGGCGCATTGATCATGCTCGCCATCAGCATCGCCTATGTGTGGTTCGGATCCATTCCAGCGGTCGATGCAGCATTCGATGGATTGAAGCCTGCTGTCATGGCGCTCGTTGCGGCGGCCTTGGTGAGAATGGGCAAAAAAATCCTCGGCAAACGCAGCCTGCAAATCATCGCCGCATTATCCTTCGTCGCGATATTTTTTCTGAAACTTCCTTTTCCATTGGTCGTGCTCACCGCGCTGATCTTTGGCTGGTGGCAAGCCCGTGACATTTCAAACGGATCCACCATTTCCACACCCGATGCCAACACCGCTTTGGCACAACAAACATTTTCCAAAACCATTTCACGCTGCGCCGCCTGGCTTGCGATCTGGCTCGCACCACCGGCATTGTGCCTTGCGCTGCTGGGATCTGATCATGTGCTCACGCGCATCGGATGGTTCTTCAGCAAGGCCGCTTGCGTCACCTTCGGTGGTGCCTACGCGGTGCTGCCCTATGTCGCGCAAAAAGCAGTGGAAACCGAGGCATGGCTCCAGCCCGCGCAAATGATGGATGGCCTCGCGCTCGCCGAAACCACCCCCGGCCCACTCGTGCTCGTGCTGCAATTCGTCGGATTTCTCGGCGGATGGAACGAAGCCGGCTCATTGCCGCCATTGCTCATGGCCTGCTTCGCCGCCTTGATGGCCAGCTGGTGCACCTTCATGCCGGCCTTCCTCTTCATCTTCGGCGGCGCCCCTTTCATCGAACGCGCCGGCACCCACCCACGCCTCAATCAAGCCCTCTCCGCCGTCACCGCCGCCGTGGTCGGCGTCATCCTCAACCTCGCCGTCTGGTTCGCATGGCACACGATCAAACCCGACGCCACCGCAACAAACCTTCTCTCCATCGCCATCGCCGCGGTGTTCTTCTATCTCCTCCATTTCCGCAAATGGAACATCCTCCCCACCCTAGCCCTCGCCGCCACCATCGGCCTGCTCATGGCGGGGTGAGGGAGAAGTCAACAGTCATTGGGAAATGATGAAGAGACTTCTTCAAAAGAGGGGCGCGGGCGGCCCACCCGTGTCTTCAAGGAGCCGATCTAGTGCTCCCCTGTAAGACTCAAATACAAATCACCTCACCAATACCACCAACACCTATGCCAACTAGCAGCCTAATAAACAATAAAAGCTGTCCAACTTACAGGGGAGCACTACATCGAGGCGCTGTGCCGAACAGGCATTTCCCGCCCCCCCTAAAAAAAGAGCCCGGCACTTTGCGTATTTTGCAAAGTGCCGGGCATATACCTGGCGACGACCTACTCTCACAGGACCTATCGTCCCACTACCATTGGCGCTGTGGCGTTTCACTTCCGGGTTCGGAATGGGACCGGGTGGT
>JBKDYW010000106.1:0-3099 GCA_046308575.1 Verrucomicrobiota bacterium
GAAGACGCTCATTTCCGTTCATTTGGTAACGGCTGCAGACTTAAGGGCACAACTCCCCCGCCCTGCTGCGGCTTTCGTTTTGCTGCGGGGTCTAGTTCTGAGCGACCTGTCCTACTCTTATGAGTTCTAATCGAGAACCAAGATTCTGCCGTCTTCCAAATGGATTTCGGCAGGCTTCCATGTTTGGCGTTGGTCGAAGCCATCGGGGTCGGGATTCGATGGATTACTTGAACGATTGAACCAATCGAGATTGGGTTCTTCATCAGGGATCCATTCCTTGATAGCTCGCCAGGGCGGCACGATGCGCTGGAGATTCTCGATGTCGAAGGGTGGCGGCGGTGGTCGAGGTAAATGCACCACACCTTCCCAGAGTCCATGCAGGCGGAGAAAGAATTCGACTTCCTCGCGGCGCAGCACAGGCCGCTTGATTTTCATCGTGCCGTGGCAGCAGGGACATTCGAGAGGATCGCCGCCCCAGACTTGTAGAATGAGATCACGCCACAAAGGGCGCATGAGTCGAGCGCTGCGCTTGGGTGGCGGCTCGACAAGCAGGAGTTCCGATTGATAATTGCCGAGTGTTGATGTTTGATTTTCAGACCTAGCTGTAGGACTAACAGCACTCTCAGTGATCAAAGACGGTGATTTGTTCGCGACTCGTCCGCGAGCTTTGTTAGAATAAACGCCGTAATAACGCACCGTTTGTTGACCCTTGGGAGGCAGGTGCAAGAGGGCGGCAGCAATGAAGTCAGGAGCCTTGAAAATTTCGAAATTGCGTTTGGTGTTGTGATGGCGCTTCGAGCGATAGATGACGGTTTTGCTGGTGGCGTTCCAGGTGATTTTCTGCAGCGAGAATGGATGTCGCAGCAGATATTCCGCGAGTCGCTTGCGACCGTCGTGGTTGTCAGCGGCGATGAGGTCGTCACGTCCGTCGTGAACGTGAAATCCGGAATGTTTCCAACCGAGCATATCGCTCAGTTTGTTAGGCCTGATGAGTTTCTTTTCCCGGAGGATGGCGAGGAAGCGATGGCGAAACAACTCGGTCATAGGGCCGATGGCTCCGTGTGGCAGGCAGTGAAAGCGCCCGTCGGGGGCAAACAAGCCGTTGGCGACGAGCACGTGAAGATGGGGATGGAAGACGAGGTAATCGCCAAAAGTATGAACGGCGGCGATGGCCCCGAGTTTGCCCTCGGCAAGTCCGAGTTGCAGACGAAAGGATTGGCTCAGGGTATCGATCGCACTTTGGAACAGAAGAGAAAGTAACTGACGACGTTTGCGAAAGATGCCGCGCAGCAGTTTGGGAATGGTGAAAACCACCTGTCGATGAGGGACTTGATGGCATACAGATCCGGCGATCCATTCGCTGGTGGATCGCACGCGTCGTTGGTGGCACGCGGGAAAAATGGGGTCAGTGTGCAAAAATTGACAAAATGTCCGTCACGTTTGCGCATTCCAAGACTCCTTGAGGAGGTTCTGCAATTCCATAGGCAGCTTAGCATTCGCTTTCGCTCGATCAAACCGGCGCAGTTGCTGGCTCACATTCGCCGCGCTGCGCATCGACAGTTTAAGACACTAGCACTCTAACAGCCTAGGCCTCATCGCGCCTCTTGTCAGTAAATGTGAAAATCAATGATGCGGTCTGCAGCAAAAGTATCGGAACGCCAAACCTTAAAATCCGGTCCAAGTAGATGTTCTGCATGTCGGTCGAACTGATCGGCTGGGCGTACGTGACAAAGCTGCCGGTGATTAAGACAACGGTCAGCACGATGCTTGCAAATAAAACGAATAATGAATGAATGCTAGGAATTTGCTTTTTCACCTAACGCGTAGAATACACTGGGGAGCCGGTCTGGAAAGGGGAAAAGGGGAGATTTTTGGTAAAAGCTGAAGTGCTGAAAACTGAAACGCTGAAAGGAGGAATGCTCGGATGGTCATAGCTAAGAGTGTTTTCCCACTGTCCCACCTTGGGTATGATGGAGAACCATTTCACAGCCCACTCTTCAGTCGTCAGCTCCCGATAGCGCGAAGATGATCGACGGCGAGTTGCCAGCCTCAAGCGCCACTTGGTCGGCACTCTTCACCAGAGTCGCTCAAGCCCCGAGATCCGGATCATAGTCCTTCGGCGCGCGCACGATTTTCTCGACCGGATGCTTGGTCACGAGATTGCCCGCGCTTGAACGGCTCTTGATGCCGAACTCTGAGAAGCTCAGCGGGCGGATCAGGTTGCGCATACGCAGCGCCGGCTTGAGGTGCACCAGCAGCATCTGAGCCGCACTTTCCTCATTGGTTTTGTGAACGGCAAAATAAACCACCCGCGTCCCGGCCTTGCCCTTCGTGAGGTCATATTCCTTGTCGCGCGTGATCCCGCCCACGGTGAAACGCTTGGCCATCAAAGGACCATCACGCCCATCGCGGTAGATCATCGAATAAATCAAATCCTCATCCTTGCGGAACACCGTCACTCGCAGCGGCTTCTGCCCCACGAAAACTTTATCAGCCACCTTCACCACCCGCATCTTGCCGTCTTGAGTGAAGGAAATGACATCATCGAGCTTCGAACATTTTTCGACAGGCTCGCCATCTTTCTTCAAGCCATAGCCGGCAAAGCCATTCTTAGTGTCGACATAGAGCGTCTCGGTTGCGGCCACCACCTGCATGCGGTCAACCCTTTCAAACGACGCAATCTCAGTCCTGCGCTCACGGCCCTTGCCGTATTTTTTGCCAAGCTCTTCATACCACTTGATCGTGAACTTCGTGAGGTTGCGCAGGTTCTTGTCCGTCTCGGCCATCGCCTTTTCCAAGCCCTTGATCTCCTCATCGGCCTTGAACGAATCGAACTTCGAAATCCGTTTGATTTTGATCTCGGTCAAACGCACGATGTCATCCTCGGTCACTTCGCGTTTGAGAAGTTTCTTAAACGGCTTAAGGCCCTTGTCGATCGCCTTGATCACCGCTTCCCATGTCTCGCATTCCTCGATGTCGCGATAGATGCGGTTCTCGATGAAAATTTTCTCCAGCGAGCTGAAATGCCATTTTTCTCCGAGCTCACCGAGCTTGATCTCAAGCTCCAACTTGAGCAGTTCGCGCGTGTTGTGGGTCGCC